>JANLRK010000318.1:0-3925 GCA_031361585.1 Pirellula sp. | reverse complement strand
GATTGCCGACCGAAGCCGAATGGGAATACGCTTGCCGAGCTGGCACAACAACTGCCTTTTCTTATGATGACGATGCCAGCAAATTGGATGAGTATGCTTGGTTCGATGCCAATGCCGGCGAGGGATATCACAAAGTCGGTGAAAAGAAACCTAATCCTTGGGGTTTACATGATATGCATGGCAATGTCGCCGAATGGGTGCTCGATCAGTACGTACCTGAAGGCTATCCTGTTGACCTTCTCAAAACAGTCAATCCACTCTTGATTCCAAAGACGCTATACCCACGCACAGTTCGAGGCGGCGGTTGGGATAAATCTGCCGCAGAATGTCGTAGCGCGGCACGTGAGGGTTCGACCGAGGATTGGATTTTACAAGACCCCCAGATACCTGTGAGTATCTGGTATCTTACAGACGCTTTGCATGTGGGTTTTCGCGTTGTTCGTCCACTGCAAGAACCGAACGATGAAGAAAAGAAAGCCGTCTGGGAAGCGTCCGAACCGATCATGAAAGAACGCGCTGTTCCACTTGAACGTTAGCAACAAATCACATTCGCCCATCCTTCCTTTCGATATCCTAACCAGGAGTAAACCATGTCACACCAAGAGTCCATTCCGTCGAATGATGCAAGTCGTCGCTCCTTCTTAAAAAGCACCAGCGTTGCCGCGACCGCCGGCGTGTTGGCTTCAAATCTCTCCCGAAGCGTACATGCTGGCGAGGACAATACGATCCGCGTGGCACTCGTTGGATGTGGCGGACGAGGTTCAGGGGCTGCCGCGAATTGCCTGACCGTCAACAACGGGCCAATCGAGTTGGTTGCCATGGCCGACGTGTTCGACTACAAACTCAAGAGTTGCTACGAAAGCTTGAACAAGCAGTTCCCTGACAAAGTTAAGGTTTCTCCGGACAAGCAATTCGTATCGTTCGATGCTTATAAAAAGGCGATGGACTGTCTACGTCCTGGAGATGTGGTTGTCATGGCAACTCCTTGCGCGTTTCGTTGGGTTCAATTTGAGTATGCAATTTCCAAAGGCCTAAACGTCTTCATGGAAAAGCCAGTCACTGCCGACGGGCCAACAAGTCGCAAGATGTTGAATCTTGCAAAACTATCGGTCGCAAAAGGACTCAAGGTTGGGGTTGGTCTGATGTGCCGTCACTGCGAAGCCCGGCACGAATTGTTTCGTCGCATCAAAGATGGTGAAATTGGCGACATCATGCTAATGCGAGCGTACCGAATGGCCGGCGAGACAGGCTCAGCGGCGACCCAAAAGAAGCCGGAAGACATGAGCGAACTGATGTATCAAATCAACCGATTCCACGCCTTCCTATGGGCGAGCGGCGGTGCGGTTAGCGATTTTCTCATTCACAATATTGATGAATGCTGCTGGATGAAAGACGCGTGGCCTGTAAAAGCCATCGCGAGTGGAGGTCGTCACTATCGGAACGATTGCGTCGATCAGAACTTCGATACGTATTCGATCGAATATACCTTCGACGACGGTGCCAAGTTGATGGTCAATGGCCGAACGATTCCAGGCTGCAAGGATGAGTTTGCAAGCTACGCTCACGGCACAAAAGGAGCGGCTGTCATTTCAACGTCATCCCATTCACCTGCAAAATGCAAAATCTATAGCGGCCAGTCCTTCGCAAAAGCGAATCTGCAATGGCAGTTTCCGCAGCCCGAGAAAAGTCCGTATCAGCTCGAATGGGATCATCTCATTGCCGCCATCCGCGACAACGAGCCATATAACGAAGTGGAACGCGGTGTTCAGGCTTCCGTGGTAACCAGCATGGGGCGCATGGCCGCTCATACAGGCGTTGAGGTCACGTATGATCAGATGCTCAACTGCGAACACGAATTCGCGCCAGGAATCGAGAACATGACCTACAATAGCCCCGCGCCGGTGCTAGCGGACAAGAACGGCAAGTACCCGGTTCCACAACCAGGCATCGACACCGTCCGAGAGTATGGCGAAAAAACCTAGCGCTGTGTCCATGTTGCATTTTTGGGTAGCCGTGGATGGCTCGGTCGTCCCGACCGAGAAATCACGGCGGAGACCGCCGTGCCACTCTGTTTGCCAACGACCCTATTTTATGGCTTCATAAATGAGGGGTTTCACGGCGGACTCGCATTGAAAGGTGAACGGCATCATTTGCGAAAGCACGACAACTGCCAATTCATGTTGGGGTGATATCCAAAAGTGAGTCGACGCCGCACCGCCCCATCCGTACTCACCTTGTGGAACATATTCAAAACCGGAAATAGGTTCGACAACTACGGAGAACCCTAGTCCAAAGCCAACCCCTTGACGTGCCAATCCATTCATTGCAATCGGATAGGCAAGTGGGGGCAATTGATTGCGACTCATTTCACCGACTGTTTTGGCTGTCAACAATCGAACGCCATCGAATTCGCCGAGTCCACAAAGCATGTTGCAAAAACGCATGTAGTCGCCTGCGGTCGACACCAATCCACCTCCGCCTGATTGAAAGGCCGGCTTACCAAGGAAAGGGCTTGAGGAGGCGAGTTCAACCGTTTTCAACCCTCGCGTTTCTTTGGGCCCAAAGTTATCGACGAATCGAGACGCCTTTTCCGCGGGAACGTAAAACCCTGTATCCTTCATTCCCAGTGGAACGAAAACGTTCTTTGAGAACTGCACCTCAAGGGAATTTCCGGAAACGACTTCAATCAATCGCCCCAGTACGTCAGACGAAACGCTATATAAAAATTTTGTCGCGGGTTTGTGCTGGAGCGGGATCTTGCTCAATTTCTCGACCAAGACTTGGTTGGAATCGTTGCGTGAGAGTATTCCTGAACTTCGATATTTGCGATCGATCGAAGTGTCCCCAAAGATGCCGTAAGTGAATCCAGATGTATGCGTCAACAAATCGCGAACCGTCGGGCCCGCTGATTGCGTATCGGATTCGACTTGGAGGGTCGCAAACTCAGGCAAGTGCTTTGATAGGGGATCATCCAGTGCGAGCTTGCCTTGTTCCACTAATTGCATAGCCGCAACGCTGGTAATCGCCTTGGTCATAGAATAGATACGGAAGATCGAATCAAGCTGCATGGATTGCTTGGGCTCAACGCGTCCGAATCCAACAGTATCCGCCAGAACGGTCTTACCTCGACGCGACACCATCATCACAGCGCCAGCGATCTTCTGGTCGTCAACAAGCGATTGAAGCGCTGCAGTCGCTTTCCCAAGCTTCTCGATATCGACGCCGACCGACAACGCGCTGGCTTCGACATCAGCAATTATGGAAGTGGCAATTTTATCCTGGCAAAGGGCTACTTGAGTCGTCTGGAACAAAAAAAAATTGCCAACTTCAAGGAAATCCGCCAACTTGAAAAAAACTTTAGCATGAACTACTTCCAGTCCCCGGAGGATTATTTTGTTGTTGCTGCAGTCGTCAAAAAGAGGTGGGCTTATTGTAGCTTCTCCACGCGCGGAGGCGCCTTCCTATGGCTGCGCGTCAGCAAAATTCTTGGCTTGTTCATCAGCAGCAAGGCGTTAGCCGCAGGTCGCTAAACTTGCAAGAGGACGGGGTCCCGGGGTCAGGGACGAAGAGGACGGGGTCCCGGGGTCAGCGACGGTCTTAATTCTTGGCAATAGCAGAATCGCAAAAATTGTAAATTTGCGATTTCCGTTGTTTTGACGCAGTGCCACCAACGCTCCTTGGGGCCCGCCCCAAACCCCGGGATTTCTTGAGGCATAGGCTCGGAAAATCATACTCTTGTCAGGAAACAGGGGGAAACAGGGGGGCACAGGACATCGGTTGGAAACAGGGAAACAGAAACAGGGGAAACAGGGAGAAACAGGGGGAGGGAGAAACAGGGGGACACAGGAAATTTTCGAAATCGCGTAGAATCATTGCAAGCAATCGACTTGGCGTACCTTCGTAGATGGGTGGTATCTAAACCGTT
>JANLRK010000663.1:0-8424 GCA_031361585.1 Pirellula sp. | reverse complement strand
TTGGTCAAAAACGAAACAGAGTCGTCTCGATCTAATCCCAATAAGGTATGCATCAACACAACGTGCTTGCCAGCCAACGGCCTGACGTCTTCACAACTCGCTAAGATCGCGTCGGCTCGCAATCGTGTTCGGCGAATCTGATCCGCTCGCGATGGCGTGCCATCGGTGCGAAACAATTTGGGTTGGTATCTTGCTTGAGGCTCGGCCACGGACTCAATGCGTGTGCGGCGTACGGTTCTCGGTTGACGAACTTGGTCTACCCAAATGCGACCACGCGTTAAGCCTAACTTTTCCTCCAGCCCCTCGAGGTCCACTGCATTCAATTTGCCCGCAGCCGCAATTGCAATCTGCGCACATGCCCTAGCATCCTCCAATGCGTTGTGGTGTCGGAACTGAATACCAAGTCGTTCCGAAATAGCGGCTAGGCCGTAGCCGCTTTGACCTGGCCAAGTTCGCTTGGCGATCAGTCGCGTACACTGCAAATCAAATTGTGGCACGGCGATGTCGTAAAGTTGACAAGTCCCCTGCAACACCGCTGCGTCAAAGCCGACATTGTGAGCGATGATGACGCAGCCATTGATCAACGGATGCAGCTCATCCCAGACGCGATCCCATTCCGGGCTAGTCAAACAATCCCGTGCCGTAATGCCATGCACTCGCACACACTGCGGAGAGAAAAACAATCGCTGTGGCCGAATCAACCATTCCCTCTCCTCAACGATCTGCCAATCTTCTAAGCGAACCAATCCCAATTGGCAGGCCGAACTGGATCGACTGTTTGCCGTTTCGAAGTCAATAACCGCTATTTGCGTTGCCATCCGTGAAGCATCCTTATTTCCTTGGGCTTTCCCAATTGACGTCGACCACGCCGACTTGGTGATTGGCAAATCGAGCCATCACGAACAACAAGTCGCTTAGTCGGTTCAAGAATACCACGATATGCGATGCATCGCTAACACTTCGATCTCGAGAAAAGCTAACTATTTCCCGTTCGGTTCGGCGACAAACGGTTCGTGCTACATGCAGATGCGCCGCTTGGGTGCTACCGCCTGGCAAAATAAAATTTCGAAGAGGTTTGAGACTGGTTTCCAATTCATCGATCCATTTCTCCATTTGTTCGACATGGGAACCGCCGGCCCATTTGAGGCCATGCTCTTCGGGATTGGGGGTAGCCAATTCGGCCCCCATCGAAAAGAGATGGTGCTGCACCGAGCTGAGGATCGAGTCCAGCTTGTCCCCCAACGATGTCGCGCGTGCAATCCCAATGACGGCATTGAGTTCATCCACCGATCCATAGGCACAAATGCGAGGATCATCTTTTGCAACTCGCGGTCCGCCAAACAAACCGGTCGTACCCGCGTCGCCCGTTTTCGTGTATATCTTCATGTGCGTTTATCGCTCAGCATGTTAGAGTTTTTCATTCAATCCCTGTCGGCGCACTATTAGTCATGGAACCCGAGGTATTTTCAAGCGGTTTTCTGCTTTTTCGAAAACAAAAACGACTTCAATTTTTGCTAATGAAGCATAGCATCCGATGGGATTTACCCAAGGGGCACCTGGATCGGGGTGAAACGAAAGAACAAGCGGCATTGCGTGAACTGAGCGAAGAAACCGGACTGCAAGCCTCCGACGTATGGCTCGATCCAAGCTTTGTTTTTGAAAACCGATATTGGGTTTCGTACAAAAGGAACGCAGGCAAAAAGCAGTGGAAGGAACTAACTATCTATTTAGGGTTTCTCGTCCATGACAAGCCAATCGTGACGACGGAGCACGAAGGCTACGAGTGGTTCGATTGGTCTCCCCCGCACCAGATCCAAGCGGAGACGATTGATCCACTTTTGGCAATGGTGGGTTTGCACTTCGAATCGCGGGCAGAGTGGCCGGGAATGGTACTCGACCACGAAGTAACTTGATTACGTAGATCCGCATCTCCGAGGCGGTTTTCTTTGTGTCGGAGATAGGAAGCTACACTGATTTCTTCGTCTCGGAGATAGGAAGCTACTTGAACGAACACGGTGGAGACCACTGTGCCACACTATGCTTTCAGTTTGCGGTCGAGTTGAAGGGCAAGTTTCAGGAGAGACTTGAATATCAGGTCTTGGTCGGGCACGGCTCCGCGTTTTGGGCGAACTACCATGTCGATTCCGATTGGCAATTCGACCTTCTGACGCCGAAACGCCTCGCGAATCAATCGCTTCCATCGATTTCGAATCGGTGAATTTCCGACGCGTTTCGAAACGCTCAAACCGATGCGAGTCCAAGTCTGTTTGCCCCGAACAGCATGCACTACCAAAACCGAATCGCTGGCGACAATGCCCTCATGGAATACACGGTCGAAGTCCAATGGACTGACCAAGCGAACGGACTTTGGGAATCGCTCGTCGCTTTTTAAGGACATTCCAATTGGATAGGTAGGGGTAGTGTAGATTGACTAGAGTAGTTCGACACTCTGTGTCGGGAAGCAAGGGCACATCTGTGTCGAGAAGCAAGGGCGAGAATCACGGCCGAGAATCACGGCCGAGAATCACGGCCGAGAATCACGGCCGAGAATCACGGCCGAGAATCACGGCCGAGAATCAAGGCACGGAGTGCCGTGCTACAATGGGTTAGTCCATGTTTTTGGCGTTGGCAATGAGTTTCAAAAACTCGGCGTTGCTTTGGAAGCGTGATAGTTGCTTTGTCAACTGTTCCATCGCTTCCACTGGGTGCATCGAGTTGAGCGTTCGCCGGATCATGGTCACCGCATGGTAGGTATCTGGATCGTGCAAGAGCTCTTCGCGGCGCGTTCCGGACTGGGTGATATCGATGGCAGGCCAAACACGTCGTTCGGCTAGTTTTCGATCTAGCACGAGTTCCATATTTCCGGTTCCCTTGAACTCTTGGAAAATGAGTTCGTCCATTCGCGACCCGGTGTCGATCAAGGCTGTGCCGACGATCGTGAGCGATCCACCTTCGGCAAAGCATCTGGCTGTGGCAAAGAGTTTCTTTGGTATGTCCATGGCTTTGATGTTCACACCACCTGACATCGTTGCCCCGCTGTTGCCGACCCACTTATTGAATGCGCGAGCCAAGCGAGTGATCGAATCCATCAGCAAGAACACATCCTTGCCCATTTCGGCAAGTCTTCGGCAACGGTCTACCACCAATTGGCTCAGTCGCACATGCGAATCCACGTCTTCGTCGAGACTGCTTGAAATGACTTCGCCACGGTCGATATTTCGGCGCATGTCGGTTACTTCCTCGGGTCGTTCGTCGATCAAAAGAACGATCAATTCGACTTCAGGATAATTTAAGGCGATCCCTTTGGAGATCGACTGAAGCATGATTGTTTTGCCCGAGCGAGGGGGGGACACAATCAACGCGCGTTGGCCTCGTCCGAGCGGAGCCAACAAATCGATAACTCGATTGGTAATCGGTTGCGCACCGATTTCCAATTTAAGCCAGCGTTCTGGATTGATGGCTGTCAAAGTATCGAAGGCCTTTACGTTGACGTAATCCTCAGGCTTCATGCCTTCGACATCGATAATTTCTTTGACTCTTGGCCCTTGGGAGCGGCGGGTCTGTTGCATGATCGCGCGGATCTTAAGCCCCTGACGCAATCGAAACTTTTCGATCATCGTTCCGGGCACGAATGGATCGGTTCTTTCACGCGAGTAATTGCTGGAGGGGGACCTAAGGAAGCCGTAGCCATTGGGATGCATTTCCAGTAAGCCAAAGAACTCTTGACCTGGCTCCTCGGCGGGCGCTTCGCCGTCTTCGGTCACAATCGCTTCGCCATCTTCATTGACTGCGTTTTCGCCCGGCGCATCTTCGGGATTCGCAAACGCTTGTTGGTAATTCGGACCATATCGACGGCGTGGTTTTTTTAGCCGAGGCCGCGAGGCTGAGCCCCCGGGTCCGGGAGCACTACCTGGATTATCACCTTGGAAATGGGACCGAAATCGCTTCTTCTTGGGCATAAATGCAATATCCAAACAGGAAAACAGTTTGCGACCGCTTCACGACCCCAAATCCAATTGGTAGTAACGACGAGAAGAGGCAACAGAGGACTAGAGGGTCTAATACGGAACACAAATCGGTGGGAGCAAAATGAAGCGAGCGACTTAGCTCGCCAAATCAAATCCCATCCGAAACAATCGATCGTTTCCACTCGCGGCGACAACACGCAATTCGGGCGAAATTGGCCGAGTGAAAATTGCAAAACTGCAAATTGGTTTTTTGCTAGCAGATAACTGCTATGGCATCCGCTACATGAAACATCGGTGATCTCACCGGTCAATCAAGTAGGCAATCGGGAGGAAGATTACACAAACGTGTGCAACCGAAAACTTTCCGTGGATGACACTTGGCGACAGCGGGTGGATTGCCTGTGTACCTTGCAGGTAGGGTGTACCTTGTGGGTAGGGCAGTGGAGAAAGCTATCAAGTCTCCGTCGAATCCATCGCTTTGGTTTAAAGTTTGCCGTCTGCTTCCCAGCATGTCAAGCGGAAAATCGCTATATCTCCGACATTCGACCTTTTTTGTCGTTTTATGTATTTCCAGTAAACTCGCATAACCGTTGCAACCGATGCGACTGATACGACGGCTCGTTCGGCATTTTGACCGAGGGAGGCTGCGCGAATAAGGGACTCCCAATGTTCAAACAGTTTATACTTGCTGGTTTTATGCCAAAAACGATTTCGGCTATGCTGCTGCTAACCTTAATGGCATGGTGTACCCCCGGGATCGCGTTTGCCATCGAGCGCGAGATTGCGTGGACCGAAGATTACGAGGCAGCAGTCCAACGTGCGGCCACGACAAACAGCATTGTCCTGCTCCATT
Organism: Pirellula sp.; assembly: GCA_031361585.1. GTDB lineage: Bacteria > Planctomycetota > Planctomycetia > Pirellulales > Pirellulaceae > JBKCUI01. Next base: position 3,603 of record JANLRK010000663.1, on the reverse strand, counting down.
TCTACGGCGACTATTGTCCACCTTGCAAATTGCTTGACAAAAAGACGTTTCACGACCCTGCGTTGGTTTCCAAAATGAACGAGCACTTGGTTCCGGTGAAGATCAATGCGGATCGGCGGCGAGACCTTGCTCAAAAATTCCAAGTGACGCGCTGGCCAACCGACATCTACCTTTTTCCAAATGGTGACGAGATCTATCGAGGTGTTAGCAATGCCGACCCGGCTGTTTATTGCAAGACCATAGAACGAATCGCATTGCGACATCGAGATTGGACAGTCGAACGCAACTCTACTGCTCGTGCGAAAGAAAAACGTCAAGACCGTGCGTTAGCTGCTCATACGCCACAAATCCAATCCGAAAAGCCGATCCATGCAGGCAATGCTGGTCATTCGGTGCGAACGCAGGCGGCCTCCTGGACAAACAAGCCGGACGCAACACCTGGCAATGTTTCTGCACCGTCTTCATCAGGAACCGCATTGCCAAACTCTCGAGTGATTGAGAACCCCTACGTCGTCCAGCAGCCCATCGTGGTCCCGCCAGTGCCCGCGAGTGCAGGCCAACAAATACTTCCGGCTAAAGCAAGTCCACATCAGTTTTTAAGCGAACCGGGTTCCAACCAACCTGTTCAGCCGGTTATCGCACAAACCATTAGCTCGCAACGCGAAATCCAACTTCAACAGTCACAACCCAATCCACAGTTGGCCCAACAAAACAATCCAATCGCATCTCAACAAGTCGATGCCGAGACGATTGGGCTCGGTGGCTTTTGTCCAGTGACGCTAATCGAATCGCTCAAAGAGCCAAACACCAAGGGTTGGGTTGAGGGTGCGAAGTCGTTCGCGGTACGACATCGTGGTCGGGTCTATCACTGCGCAAGCGAGCGAGCGAGGCAACTATTGCTTCGTGAGCCGGATCGCTTCACCCCATGTTTGAGCGGGTTCGATATTGTCCACTTCTGCAAAGCTGGAGAACTGCATGATGGCAAGTGCGAGTTCGGTTGTATTCAAGAAGGTACCAATCGTGTTTTCCTTTTTGAAACCAAAGCAAACTATGACGAGTTTACTCAGAACAGCGCGTTCTACTCACACGTGCTGGACAGCGCACGCCCCGAACGTGTTGCGAACGACTTGAATGGAACTCAAAACCGATAGCCATTTATGATTAAAACAAAAAGAGATAAAAAGATACGCTATCAGCCCGCTGACGAGCATCGCTTGAAAGCTAGTGCTCATCGGAGGTTTTTTCAATCGTTTGTGGTTGGACTAGCTCTTTTCGCAGGTCCGTCTGTTTCATCGATGGCTCAATCCGAGCGCGGATCGAGTACAAGCGATGATCCTGTGGTTCATTGGCCGCGATTGGATTTTGTCATACCTTTTAACGTCGAGGTGACTGGCCAAACTCCTCGCGAAATTCAGTTGGAATTCTCGGAAAATGGTGGCAGATCTTGGATGCTGTACTCGAGCGGCGACGTCAGGACAAAGCAGTTTCATTTCAAGGCCAAGGTCGATGGTGAATATCAATTTCGACTCAAGACGCTCGACAGTCAAGGTCGCAGTTTTGACAATCCTGGTGAACCATTGCGAGTCGCTGTCGATACCACGAAGCCAGATGCAAAGCTCGTGGTCGATATCGATCAACGCGGAGTCATGCAAGCGGAATTTGAGATTTCCGATGCTGCGATTGATGTTTCGTCGATCCAGCTGGCTTATCAAACCGAAGGGCTTTCGCAATGGCGCGAAATTCCGGTTGAATTGAGTCCAGGTCAAAATCCGCTCGAATGGTTCGGAAGTGGTTCTTGGAGCATTCCCAGCGGCACACGCCAGCTTGTTGTTCGACTTACCGCTAAAGACAAGGCCGGCAATCCAGTCGAGGTCACTAAACTACCACAGCTTCCGCGATCTGCGTCAGCCAGCGGTAATATGCAATTTGCAAGTGGCAAGACGCGAGACATTGGCGACTCCAACCGGACCATTGCAAACGCACCGGCAGCCTCCACTCCGACCATGGCTCCACCAGCAGGTAACGCTCCGATTGGAAGCGGCGTGGCCGATTCATTCCCAAAAGTGGAGGTACTCGGTGCAGCTCGTTCGTCACCGAAGTTGGATCAGCTCGCAGCAGCGCAGCTGCAATTGATCGAGCAGCAAAGCAAATTTATCGCATTTCAGTCTGCCAATCCACAATCCTTCGATACCACGCGAACCCCACTTCAAGTTGGGGCAACTGAAAATCAGCCGTTTCCGACAATTCCCAATGCAAAAACAGACAGATCGGTCTCATTTGAGAATAGGCCTTTGCCAAAGAACGATGAGCGACCAAGCAAACTTCCGGTTCGTACATTGACGGAAGAGGAGTTCGAACAATTGAAGACCCCCGGGCCAATGAGCCTAGCAGGCAAGCGAACGGAACAGTCCCTGGTAACTCCAAGTGTTCCAGTCGAGATCGAGCCCAAGGTAGTACGCATTCCAGGGCAAACTTCTTTCCGTAAGGATATCAAGCCGCTGTACAGCAACAGTAAAGCATTCAGCCTCGACTACAATATTGAGAACGATGCCGATTCACCCGTTTCAAATGTGGAGCTATGGGGGACGTCTGACGAAGGACAAACATGGCAGATGTGGGGGCAAGATCCCGATCGGGCCAGTCCATTCGACATTGAGGTTGAATCCGAAGGTTTGTTTGGATTCCGCATGGTGATCGTTGGAACCAACGGGCTGGCATCCAACCGGCCTCGAAACGGAGACAACGCAGATGCCTGGATTCATGTTGACATACAACAACCCCAAGCCAGAATGGTCAGTGCGTTGTATGGCAAAGGGAAGGAACTTGGTTCTTTGATCATCGAGTATGTTGCTAACGATGACTATTTTCCCGATCGGCCAATCACACTTTCCTATTCGCAAACACCCAATGGCCCGTGGTCAATCCTCGCCTCGGGAATTCGGAACAACGGGCGGTACGTTTGGCCGGCGGACCCAAGCCTCCCTACTTCGATTTATTTAAAAATGGAGGCGCACGACGCAGCAGGTAACGTGGGCATCCATCAATTGGATCTTCCAATTGATGTCATGGGCCTCGCTCCCCGAGGCCGAATCCAGGGTTTTCGGCCAATTAAGTAATGAAATGGACTTTGACGATTCGCTCGAGTCGGTCGTCCAGCAATCCTTTAGTTCTGTATAATTTTTTGGCCGGGAAGCAGAATAATCCAGCAGGACGAGCCTGCGGTATTTTCGAGCCGACGCATCTGCGTATTCGCTTACGATCGACTTATTCAAAATAGGGTAAAATTTCAATTCCCTTGTTTGACAAAGCGACCTAATGTTGCCAAGATCAAATCCTGCCATAACCCCACCTTGTCCAATCCTCTGGAATTTGAATTGATGTTTTCTATTCATGGCCGGTCTTGCAATCCATTTTGTGACCGCTTGCGTCGTCGCAATTTTTTGAAGATCGGCTCCCTTGGGGTTGGCGGTCTGTCCATGGTCGAGCCCATCAAGGAACTAATTTAAAGGGCATGGTCCACTCTGCAAATCGATCCAACAAGCAAACGCGAGCGTCGTGGCAGTTGCCCGCCGGGGTCTCGCGCGGGACATGGGATTACGTCAC
>JANLRK010000232.1:0-9722 GCA_031361585.1 Pirellula sp. | reverse complement strand
GCAAGTACTTTATTGATTTGCCTTGCCGAGTACCGCTGAATTTCGCGAAACTGCTTTCGCAGATCGAATTCTGTTTTGCATTGAATTAGTACGTGGACATGGTTGGGCATGATGACAAAGCGCTCGACGTCATACCTTTGGCCGTCGAAATGCAAGATTGATTTCGCAACCTCTGCTGCCACCGCTGTCTGTCTCAAGAGACATTCGCCGTGACATGCATCCAAATGGTCATGCCATCGACGGTCGCGATGCTTGCGAAGCAGTCGTTTTGTTTCTGCAGGTACGGTATTCGATTCGAGAACATCATTCACGGATCGCAATGCTAACCCATTTCTATTGAGCCAATCACGGACTTCCGACTGCCAGAGTTCCAAAACCTCTTTTGGCATAGAATCCGCAAGGCGGAACGTGACAAATGTCAACGCATTGCTTTGATCGCGATGGGGCAGATAACGAACCGTCTCTTGCCACTCGGCCTCCGGATCGAACACATTCCATACGACCTTATCTTGAGTCACAATCAATCAGTGTGGCACGGTGGTCCTCCACCGTGATTCGCATTCTAAAAAGACTATTCAAAAAAATTTACAAACCGCGATTTGAATTTTATCACTGTGGGGACCACCGTGCCACACTATGCAACCTGATTCAGTTGCCGATTCTTGAGCTCGTAGCGCTTATGCATCTGTGCGGCCAATGATGCGGAATGTGTCACCACAATGAGAACCGTGTTTTCTTCTTTTGGTACTTCCAATAGCAACCTGGCAACGTTTTCAGCCGACTGCTGATCTAAGTTGCCAGTCGGTTCGTCCGCTAACACAATCATTGGCTTGAGCACCAGCGCGCGTGCGACCGCGACCCTCTCGCGTTCACCGCCCGAGAGTTGGCTGGGCAAATGCGTCATGCGATCCTTGAGCCCAACTCGCTCTAACAAGGATATGGCTCGATTGCGAACCTCTTGCGATGGCTTGCCGGTGGCCAAGGCCGGAAGCAATGTGTTCTCCAAGACATTCCACTGCGGCAGTAAATGATGGTCCTGGAAAATAAATCCAATGCGTTCGTTTCGGAATTTGGCTTGCTGATTTTCATTCAATTGATAAGGGTCTTGGCCACCGATGCGCACGATTCCGCTCGTTGGGGCATCGAGCGTACCAAGGATTTGCAACAACGTTGACTTACCCGAGCCACTTGGTCCCTCGATGGCTAAATTTTCGCCGGCGTTCATCGAGAACGAAATGCTCTCCAACACCACGATCTCCTCCGTGAGTGTCTGGTAAACCTTGCGTATGTTGATCGCTTCGAGCGTTGGGTTGGTCATAAAGTCGGTTGGCTAACTGAGAATCATATATTGCAGGAAATAACTCGCTACACTCGCTAGATATCCTACCAGGGCAAGTGTCGAAATTCGGCGGGCATACCACTTGAAATCCATTTTTTTGCGTCAGTGAATAGCCGACACCCTGTGCTTCATAAACGATCAAAAACCGCCCGCCGATGCAGGGGCGAGAACCGTTGAGGACAAAGACTACGATTCGTCACACATCGCCTCGTGGTCCAGAAGCCATTTCTTGATCGGCAGGCCGCCGCCAAAACCGGTTAGCGCTCCGTTGCTGCCTATCACTCGATGGCAGGGCAAAATGATAGGGATCGGGTTTCGTCCGTTGGTAGCTCCGATCGCCCGAACTGCTTTAGGGGAACCGACCTTTTTCGCGAGTTCGGCATAGCTCCAAGTTATCCCATACGGAATGCATGCTAGCGAATTCCAAGTCTGCCGCTGAAAAACCGTCCCGACCAAACTCATTTTTAGGTCGAATACTCTTCGTTCACCAGAAAAGTATTGAAGAAGTTGCTCGCGTGCTTCACGGGTCATGTTCTTATCGCGCCGCCAGTCGCCATGACCGGGCGGTTCATGCTTGTTCTGTTCGAACATCACATAACGCAGACCCGTTGGATCGACTGCAATTTTGAGCAAACCGATCGGTGTCTTGAATTCATCAAACCACACAACTAATCTCCTTGGGTTTTCTCACCAGATAAGTGCCAAAGGTGGAGGACTGCGTAGGCCCGCCACGGCCGCCAAGCCTGTGAACGCGCTTCCGTTTCCCGTAGACTTAAGCGTTTGCTCTGACCAAGCACTTGTTGAAGAATCAGATCCCCAGCCGGAAACGCATCAGGATGGCTCAGGGCTCTCATGGCAAAATATTGTGCGGTCCAAGGACCAATGCCAGGCAGAGCGGTAAAGCTGTCCACGAACTCACCGAGCTTTTGGCCCGTTTGAAATCCAATCCGTTTCTCCGTACAAGCTACGGCCAATGACCGAAGCGTGGCTGCACGGGCCTTGGTTAGTCCCAACTTCTCCAAAGGCGCATCGATAATACTTTCGGGTAACGGAAAAACACGATCTAAGCCAGGTCGGAGACTCGTGCGAGGTTCACCATAAGTACTAACAAGTCGATGCGCCAAAGTCGTCGCTCCGGCCACACTTATCTGCTGACCAAGCACAGCCCGGACGGCTACTTCAAACCCGTCCCAACCGCCCGGCACACGCAATCCAGGCCGCTTGGAAATCGCATTGGCTAATATCGGTTCCTGATTCAATACCTCATGCACCGCAGCTAGGTCGGCATCCAAGTCAAACAGTCGACGAACTCGACGCACGATGTTAGGAATGGAGCGCGGGTCAGTGTCGGATATTTCCAAAATGAGTTCGGGTTTTTGTTTGTTTTCCGAAACGCAAATCCATGTCGATGCAGAGGCCATTCCCACAACTCGCTCATAACTATCGACGTTGACGCGCTCGATACCAGGAATGATTCGCTTGGCGAAAAACGCAAGCATCAGAGGAAAGTCCAGCGGAGGGCGATATGCAAGTCGAAGTTTAATTGCTCCGGTAGGTACCATCGTCCGCAATCTTCGAATCGCCGTTGGAGGCATTCCGCAGCCTTCCGAAAAAACGGAATTGAATCGCCTCAAACTTTTGAAGCCAGCTGCGAACGCGACTTGCGTCATAGGTAGTGTTGTCTCTGCCAGCAATTGTTTGGCGAGGAGCAAACGTCTCGTGGTATGCATTGACATCGGCGTTGCCCCAGTCTGTTCGATGAATACGCGACGCAAATGCCGTCCACTCAATCCAACCTTTTGTGCGAGTGCCTCGATCGAGATATTATCCAATGCGCCCTCCGCGATCATCGCCAAGGCTCGCTGAACCGCATGTTCCCCTCCCCAACCATTCGTCCCTGGCGATAGTTCTGGGCGACAACGCAAACACGGTCGATAACCGGCCGCAGCGGCTGCTGCAGCGGTGGGATAGTACGAGACATTGCTTCTCTTGGGTGTTGGTGCTGGACAGACTGGCCTGCAGTAGATGCCCGTACTTCGAACCGCCGTGAAGAATAGCCCGTCGAAGCGCGCGTCCTTGGCCGCACGAGCGCGGTCACAAATGGTTGGCGATGGCATGTGTTGTTGGAACATGCCGTTATCATATGCTTCCAACGCAACGAATACTCGCCGCTTTCGGACATGGTAGTCGGAATAGGTAGGTCTATTTGAGCGTGGTCATGTACTCGATCAAGTCTAAGAATTCCGTTGGGGCTACGGTTGCGCCGAGATTCTCGGGCATGCTGCTCTGCTTGGCCACCTTGCGTTCCTCGATGTCCGCAATCTTGAGCGTTCGGGTCTTGCCCTCGGGCAATGCAAGCGTCAACTCGGTTTTCGTCTCAGCCGAAACAAAGCCAGTAACAATTTCATCGTCCGTTGTTCGAATGATCTCAGTCAAATACTTTGGGTCCATCTTCAGGCTGGGCTCAACGATCGACTCGATCAAGTCATGGCGATTCAATCGCGTTGCAACTTTGGTTAACTCGGGACCAAATGCATAACCCTTGCCATCAATTTGGTGGCAGTTGGCACAGACACGTGCGAATACCGCCTTGCCATTGTCAGCCTTGCCTCTTAAGTTTTCCAACGCGGCATAGGCGTTGTTCCTCGCAACTTGTTGGCGCACCTCCGGAGCCGCCAGAAGGATTTTGATCTGCTTTTCGGCTGCGATTCCTGGACCTGAGGTCGATAAGTATTTTTCGATGGCTGCGAGACCGGCAGGATTCTTGCCAGCCAGGGCACCGCTTTTATAGAGCGGCTCCCAGGTTTGTTGAAGCGCTCCAATCGAATGTTCCTCAATGTACTGCAACCATTTGTCCTGTTCGGTTGAGGCTAGATTGATGAGGGCATCGACAGAGGCTTCACTCGGCAGGAAGCTCAGTGCACGAGCTGCTTCGGCACGTACTCTTGGATGAGGATCCGTCGATGCCTTGACGAAGATTTCGCTCGCATTGGGAATCCATCGCATCAAGTCCGAAACCGTGTGAATCGCCGCTGCCCGGGCTCTCGGATCGGAGCTTGAAAGAACCGAAGCAATCAATCCATTGTCCACGATATGGTGCGTTTGCTGTATCCAAAGGGCCTCGGTTAACAACCGTTCGCGTTCAGGATCATTTGCAGGCATCTTCGAAACCCAGTCTTGGACGGCAGCCGCAACTTTTTCGGTCGGTCGCCCTTCGAGTTCGCGACGGATGCGGTAACGTGTTCGCGGTTCGTAGACTCGCAATTGTTCCAACAGCTCGGTCTCCTTTTTTCCAAATTGAATGGTTGGTTTGACGAACGGTCGGTCCTTGGCCACCAGTCGATAGACGCGTCCGCGAACGTGATCGCGATTGGGGTCGCGCTGAGAATACTGCATGTGACCGATAAGCGCGTTGCACCAATCTCCAAACCATAGCGCCCCATCCGGACCAATTTGTGGATCAGCTGGTCGGAAATTCTTGTCCTTGCTACTGATCAAGTCGTTTGGCTTTCCGTCATCTTTCATGATGCGTTCGCCGGCAAAACCCGCGCCGTCATCACGGATTCGGAATCGAGGCATGCCATTCATGTTGATCACACACGCGTAAGTGAATTGCCCTTGGAATGAATCCGGAAAGTGTTTGGAATAGATAAATTCGTTCCCAAGTGCGGGCCGCATTCCCTGGTTGTCGAAGATCGCGTCCAATCCTCGCCGTGGTCCGATCTGATTGCCTGACAACGCGGTGGCCCAATGCTGCTGCGCATTGGTACCGTCTCCGACGATTCCTTGTCCCCATGGGTCGAACGTCATGCACCATGGATTACCGTAGCCAGGAGTCGTAAAGCGATTGATCTCAAAGGTCTTTGGATCGAAAACGAATGAGCCGGCCGCCCCCGACCAACGCTTCGGGCCCCAGGGCGTTTCAAGTGTGGTACTCATCGCAACACCCTCCAGCATGTGCATTAGGCCGCCATGTGAAAACTCGAAGGCACCGATCGTATGGTGAGTGTCATCCGTTCCCCAACCGTCCATGATCTCAACGACTTGATCGGCTTTGTCGTCGCCGTCGGTGTCCTTGAGCCAAATGAGTCGAGGTTGATCGGTTACGAGCACTCCGCCGTTGAAGAACTCGAATCCGGTGGGGCAATGCAGTTTGTCGTAAAACGTTTTGCATTTGTCGGCTGTACCGTCACCATCGGTGTCTTCAAAAATCAAGAGGCGGTCGTTGGGCTTTTTGTCGCCGGGACGCCATTGAGGATAGGTTGGCATACACGAGACCCAGAGGCGGCCTTTGTTGTCGAAATTGAGCTGGACCGGTTTAGCCAATTCGGGGAATTTGCTTTCATCTGCAAAGAGCTTGATTTCAAGCCCGTCGGCAACTTCTGTCGCTGCGATAAATTCACTTGGATTCATGTACTTAAGTTCAGCAGGCTCCGAATACTTTTGGATTGGGACGCCAAAGCGAGTTGCAGGATCAACGAGAGGATTGGTCTTTTCGTCGTCGACCGGAGCAGGTGTTTTTCCGGCTGCCAGCTCCCAAATGAAAGCGTCTCGCAAGGCGGCCATTTGCCGAATCTTGAGGTACTCGTTAGGAAATGTCTCATGGTCCCAGGTGCGGCGACCTCCATACACATACCAACCATTGAGCATGCGGTAGTCTTGGGAATGAACCCAACTCTTGTCGACAACAGCGGCTTTTACTTTTGCAAAGAGTTCTTTGGGAGCGGTACCGTTCGTCTTTCCGAATAGGCCTTCATCCAACAGTTCGCCGAGTACGGCATCGCCTTGTTCGTTGCACGCGAATCCGGCAAGAGTGAACTGGCATTTCGGTTGAGCGTCATAGCGTTGTTTAGTACCCTTGAAGAGATCGACAACGCTCCAGTTGGTTTCTTTTCCAACCTGCTGAACAGCATCGGCATAAAGGATCAAGTTCTTGTTGATGGCGTCGGCATCTGGCAGAAGTGGATCGTTGGTGTTTTCGAATGCAGCGGGAGTAACGAGGACGAATCGAACTTTGCTGCCGGATTCATCGCGTGTGTAGCGTTCGGAAAACTGCTGCAAGAATGACAGGTATCCGCGTTTAAAACCATCGACTCCCTCGGGACCCGCGTACGACTCATTGAAGCCAAAGAAACAAAAGACGGTATCGGGCGAAAAACTGTAAAGAGGGTCGTCGAGCAAATCGTAGTTGCCTGGTCGCTGACGACTGCCTACCTCGTCGGCGGGCCTACCAAAATTGCGAACAACAAGTTTTTTTTCTGGGAATCGAAGATGCAGTCGCGTTTCGAAATGACCGTACAAATTCATTTTTTCCGCGGTTGAGTTCCCGACCAAGGCAATGCGTTCCCCCTCAAAGAATTCGAGTGGTAGCTTTGCAGGCTTGAAGTCCGGTCGCTTAGGCCGCAGAGGAGCTTTTAGAATTTCTTTGCCGGGTACGTCTTTGTCTTGTGCTGGAAGCGCATTGACAAATCCGAGGCTCGATAGAGCGCTGATCGTCGAAAAAACAAAACAACGGAAGGTGATAGACATAGGCAAGAAGGTGGTTTGCATGGCCGGTTGTGGAGGGGAAAGGAAACGGACGCGACAGATACTTTAATCTGCCCCACCCATATTTTCAAAAGTTAACAACCGCCCGGACAGTTGAGCCGTGTTCAGCCGTCGTCTAGGGTCGGGGGTCAACGATGGGTCGCCCAAGGATATGATTCAACGATCTCTACTCGTCCATGACATCGGTTTCACGGTTCCTTGCCAGATCGGTAACCGAGCTTTCAAACTTCTTGGTTAGCTCCTGAACGGCTTCCTTTGCCTTGTCTCGGTCGTCTTCGCTAATGAGCTTTTCTTTTTCCTCGGTATCGATGGCTTTGTTCGAATCACGACGGACGTTTCGAATCGAGACTCGACTTTCTTCGGAGAGGTCCTTGATACGCGCGACCAATTTCTTGCGAACGTCGGTGCTTAGCGGAGGGATATTGATCCGGATGATGCGGCCATCGCTTTGAGGATTGAGTCCAAGCTCGCTTGCAACAATTGCCTTTTCGATCTCTTTGATGGTGCTGGAATCGAACGGGCGAATGACCAACTGTTGCGGCTCGGGTGCTCCGACGCTAGCCAATTGTTTTAAGGGGGTTTGCGAACCGTAAATGGTCACCTTTACCGAATCGAGTAACCCTGGAGTTGCTCGCCCTGTGCGAATACCAGCCAAGTTGCTTTTGAGCACGCCAAGAGCTTTGTCCATGCGGTCTTCTGTATCCATCAAGATGTCTTCGACACTCATATTGCAATACTCCTAAATGGGAAAGAGAATGGTCGGAGGGTGGTTCAAGTAGCTATTAGTCACGTTGCATTCACGAGAATGCGTTCGCCAGACGCAGTCCGAGGACTGATACGGGTCCCAACTTTTTGGCCGCTGACGGCTTTGACGATGTTGCCCTCTTTCTTGAAATTGAAAATCAAGATCGGCAACTGATGCGTCCTGCATTGTGCGATGGCTGTTGAGTCCATAACTTTGAGATTGCGTTCGATGACGGTATCGTAATCGAGTTCGCGATAGAGAGTGGCATGTGGGTTCTTTTCGGGATCTTCGCTGTAGACGCCGTCCACGCGTGTGGCTTTAAGAACGATATCGGCATCGAGTTCTAGTCCGCGATTGGCAGCGGCGGTGTCTGTCGTTACAAAAGGAGCACCGGTCCCAGCGGCCAAAATGACGATTCGACCTTTTTCTAAGTGACGAATAGCCCGGCGACGGATGAAGGGTTCAGCGACGCCATCCATTTTGATTGCGGACATGACCCGAGTGGTGCATCCGATGTTTTCGAGGGCGTCTTGCATTGCCAATGCATTGATGACGGTAGCCAGCATCCCCATATAGTGAGCGGTTGCTTCCTGAATCATCTCGCCGCTTGAGCCTTTGAACTGCGCTCCGCGGAGAATGTTGCCACCGCCAACCACGACTGCAATCTGGCAACCGAGTTCGTGGGCTTGCCGAATCTGTTTGGCGATGGCGGTCACCTCGTCCATGCTGATCCCCCGTTCGCCCGAGTGGGCAAGACTCTCGCCGCTGAGCTTCAAGATCACGCGACGATATTGTGGACGCTGTTTTTCAGACGAATCCTCTGGCATATTTAGCTTGGCTCTTCAAGGGAACAGGGTGCATTTGGATCGATGGTCTTCGATAACTGGTTCAATAATAACCGGAAAACGAGGGAGCCACGAGCAGGGGCGCAGGTTTCTGGTCAGAGAGGCTCTTTCCTAGCGGGGCTTGTCGGTAGTAAGCTTGGGCGGGTAGGCTACTCGGATAGGAAAGTTCTAATGCATCTTCTCAATGGCTAAGGTTTGGCGAAATGAAGTTATTCGAAGGCAAGAAGGGATTGATTCTCGGGGTTGCGAATGATCGCTCGATCGCATGGGCTATTGCTCGCGAGATCATGGCACACGGTGGAGTCTGTGGTTTTTCGCATTTGCCAGACAGGCCCGACGATGAAAAGAAAAAAAACCGAATGCGGGTTTCCAAGTGCACGGTAGAATTTCCAAGCCAAACGGCGTTTCTCGAACCGCTCGACGTACAGGATGACGCACAGGTAGACGCGTTTATGAGAATGGCGGGTGAAAGGATGGGAAACATTGATTTCCTATTGCATTCTATCGCATTTGCCGACCGGGATGATTTGTCACGCGACACGGTTGAAACGAGTCGTGCAGGATTCAAACTGGCGATGGATGTCAGCGTTTACAGTCTGATTTCTGTCACCAACGCGGCTCGACCGATCCTCAACTCTGAAGCTTCCGTGCTCGCGATGACTTATTTCGGCGGCGAAAAGTGCGTGCCAGGGTACAACGTGATGGGTATTTGCAAGGCGGCACTCGACGCAACCGTGCGTTATCTAGCTTATGACATGGGACCCAAAAATATTCGCGTCAATGCTGTCAGTGCCGGCCCGCTGAAGACCTTAGCTGGCGTTGCGGCCGGTGTTGGTGAAATGCAAGAGTACTACGGATACGTGGCCCCACTTGGCCGATGCGTTACCCACGAAGAAGTGGGTCGCTCTGGTGCGTACTTGATGAGCCCTTACAGCGGCGGAATTACCGGCGAAATTCTACACGTTGATGCGGGTTACAACATCATGGGCAGCCCCGGCAGGTTGTTGAATGAGTTTGCCAAAAAGTCTTAAGCATGTGCTCGTTGTGAAAAAGCCAGAATACGTCAGGCTGGATTTACTCTGGATCAATTTTCAAGAGGATTTTTGAGACTTCTCGCTGAACGCCACCAAATTCACGTTAATCCGTTCTTTTCGTAGCGGAACCTGTCAAAGGTTTCGAGGGAGGTGTTGCCTACTTCGGCAACCAACGAAATGCTTGACGCATTCCGCTACAACCGCTTCGCCGA
>JANLRK010000221.1:0-16806 GCA_031361585.1 Pirellula sp. | reverse complement strand
GGCATCACGCCAAGCCACGGCAACGTGCCACCTCCAACACCCATTCCTGCCTTAGGAACAACGAAGTCGGAGCCAACGTGATTGCGAGGCTCCGACCACATAATCTTGCCAGCATTTGATTCCGAGTTGGGCAACGCAGTGTGTCCACCGAATCGTTGGCCAGCCTCCAAAACCAGTACCGACAAGCCTTTTGAAACCATCCGCTGCGCCACGAGTGAACCCGTCGGCCCGGCGCCCACGATGATCACGTCGTAAGACTTGCAATTCGAAGTTGGAGAAGGTGGAACTGACATGCCATGATCATGCCACAACGGCACATCAACGACTAGACCAGTAGCGGCATCTTTTAGAAGTTTGGCGGCGTAACTTAACGCGCCGCTTCGCGGGTTAAACTAGGTTCTCAACCTAACCGAGTCAATCATTCGGGACATAAACTCCATACCTTTGCGTCCCAATGGAACGGTGGCATATGTTAAAATTGCGAATTGAGAGGCCCGACCGCGAGCGGGTTCGCAAAAATTTATTCGGCGAGTGCTTTGGAGTAAACATATGGCATGGCGACCATCGGACTGGGTACAAGAAGGCGAATTGGATAACACCAAACCCGGCTGGACGTTTGGTTGGATCAAACTTCAAGGGCGAGTCGAACCTCTATTGCTCAAATTGGCAGGAAACTGTCATCCCGATTTGGCGGGCTGGAAGTTTCGCATCATTCGGACGGATCCAATTCCTGAATGGGTTGGGGCCAAGGACCATTCGGACATTGCTACAGATCAATCCGGAACAATCGGTGATGTCACCGCGGATCAAATGCTCCGCCACTACGAGTGTTCGTGCGAAGAATTCGTGCGGCTTCATTATGAAGGCAATCCACCGCCAACGACTTTGCGAAAGTCACTTTATTTAGAATGGTTCAGTAACCGAAATGGACGCGTCGTGATTCAATGCACTCGATTAATGGTCGAACGATTGGGCAAGCGTGCATTCGAGCTGACCAAAGAACAATGCCTTGAGCAAGCGAAAAGCAACGACAATGAAATGTCATTCTTTATGCACCAGCTTGCTGATGTATTCGATCAGCAACCGCCAGTTGAATTGAACGAACCGGATTCGGCCAGCTAATGATCGTGAAATGCGCCAATCGTTGTCAGGTCTGATCTTGATGAATGCGTGTCGGCTTTCGAGTATCGCTCGCCGAAGTTAAGGCGAAAGGCAGGAGGTTATCGAGTCGGGAGTTCATAGCATGCGGCTTCTTCGGCGTTGCGTATGAAGATGCGGTTGCCAACGAAAACGGAATGATTCCAAGTTTTCCCCTCGATCGCTCGATACTTTGCAAGCTCCACCATCTTTTCCGAGTCCGCTTTCAACAATACCAAGTCGCCTTCTTCTGAGGTAACCAGCATTTGGCCTGCGTCGCATAACAATAGAACTTGTCCGTTACCGTACCGCCCCTTCTTCCATTTCTTCTCTCCAGTGGCAACATCGATACACGCAAAAATATTTCCATCAAAGCCGTACAGATACCCTTGGTGCTCGACGAAGTCATTGAAATCGGGCTTCATAGAACGAGATGCCCATTCTTCTTTTACCGACCACTGGTCTCCATTTCGAGTTACCGATAGTCGCTTTGTGCCTTCTCCTAGACTGTTCGCTAACAACACGGAATTGCCGAGGACTAACGGTTGAAGCGTGCGGTAGTTTTGGCTTGGCGAATCGAACTGCCAGATCTTGCTTCCATCCTTTGCGTTGATGAACTGCAAACCGGCATTGGTCTCCATAAGAACCCCTTGGACTGAATCGAAGCTCGCGACTTGAGCTGAGCTGTAGCTGTGATCCCCAGAGGCAGTCGACCAACGTGATTCGCCCGTCTTTGCGTCGTAGGCCAATAAACCTTTGTCATCCGCACCACCCGCGTGAACGATCACAACTCCGTCCGTAACTAACGGTGATGAAGCGAAACCCCACATCGGAGGCTTTCGCTTGGAATCAACTTGTATGTCGCGTTCCCAAATCTTCGCGCCTGTGCTTGCGTTCAGACAAGTCAAAATACCATTGGCTCCCAATGAGAACAATCCTTCATCGGCAATGGTTGGAGTAGCCCTCGGACCAGCTCCTGCTACCGATTCCCAAAACCGACTCGCGTATTCGTACTCCCATATTGTTGCCCCGGAATTGGCGTCCAAACAAACGACAGCTTCCTTTTCTCCTCGTTGCTCTTGCGTGAACAAACGGTTTCCAGCGACCGAAAACGACGACCAACCCGGACCAATCTTAGACTTCCAAATACGTTTGGGTGGAATGTTCGCCCAGTCCTCATTGAGGGATACACCGACTAACTTTCCATCGCGCGATGCACCTCGAAAACTAGGCCACACCGACGACGCCAGCGTGACAACTGCGTCATTTGTTTTCATGGATTTTGCTGGTGATTTGTTAGCAAGGCTCTTTAGATAGGACTCTTCAGGGGTCGCTTCCCATCGCCATGAAAAGTCCGCTACAAATTTACCTGAGACTCCCCCCGATTGCAAAAGATCCCAATAGCCGAAACCGATTACAGCGCCTAGGATAGCGACGGGTAAACGCAATGATGGTCGATTGGCTAGCAGTATCAGCGGAAGTGCAAAAGCAGCTATTCCAACCGGAATGACAAAGATAACGACACTCATGCCTTGCAGGGTAAAATGGCATAGTGAGGCCGCGACGAAACCAATGATCGCGACCGCGCCCAATCCGATCAGTTTTTCTTTCCAAGTGGCTCGACTGGCTACGACCCACCAAAGCATGACTAGGATTGCAAGCGCCGCGGGCCCCATGAAGCCAAGCATAAATACAGGGAGGCTTGGTGCTTCCATCGTGTCAGGAAGTTTTCGCAGCAACACCATCGCAATGACCAGTAGAGCTGCAGGCCACCATCGCAACGTTTTCAATATAGGATTTGCATTGGATTGCACGTTTGTTTGCACTGACATATTTACTTTTGCCCTTCACGGCCCAAATCGAACTTTGGCTTTGCGGTACAATCAAGAATCGAACACGCATTCTAAGGAATAGTTAAGCAGGAAGCGAGCCATTTTCTCGGGGTTGTTGGCATTCGAGTCTCATGAAATGAATGCCCGTGAAGCCAGTACCACCCCAAAGAGTCTCGCCACGCCAGAAGCGGCTTTGTCTTCAGCCCGTTTCTTCAAGACTGGGACTGGGCAATATGGCCGGGTGCGACAAAACTGAGGCAAAAGTAGGTCGCACCTGCCGGGTGAAACAAAATCGAGATCGATTTAGCTCTTGGGCAATGTGAGTCAAATTGGATCTAGAACGCGGTTCAATGGCACAGTAAGACGAACCTAAAAAACTATCAAATCATATCGGATTTCCAGAGGGCCAACGGACTCAAAGTCCACCCCAATGACTAGATAGACTGGTTTCCGGTTAACAACGCTGAACTTGATTGAACCGGCCACCTCCTCGATTCGTTCGAACGACGCAGTAGCAAGATAGGCATTTTTTGGGATCTTGTCCGAAATGACCAACTCCACATTGTCGCCGAGCGACAGGTCCAATTTCCATACCTGCCAGCGTTGGCCATTGGTAATCCGAATCGACTGGTCAAGCCCCGAGCTAAGAGCAGCAGCTTGGTTCCAATCCATCAAGCGAATAGTCGCCGAGCCCGAACCCGAAAATCGCAGCCACAATTGATCAAGATTGATTAAAGGCGATATTGCTTCTGAATTCCATTTCCTCCAACCAAACTCGGGACCACTTGTGTACTCCAAAAAAACACCAGGATCAAGTCGCAGATAATCCAGTACTGCACGTTGTCCTGGTGCGTACGGTATCAATACTTGGTATTCTCGTGGTTCACTCGTGCTCAACTCAGTGTTGAGATCCTTGCCAATAGCACCCAACTTCACAATGACTTCAACCGGCGAGACTTTCAAGGAGTATTGTGTTGTCGTTGGGTCGAAATTAAACGCCGAATCCATCAACCTCAACCAATATTTGCCTGCCTTTAATTCTGCTCGCGAATTAGCTACCCAAGACTGTCCTTTGTCATTTGTGATAACAGCCGTATCACCCACGATAGGTATGTTGTCCGCCCCTCGCAGCGAGAATTCATATCGTCCTGAAGTGAGTAACTCGAGTTGCCAGGTGTCATACATTTTTGCAGGAACGCTTACCCCAATCGGGATCGTTTCTAAGTCGCCAGTTAGTGAACTGATTCGGCCCACGAAGTTCCCATCGCCCCTCAATTCGTAACGTCCGGCCGTCAGCTTCAAGACGCCTACCTGATTGCTTGTCGCGCCGCGGCTATCGTATATTTGCGAGAACTGTGGTCGCTCAACTATATAAAAGCCATCGCTTGGAATTTGAAATCCAACGACATATTCGTCAAACACATATCTTGACCGAGAATCTATCAATTCCCCTAGTTTTGCCTGGATCGTCCTTGGAACATAGTTCTCCAAAAGTAGCTTAACAGGTAGATTGCCGGTTAACACAATGATTAACTCACCATCGGCCGCGACCGATACCGCCACTCGCTCGCGAACCCAAGGAGCAAAATGATTTAAGATTTGTATGCTAAATGGCTCAGGTTCCCTAAGAAGTTGAATGTCTTGTCCATCAACTGATATTCTAACGTCGCCTGCCCCAGAAAACCGAGCGAATGCAAATGGGGTTTGAGTGGAAAGGTCAATGGGACTGATGCCTAAACCAATGACCTGAGCATCGGCCAAATCCTGGATTACAAAAGTGATTACAGAATTTCTCTGCTGACTCATCAACTCGAGCTCGTAGCGCCCTGATCTGGCGACGGGCAACTTCGTGCCACTGAAAACTGGTTCGGACCTGCCGCTAGGACCAATCCAACGAGTATCGATGCCATTTGTCAACGACAATAGAAAAAGTGTTTGCCCGACGCGGACATCGATTTCATAGTGTTTCCATTGTCCCTTTTGAGCTAGCTCGTCATTAATTACGAGACCAATTTGCAGTGGATATTCGACACGAGTATACCGTTGAACTAGCACTGAGCCTTGTGACTCTCCGGCCTGTCCTCTAAAGAATAGCACATGGTATTTCCCTGGAACCAAGTTATAGCTCTCGCGCAGTCCGGATACGATATTTCCGTTCGTATCCAGCAGTTGAACCTCATTCAACGAACCTAGATGTTCCATTCCATTGATTGCGTACTCACCCGGTTCTTCAATTGAAAACTCAAAGCCAAAGACACTGCGATTCGCGAAATCGACGTTTTGTTGATGTCCAATTTTTAGTTTATCAAACGTCCGCACCGCGAATGACGAATTACGATTGTTCGCTTGAATCGATCGCATCACGACAGACGTGCTCTTGGAATCTAAAAGAACGAAATTACTTTTGAACTCATCGAGCGAACTCCAGGCAACTCCGGAACCGTCCGCTGTCGGATTCTGAAAATCCAAGTAAACAAGTTGTGGTTGAGGTGTATTGAAACGAAAAAACTGTGTTTCGTGGTTCGGCAGGTTCGGACTGTCATAATACGTGTCCAACTCAAGTGGTTCCGTCATCGCTGGCGTTACCAATTCCAATCGATACTCAGTCTTGTCCTTCAGTCGAGGAACAAAAAAGACATGTAACGAATATTCGCCCGACTCAGGAGCCACGAAGCTATTAGCGCTGATGATTACGCCGGATGGCGTGAACCATTGCAAATACAAATCGTCTGAATTTCCCAAAATGATATTCGTGTATACCGGAGTTCCCAATGGCATTTGAATTCGATATTTGTCCGGCAGCGGCGGCGTATCTGGCGACGGGGCTCCTTTGTAAACAATTCCAAATCCTTCAAGACCCGCATTCGAGGTAGTTGCATTGTCCAAAACGAGTTGCATCCGATATTCAATCGGCCATCCACTCGAATATATGTTCTTTACTTCAAATCGATAAATACCCGATTGAAGGACGTTCCAAGACTTGCTTGGACCGCCCAGAAAAATGGGGTCGTAGTTTTGGTGAGCCCAGCTAGGTGAATCCAACCAATGCCAATCAACATTAAAGGGATTTGAAAACGCCCTATCCGCGAAGTGATATCGATTTCCTGCTTCAAGGTATACCTCGAAGATCGTACTGGCACCAAATTGTTCGAGATTACCAGATATGGTTTCGCCTATCAAAACATCACGAGTCGATTGACCTGGGTACGCCACCGTGATTGACTTAGTAGACTCACATAGAAAAACGTACTCTCTTCCCACGACCATTTGCAAGTCAACAGGTGCCGAAAAACCGGACTCAATTAAGCTATTGTATGATAGGAGTCGCCAATAGCCCTCCGAAATAGTGAAAGCCACACTTTCCTTCGCCGGGATGAATCGAAACGCACTGCTTGAACTAAGCTCGTCTATTTCGTTAATCCCTGGTTGCAGCATCCTTAGTTCATTGAACTTGGCCAACCTAATTTGAAAACGAGCACCGGATGTCGCAGACGTAATCCGAACAAAATGCTTTCCGCTCTGCTCAACAGTCCACGGATTAAAATGGCCCGATGGATCGCGCAGCTTCGTTTGCGATCCAAACTTATCCACTACCGTTACAATCGCATCCCGGTTTTCGTGGCTTGCTTCCAAAAAGAACTCGTCTCCTGCACTCGCGTTGACAGTAAATTCATATGCCTCGTTACCCGTAACGAAATTAAGATCGATGATCCCCTTTGGCAACTCTCCTCGATCAATAATCGTGTGATCGTCCGCTACGGGCGGTGTCGGGGGATCATTCCATCGTGGATCGGTCCCTGGTCCTTCCCAGACACGAGGCGGAACCCTCTTTGCCACGTACGGTGCATCGCGCAAAACAACTATATAGTCGCCCGGCGTATCCGCGAAAAAACCTTGCTGTTGCTCAACACTGTCCTTTTTTAGAACTTCGCCCGTGGGAGTAATGACTCGCCATAACGGATGGCGAACATCGCTGGTCGTTGAGCTTACCCCTTTGTCCACCAATATGCTTTCGCCCTCCACAAGATGAACTCGGCGAATGTTCAGCGTCCAAGTATCGAGATTTGGCTGCGGATAGGCTATCGAGGTCAGCGACATTGGCATTTCAGTCAACTGCGACTCTCGCCCAATCCAAAAAAAACTGCCCGGCACACTCGTTTCGATCATTCGCAATCGATAACTCCCAGCCGCAAGCGGGATGGCTTGAGGAAAAAATCCAGTGCTCCCGGTCGGATGAAATTCCACTCGCTGTCCCGACTTGACCGACCAAACTTTCGTCCCCGCCGCGTCGACAATTTGGAATTCCGAAAGACCGTTAAACTCCGTCAGACCATTGAATCGGTCACCACCCCAAATAAGCCGATCATCGATAGGAAGCTCGAATGCATACTCTTGAAAATGGTTACCGGAGGTAGAAGCAAACGGTGAACGATAGCCCCGTTCGAATTGCAGCGTCGGCACGTTTGGATCCAAGTAGTTTGCCATAAGCTTATTGCTCAATTGAATTGCGTTGCCAGCCGCATCCGTCACCGCGCCATCTCCAAAGGCCACCAGATATCGGGCCGATCTCTCAAGCGGTTGCAATTTCAAAGACAACTTGCGACCACCGTCGACGATCTTCGCCGACTGGATCGTAAGCCGTATAAGCGGCAGTTCTTCGCCGTTCCCTGACGGTGCTTCTCCAGCCGTCGCATCAAACAACACCATCTTGGATGCATCGATCGTTCCGTTGGCAATCGGCTCGAGAATCGGCACCAGGATTTCGTCTGGACGATCCATCTGAATCTGTCCCAACGTGTGAACCAACGGTGACTGGCGATCCGCTTTGAACCGGACTCGCATGCGATCCGCCAACGCGTCATCGGTACCCGCATTCTTGGCGGAGAAATAAAAGTCCATGTCGCCATCATGCAACGACTCCGGAAACAGTTTTGCGATGGTCTCTTCGGTCAATACAAATTTCTTGCCATCGACCAGTTCCTTCGACAAGTCGACCCAAGGCCCTTTGGCGCCGAGCCGTCCAGACAACTGCTGCGCCTCGCCATGAATGGTTCCATTCAGGGTAACATCGCGAGTCAATCGATCTTGTTTGGCAGTTGGTCCAAAGCCTGTATCGTTGGCGAGGGAAACATCCAACAATGGTCCGTTATTGAGTGCATTGATGACAAGCAGCACATCTAGGGGCGAGTGAGTCGCGTCGCCATCGACATCATAAAAAGGCTCGGTTGATTGCGCTGAACGCGGGGGCAAAGGCCCCAGATGCGCGTTAAGGCGATTGATACCCTGCAACACATCCAGGACCGTAACCGCTCCATCGCCGTCGACATCTCGAATACGAATCGCATTCTGCCAATCGGAAGCCAGCAATCGACGGGCTTCAAGCTGTTCAAAGAGTGGGCGAAATCTCATTTTCTCACCTTGTGTAGCACGGCACTCCGTGCCGTTTTTCAATGGTCCCCTAACACCGTTTACTCGCACTTACCAACCGAGCAACCTGTCCACAAGCCTATCAACTCCCTGCGTCTGCGCCCAGATCTCAGAAGCCCTTTTAGCATTCAATGCCAGACGATTCAATTGTTTGACTGCAATTCGAATGGCTTTTTCTACGGACTTCGCATCCCAATCCTCAAACGCAATGGCGGTCCCACCAAACTCCTCGGCCATTTTAGCCATCACCGTCCCGACTGGCACGACGGCAGGAATCGCATTCGCCAAACACTCCGTCATAATCGCCGAATGCGATGAAGCGTACCGATGTGGGTAATACGGACAAACAATGATGTCCGACTGATCGAGCAATTTGCTCCAAAGTTCGCCATCGGCCATCCGTTCATCTAACTCAATGTTTGGAATGGTTTTAGCTAAGAGACGAACTTCCTCTTGAATGGTCGCAAGTTGTTGAGGTGCAGCGTTATGGATCAGGAATTGGGAATTCGGAAGATCTTGGAGTCGTTGAACGATTTCAGGGACGAGATGATATCCTTTTTCAGGTCGTTGGTGCCCAAGAAACGAAATGACAATCGGGCGATTACCCGATCGGTCTCTATTGGATGTCACGGATCGATGAGGCCAATGCAGCGTTTGGACTGGGACTCCAAGCAAGAACTGATAGACGCTGGAAACAAATCGATCAAAGGTAAATAGGGTCACCGCAGAATGAATCATCGGGTCAAACGACGTTGCTGCGAATCGATACAAGGTAGCCCGTGGATCGCGACGTGGATCGCAAATCTCAAATCGTCGGTCCGCACCGTTCAAATCTCCAATTATGTCTAGTCCAGGCTCGGATCCCAACTCGATAAATGTCCTTGGGCGCAAAGACGCAGGGATCGACGCAAACCATTTCAATGCAGAAAAGTATTGACTTGGAAAAACAGAACAAAAAAACACAACGTCATCGCTTGTGACACCCGGCAGCCGTTCGAGGTCTTCGAAAGTGAATTCCCAGGACGATTGGAAATCGCGAAGCCATCCTGCGATTGGGTCCCTTGGGGCGTACGTTTTGTCATACGTTCCCACACGAAAAAATGGTTCTACCGACAACTCGGCCTGTAACTCTTTTCCCACATTCCTGTTTCCAAAAACGCGTACTTCAACGCTCTTTCTCTTTCTCAACTCATTGACAATCATTCTGCAGTAGGATGCATGGTGACCTAGATTTCCGGAGAGCGCCGTATCCAAGTAATAAAAACGCATTGGGAAAAATTTCCATTCCGCTCGTGGCGCTGAACCAAGTTGTTGGGTTGTGGCCGAGCTTGCCTCCCCTTCAACCGAGGTTTGGTGTACTAAGTAGCCCCGCACGCGCGCGCCCCGGCACTCATGTCCAAAAATCGAATCGCCGACTCAATCGCACTTGGGTCGGGAGCAAAACATAGAAACTCACAAATTGCTTGGACGCTCGCTACTTTGTTCTTCAGTAACCCGTTGGCATCAATCCGAAAGGACCGATTCGGGCAATCCGCCAAAAATTGATTGCGACTTAAATTGAATTGCGAGCAAATCGACATGCACGTATCAACTGGCCAATTTGGGTGCAGGCGAATCAAAGAATGGGTTGCATCCTGGAGGTCTTGTTCGATACTCAAAAAGTAGGGGTTATTCCAAGCACTTAGCAACTCCTGACCCATCAAACAAAGCGTTGGATGCATCGCGCCCAAAAGGTTCTTCTCATAGCTATAGGACTTGCAATGGGATGCTGCCCAAATACGAAGCAATCGAACTCTTTGCTCAAACGGAAGCCTTTCTACATACCACGGTTCCTCATAAAACCTTTGACAAAGGCGAACAAGATCGCTGGCTTCATAATTCCAGCGGCCATTGATTTGCTTGATCAAATCCGATCGGTTCCCCATCGGAATTCCCAAATGATGCAAGCACCCAGCCACTAAACTTGCAACATTTCCACTAGGACTCAAAACGGCGACGATTGGCTTATCGACCACTGGATGGACAATATCCTCTGCACCCATGCAAGCACGAATGCTCAACTCTTGGTCGCAAATATCACTTACGCCCTCGCACTGGTATACAAGCCATTGTTTCGGGACATAGAAGCCGGTCCTATCTCTCTTTTGAAGCTCGCCTAAGTGCCGATCAACATGATGCATGGCCGTCCAGTGATCTGTGTCATGAAAGTGGTCTAGCACTCTTTCGATCATCGCTCGGCTACGAATGCCATAGGCGTGCATGCGGTTCGCGTTGTATGGCCGATACACCCATTCGTTCAATTGTTCCGGCAGGCCTAGGTGTAGTTCAATATGCTCGCCACCAAAAAACAAAAACTCCCAGTCGGCAGGAAGCGATTGGAGGAAATGCCTAACCTCAAGCGGGAAGTCTGGGCAAAACAATGCATCATCCTCGAGCACCAAGACGCTTTCGATGCCATCTCTCAAACAGTCTTCCAATACCTTGCAATGAGATAGGTAACAACCCCATGCGCCACTCCCTTCGTTCCACCATTGAGGAACCGTGAGATCCAATCCATCGATCGCCGGGAACCGAAGCGGTACACCAAACGGCCAACCGGATGGCAAGTCAGAAAGGAATCGCTTCCATCGGTCCGCGCGTCGTTGCAAATTGATGACGACCACACGAGAAAAAAGCGGTTTGATGTTCGCAATCAAATAATGGTTCCTGAAAATTGAAAAAGTATTTGAAATACCCGTCGACGTGTGCTTGCAATTGGAATTCAACTTTGTTCCATTGTGGCGACCACTCCCGCTTAAAAAAGTTGTAACAGGAATTGCAATGCCCGATAATGCGATGCTACCCCGTGGACTCTCTGCTCACTTTTTCAAACAACGAAACAAGGAGCGCAAGAGGCGATTTCTGATTGAACAATTGCAGGATCGACTCCTCCTGGCAATTGACCTTATGCCGGTTCCCCAGGAAAGCGATTTGAATATCGAATGGTGGGATAGCAATCAAGTTCATAGCAATCAGGTTCAGAGCGCTTCGGCATTGCGTCGAATCGAGGACGCATTGGCATTCAACATTAAAGATGCCCAAAGAATCTCGCTCGCCTATGAAAATTCATCCGGCGTCGGCGCTATTCAGAATGACGATGCCCTCTACCTTTATTCGCCATCGACGGTTGATTTGCGCTCTCGATTCAATTTCAATTCGCATGTGCAATGGCGCGTTCAAGTCTCTAATCCACACGTGTACTCGGTTTTGCCGACCGTCGATGAAGATCGTTTGACGTTCGAGGTTTCGGGCAAAGCTGGCTTGCAGTCCGACTCGATTGTAAGAGTGCAGGGCGTTGGGGCGAACCTCAAGTTAGAATTCTCATTGACTATTCGCATCGATAACGGTGTTTTGCCCGCCGACGCTAAGGCAACCGAACAAATCCCAAAACTTGGCATGGGCGGTTTGCTTGGCGAGGGTGAAGGGAGTGGAGGTACAATGGCTTCCGCAAAGCTGGTTCAGGTTGATTCTGATGCGGCCGAGCCCAACCTTATTTATTGCGGGCCATCGAATAACGGTCAATTCAACATCGAGTTGACTAACTGGACTCCTATGACTGGATCAATCAAAGTCAAGTTTGATCGAACAATAACGCCATTAAACAAGTTATTTGGTGGCGATTTAACAGGTGGGGACTTCACAGTAGATGGTGGTTCCGGTGGTGCACAGGTAACGTACAACAACACCAATACTCCACCTGACGATTTTTTTACTGTAACACCTCCTGTCCTAGCCTCATTTCCGCCATTGTATGTGATGCAATGAACGGTTTACGCGTCGAAAGACTATGTTGAAGCGGACCCGGAAACTATCACTTTTTCCGTAGAAACGCCGGTAAACAATGCCTATACGGGAATGGGTACGGTCCCATTCAGTGTTCTCGATGTTTTAGAGACCGTCAATCTCTCAGCCAGCCCTACGGACACTTCCGAACTTGGCACTCCTCCGGCTGTATATCACCTCGTGCCTGGAAGCAATATACCTGGTGGACCTACATATGCACTCTGCACGTCAATCAATTGGGAAGTCAAGACGACTACAATCGACGGTGAAAATCCAGATGGCCGGGCAAGGCTTGGATTCGACTACGCTCTGACCGACGAAAAGCTTATGCTTGATTTCTCTCAACCGCCACCCGATATTGTACAGTCCAATCTACGGGTGATTACGGACGACATCGACTTTCAGCTAACGGTAACGGCCAACTATGACCAAATCCTCGAAGGCAATGAGAAGGTAGAGGTTCGAGCTTATATCCCGGACCTGTTGCCCACCGGCAACGCGACTAGAACTGCATTCCAAACCTTCAACATTACTGAGGACTATCGCGACGCTCGAACTGAAAAGGACGAAAAATCGGGTTGTTCATGCACTTGCACCACCTGCAGTGACAGCAATCAATTGAGCTTGGACCTGGCATCGGGCAGCGGATCAATTACGACCGCAAATGGATTCGTAGAAATCAAAACCGACGGCCAAAATGGTCAGAAACCCATTGTTCAGGTCGGCATCAAGCTGCCGCCTGGAATGGCTGTGCCAACTCAGGTGAACGTACGGTTGCAAGTCATCGAAGAGATGAAGGACACGCAAGGGGCTTTGGTCGGGCTCGGTCGACAACGAACAACAAATTCAATTGCCTCGCCGGTAGTAAACCTCGTTGTTCCACCAACGGCCGTCGCCGGAACAACGCTTTGGTTCTCAATGCAAGCAGATCTGACATCACAGGTAAGTTCATGGACACGGCCATCGATTGTCGCCGGTTCAAATGGTGTCACGGAAAAGATTATTCCCCTCGAATTGTTGACAAATGCAGTGTTCGCAGTCGGAACTCCCACAAGTCAGAAATTCAGCGGATGGGTGGGAAGAACCAGCCACGCAATGCGCGACGAATCGGCAAGCAGTCTTGCTCCTGGCCTAGGTCAGAATACCAGTACCCCAGGCTTGGACCGAATGCTTTGGAATCAAACCATCCTCGTACCCGATCCCGCCGGTTCTGGTGGCAAAGTCAAACGCGAATTCGGAGCGATGCTATATCGCGCAAACGGGGGTACCTCGTGGTTCAAGGACGGTACTCAGCCATCGCCTGATTCACAAGACACAATTTTTGGCGATACGTTGACCGATCGATACGGAAACCAAGCCAAGTTCAACTCGTTCGGTGACCTGATGGAACGAACCGATCCAACGGGAAACAAAACGACATTCCAATACAATTCGCTAAGTGGCGCGCTGACAAAAATAACAGACTGGCGAGGCCAATTTACCAACTTTACTCCATTTACCGCAACGGTCATCAATCCCTTCAATACGTCGATGTCGCGAACGGTTTATGGTCTGACGATTCAAACGGTCAATTCAAATGGCAATAATCGCAACTCGGTGCTTCGCTGGAAACCCGTCTTCAGCTCGTCGGCGGCTCCAACCAATTTCACGCTCAACGTTTTGTACGATGACCCTGACGGTACCGGTCCTCGATTGGCCAGGGAAGACAATTACAATTACACCGCTGGACTGCTGACGTCGATGACCGTGGGCCAAGTTGGTGGCGGAGTATTTCCGCAAACGACCGTGCTTTCACACGTCAGCCCGACGACAGGTGACGGACGCTTGTTCAGTTGGACCGTCAATTCGATTGAAACCACCACGATTGAACTTTCTCGACAACGCAACTCCGTGATTTATGCCGGATACATGGGCGGCACTATTCCAATTACCGATCCTAAATCCTTTTCGATCGCCACTCCCGGCATTGCCCTCAATGCGCTTCCAAACTATGCAGTGGTTTCGCATTCTCGTGGCAATGCAGACCCTCAGCGGACCATCTATCAACTAGACCATCGCGGCCGTTCGCTACGAACATGGGACCCTGAACAGGTGTACTTGATGGGACTGCATTTATCGCCGGTGAATGCGGCAATGTTTCAGACCCTGCAAAGCAATTTGAACCGCAGCTTTGAGTATCAACTGAAACCGACTCAACGTGATTTGTATGGTCGGATCGTAGACGTAGACTACGGCGAAGTCCTTACATCAATAACTCCTGACCCAGACTTCCTGGCGCTGACTAACGGACCTCGAACCAGGCAGACAATTACTGCCACCTACGTCAACAACAATCCGGTGACAATGCAGCAGCCTATACAGAATCAAGAGGTCTTTTCGTGGAATGACACGTTTGACAAACTGACCGACTACACCGACGAAACAGGGAATATCACCCACCAGATCGTAAATCCAACCAATGCACTGGTAACTCAACAGCGATGGGGCGATCGTCCACTGTGGCAAAACCCGGCGAGCACACTCGATGCCGACCACGACGGCGGAGTCAGCCCCTTGGATGTCCTCGTAATTGTTAATTACATAAACTCGATACCCGGCGGGAGCGGGGCACCCGTTCCACCTGGGCCACCCGCACAACCCTTTGGATACTTCCTCGATGTCGACGGAGACTTCTACATCGGTCCACTCGACGTGCAAGCCGTAACCAGTTGGCTAAACGCAACCATTTTTACTCAGCCGCCAGTCATTTACGCGCAACGCCAATCGGACTTCACTTATGCACCTTATGCAGGACTACCGAAAGGACTTGTAGAAACCGAAACGATCAGTACAGCTCGCGCAGAGGGAAATCATGTTATCACCTACACGTATGTCAATAACCCTGCCGATGGCGCTCGGCATGGCAAACTTGACTCCATGTACGAATCGACTCCGGCAGGTGGCGTTGCCACAACCGTGTACACCTACGACGATCGAGGAAATCGGAACTCGATCAAAGATCCCGCCGATCGCGTCACGAAATTTTGGTTTGACAATCGAGATCGACTGATTGCTAAAATGGACCCCGATCCAGATGGCCCACTCCCGCTCTTATCTGTTCTGACACGATATGACTACGACGTTTTCGACAATATAATCGCAACCCAACTCGTTAATTCCAGGCTTGAGGGGGACGCTTTTATACGTCACTACGCTGACCACCAGCTATAGTTACGACGGCATGAATCGTATCCTGTCAGTCAAGACGCAAAAACCCGACAACCAGTGGTATTTCACCAGTGCATTTTTCGGCCAGAGCATGACGAAGCCGTTAACATCGTCAGTCATAACTAACTTTGATCTACAGAATTATGCTGCGTCAAATTTTTCAATTTCCAATGCTCCATCGACCGACGTGACCAACCAAGGATTGGTCCGTGACTACAATTATTTCAGTGCAGCTACCAACGAAGTCCAAATCACGGAATCGAAGGCTGGGACCGATCCTCGACTTTCGAAAGTGACCTACGACCGACTTAACCGAATCACACAGAATGTTACACCGTTGCCCGACGCTGGCATAATACCAGTGCCCATTGCCGGACTGTTGACCAAGGCTGAGTATGACAATTTAGGCAACATCACTAAGTCCATCGACCCACTAAACAATGCGACGGTTTGGTTCTACGATGATCTAAACCGAGTCACTAAGATTTCTGAGCCCCATCCAACGTCAACGGCGAGCACCTTCGACACGGCGATCGTATATTCCGCAAATGGTTCTGGTTGGTCGACAACCACCACGAATCCTTTGGGCCTGACCTCGATCGTTCAAGCGGATATGCTTGGTCGACCCATTAACGTGTCCGGCACGTCACAGCCAGCTAAATCGATCCGCTATTGGATGGATGGCAACGTCCAGAGTACGACTGACGAAGTCCTGCGACGGACCAAGTATTATTACGACACGCGGAGTCGACTGACCTCGACCGAAACACCGCCAGCGGATTCCAGTTCGAATTTAGGTGCTTTCACCAATTATTACTACACGATCGATAGCTTACTATCGTCAGTCGGCGATCCGCTGAATCGAACAACTACGTTCCAGTACGATGCCGGAGGCAGACTGCAGCAGGTTACCGAACCCGATCCGGACGGTGCCGGAACACTGACTTCGGCCTACAATAAAGTCAGCCGAGACAGTTTGGGCAACGTCCGCAGCCAGACCGATGCTCTAAATCATTCGAGCAGCTACACTCAGGACGCATGGTTTAGAAACGTGACGCAAATCGATCCATTGGGAAATACTACTACGACCGTTTATGATGTCTTTGGAAACGTTTTAAGCGTTTTGGATCCGCTCAGCAACCTCACCCAAAAAAACCTCACCACATATTCATACAACAACCTGAATCAACTAACAGCAGAAACAAAGGGAACCTATGGCAATCGCAGCTATTCCTACGACGCTGCTGGCAACCTGAAACAATTGACCGATCGAAACAACAGAGTTACCAACTACAACTATGACAATCGCTATAGATTGACCAGCGAAACTTGGAACTCGACTCCGAGTCGTAGTCTGAATTACAGTTATGATGCGTCAGAT
>JANLRK010000087.1:0-2895 GCA_031361585.1 Pirellula sp. | reverse complement strand
ACGAGGTCGGGGAGATTCGCGACTCGACCGACAACGTTTCCGCTTGAGTCTCGCAGAACATGGACGATGCAATTGAATACCGGGATGTTCGGTGGAACAGTGTTTAGGCTTATGGATGGCTTTGGATCGTTCATGTTGCATTTCGATTTTTTAAAAGTCCGTTTTCGCGCAAGCACCAATTGTAGCCTGAACGTCTCTCCAGTTCATATGCCCGTCTAGAAGCCTTGTTTGGCATGAGCTAAGCTAACAACTTCGATTTGGAAACACTTTTCCGGCTCAAACAATCTGGTGGCATTGAAATGCAACTATTAACTCACCTGAAGTCTAGTTCGGCTTGGCAATTGGCGTTGGTTGCATTCCTGTTGGTCGTCCAAAACGTGTCCGCTGAAACATGGGAGGGGTTCAACAAGATTGAGTTTTCAGTCGATGGCCGCAAGGCGTTTCTGATTGAACCGAAACAAGCCGCCAAGGGCAACCCATGGATTTGGCGAACTGAGTTTTTTGGACACCAGCCGCAAGCGGACATTGCCTTGATCAAGAAGGGCTTTTTTGTAGCCTACGTCGACGTTCAAAACCTGTATGGTGGACCATTGAGCATGTCCATAATGAATGCAATGCATGCGCGCGTTACCACAGAGTATAAGCTCTCCCAAAAAACGGTCTTAGAGGGATTTAGTCGTGGCGGCCTTTTTACCCTCAATTGGGCGGCCCGCAATCCGCAGAAAGTCGCATGCATCTACAACGATGCACCGGTCTGCGACTTCACGAGTTGGCCTGGAGGAATGGGGCGAGGGAAAGGGTCGCCCATGGATTGGGAAAGACTGAAGATGCTTTATGAGATAAGCGACGAAGATGCGGCCAAAAGTAAATGGAATCCAATTCATCAGCTTGAACCCTTGGCACTCGCGAAGATCCCTTTGCTGCATGTTTGTGGTGCTACCGATGATGCGGTCCCAATCGAAGAGAACTCGTTGTTAGTGCAAAGAACGTATCAAGCGCTTGGTGGTTCCTTTACTTTAATCTCGAAACCGCATTGCAATCACCACCCTCACAGTCTGCAAGATCCGACTCGCATTGTGAATTTTGTACTAACGCATACAGGATTCGCAGATCAAGTGTCGGAGGCATTGACGCCGTTCGGCTACGACTACTTTCAAATGCGTAACGGTCTTGTGAAATGTTGTGAGCAGTTCGAACGGAAGAAGCGCGGCCGCGTGGCCTTCTTAGGCGGATCGATTACTGCGTCCAACGGATGGCGCAATCAGGTTTGCGACGACTTGAAGAGGCGTTTTCCTGATACAGAGTTTGATTTCGTAAGCTCAGGAATCCCATCCCTCGGTTCCACCCCGGGTGCATTTCGCTTTCAGCGAGATGTCTTAGCACATGGACCAGTTGATTTGTTGTTTGAGGAAGCGGCTGTAAACGACGACACCAATGGTTTCTCGGACATTGAGCAAGTTCGCGGCATGGAGGGTATTGTTAGGCAAGCAATTCTTTCCAATCCGCAAATGGACGTCGTATTGCTGCATTTTGTCGACCCTGGAAAAATGATCGAGATTCGAGCAGGAAAGACGCCGGCGGTAATCGAAAATCACGAGCGGGTAGCCGAACACTATCGAATTCCATCTATCGATCTCGCCCGCGAAGTGACGGAGCGAATCGATGCAGGCGAGTTTACCTGGGAAAAGGACTTTCGCGACCTACACCCATCACCATTCGGTCATGAGCTATATGCCAAGTCGGTCGGACGGATGCTAGACGCTGCATGGAGTGAACGCAATGCTAAGTCAACGACCACCACTGACACAATGCCCAGCCCACTCGATAACGCGAGCTATTTCCATGGAAGACTCGGCAGCCCAACTGTTCTGCTTGAAACAAAAAAACTGGCTCTCGTGGACGGTTGGCGAATCGATGAAAAGTGGAGACCAGAAGGGAAAGCAGGTACCCGACCAGGCTTCGTCGATGTTCCAGCCCTAATCGCCGAAGGACCAGGCGCAACCTTGAGACTGAGTTTTACTGGAATCGGCATAGGGGTGTTTGTCGCCGCAGGACCCGACACGGGGAGTGTCGAATATCGAGTCGATGAAGGCGACTGGCAGAATCAATCGCTCTTTACGCAGTGGAGTTCAGGGTTGCATCTTCCATGGGCGAAGATGTTGGCTTCTGAACTCACTGCTGGAAATCACACATTGGAGTTACGAGTCGGTCAGCAAGCCGATGAACGAAGCAAAGGTCATGCGATTCGCATCATCCATTTCTTAATCAACGATCCTACCGTCGCCGCCAGCGTGACCATTCAGCGGACCAGCGAGCAGTTTCGTCGCTTGGATCGAAACAACGATAGCAAGTTAACGAAGGGCGAGTTTCCAAACCCGTTGTTCGACCAAATCGACGTCAATCAAGACGGGATTGTAACCGCTGAAGAGGACCAGAGGTTTGTCGGGAGGAACTCAGTTGCTTCGCTTGCCCAAAAAGTACCCGACTCCATTAGGTCCGAGTTAGATATTCCCTATGCAAAAACAGAGAATCCCCGGCAGCGGTTGGATCTCTACCTTCCTAAGAAGCCCTCGAAAAATGAACCGATGCCCCTTGTCATTTTTGTTCATGGTGGAGCGTGGCAAGCGGGTGACAAACGTGCCGGATGGAATGCAATTGCACCTTTGATTGAATCAGGTGAATATGCAGGTGCATCGATAGGGTACCGACTAAGCGGCGAAAAAGTCTGGCCTGCGCAGATTCATGACTGCAAAGCAGCAATTCGGTGGCTCAAGGCGAACGCGAAGGAGTACCACCTCGATTCAGAGAGATTTGGCGTAATGGGGACTTCAGCCGGAGGACATTTGGTTGCAATGCTTGGCACGAGTGGAGACGTGTTGGAGCTGGAGGGGGATT
>JANLRK010000086.1:0-7316 GCA_031361585.1 Pirellula sp. | reverse complement strand
CACACGGAAAGTTTGGGGATGAAGGATTAGCGAACAATTCGCTCGTGTTCGACTTTGGGATAGTGGCCGGTAGCCCGTCTGGTAGTCTTCGAGACAGAGCGTACTCACTAGCCGGTGAACTGTGGATGCACTTCTTGCAAGTTCAGTCATTGACTGGTTAACTATATGCAGCCCATCGCTTTGACTGCGTGGCCATTCCGAGCATCCTTCGAAAAATCCTGCTATGCCAATTTCAGTAACCTGTCCAGGCTGCCTTACCCGTTTCACGGTTAGCGATAAGTACGCTGGCAAGAAGGGCCCTTGCCCTAAGTGCAAGAAAGACCTAATTGTTCCTGATAAATCTCAGGAAGTGGTCATCCATGCTCCGGAAATTGGCCCTAAAGACTCCAAAGGAGTATCGGTTCTTAAACCCTTGAAGAGAGCCGAATTTAAGCTTTCGACTCGTGAATTGATTGTTGCAGCAGTGTTGTCAGTTCTTGCGCTGGGAACGGCGATATTTGCTCGAGTCGGACTTAGTGAGCCGCCCTGGCTGCTGGCGGCGGTTGGAGTTCTATCTCTTTCCTTTCCCCTAGCATGGGTCGGCTATTCTTTTTTCCATGACGATGAACTGGAAGAATACTCGGGGAAAGAACGAGCGACTCGGGTGGGGATTTGTGCACTGATTTTCTCCCTGACCTGGGGCGTCTACTGGTTTTTGGCCTTTTACATGGGGAACAAGACGTTGGCCGATGTTGAGCCAATTCCGTTTGCGATATTTTTGGTCGTTATGTTCGTGGTGGGAACGCTCGGCTCCTTAATAGCCATGGACCTGGATATCGGACAGGCCTTATTCCACTATGCCATGTATTTTGTAGTAACATTTCTTTTGGCTCTGATTGCAGGCGTTCAGCTTTCAGAGCCCATGTCGAGCGGCAAGGGCAAGTCGGCGTATCCGACTGTAAACACACAACACAAGTCGCCGGGAGTCCCAGGCAAGTCCAAGTAAACGGTAGGATTCCAATAATTTTCAGAATCGTTGCGAGACTGTGCCTTAGATTCATTGCTCGTTCACGCATGTTGGTTTAATCTACAGAATAAGCGAATTGGCTGTTTAGAATCCGCAGCCAATTGCTTGCACGTCCTTTTTTTCACATCGGGTTTGAGGTAAAGAATCGAAATGTCGACCCATAGGCGAATTACTGTTACCACTAGTGATGGCGTAAGTGTTATTCGATTTGTCGACAAGAAAATCGTTGACTCAGGCAGCATTGAACAACTTGGAGAAGAGCTGAACGCGCTGGTGACGGTCGAAAAGCTGAATACAATCCTGTTGAATTTCGACGGAGTTGAATTCATGTCTAGCGCGGCTCTCAATAAACTGATTTCACTCAATACGAAGGTTAAGGCTGCAGCAGGAAGATTGAAACTGTGCGGTTTACGTGCAGAAATCAAGGAGGTATTCACGATTACCCGATTGGATCGCGTTTTCGATCTCCGAAAAACGGAAGCGGACGCCATTGCAGCTTTCAAGCTCTAGGTAACACACTTGGTGCAAGCATGACGTCTGTTGAAGAACATTGGTCGTTCGACAAAACGCTGCCTAGCGAAATGGACGTTGGGCATGCCGCAATCGAAGAGCTCATGGTCGCCTTGGGAGCGGCTGGATGGATTGGAATGGATGTTTTTCGAATTCAAATGGCCATAGAAGAAGCGGTGGTCAACGCCATCGAGCACGGCAATAAACGAGAACCGACCAAAAAAGTTCGCTTGGTGTTTCTGGTTACACCCGATAAAGCCACGATGGTAGTCGCTGACGAGGGGCCTGGGTTCGATCATCGCAACCTGGCCGACCCAACCTCAGAAGAATTGCTGGACAAGCCTCGCGGCCGGGGGGTCATGCTGATGCGGGAACTAATGAACGAGGCGAATTTTAATGAGGTCGGTAATCAAGTTACCATGATCAAGATTCGGTCGGTCGAAATACCAGAGTGAGCCCAATGCAAGCACTACGGAAGAAGTACTCGGTTTATCGACGTGGCCGAGTCGCTCCGCGACACTGAATTGCCGAATCGCGGAGCGACGTCGGCTACATGTTATGCCCAAATACGTCTTCACGCCTGCTTAGATTGCGGTGAAAACTGAGGTGGGGGCGCTGGGTGAAAACAGTTTAGGAAAACTGTTCTACTCTATATGATCTTGGCCCTGCTGCCGCGATGTCGAGATACAAGCAACTTGAACAAGGATTGCATATCTCCTTCCGCCCCAAGCAATTGTTCGATCTGGATTCCATCGGCCGACCACTCTGCCAAGGCTGCATAGAATTCAAGCGGTTTATGCACGGCAACCACCGTACTATTCGCGGCAGGATCGAACCGAAGCGATTCAACCCAATCCTGTTGAGCTAGTCTAGCTGCCAACTCTCTGAACTGTGGACTAACGACGGTTAGTTCTTGTGGCAAATCTGCCAACATACCACGTAGTTCTCCTGCCGTTCCAGAAGCCAAAAGTCTTCCTCCATAAATAAGAATAAATGAGTCAGTTACCTGTTCCACTTCATGCAATACGTGGCTTGCGAGCAATAGGCTGCGACCGCATTTGGCCCAGTGGATCAAGAGTTCTGTCATTTGATGTCGCCCAATCGGATCCAATCCATTGAACGGTTCGTCTAAAATTAACAGTTGAGGTTCCGTTGCAATTGCCTGCGCCAGCTTGCAGCGCTGTCGCATCCCAAGTGAGTAGGTATTTATTGGCCGATCCATGGCTTCTTTGATACCTACTTGTTCGAGTACTTCGCGCGTTCGTGTGTGCGCATTGCGAGGGTTCCATCCACTCAGCGCGAGTAGCTGCTCGATCCATCGTCTCGCTGATACGCCAGGCAACAAAATATCGCTTGCGGGACACAGTCCTACGTTGTTTAGGACGCCAGGATTCAAATAAGGGTCTTCGCCAAATACTCGAACGGTCCCAAGCGTTGGCCGAAGCGCTCCAGTTAGCAAACCAATCAAAGTTGATTTCCCAGCACCATTCGGTCCGACCAACCCATACGCTCCTTTGGGCAGTTCGACGTTTAGGTCGTTGACACCAATCACATTCCCGTATAGTCGGGTCGCATGCTCTAGCTCGATAATGGGTTTTTTCATGGCTAAACCTGCAGCATTCTAGCTACACGCCAACGCGCAATGCCGAACCCGACTAGGCTGACCGCACCACACAGAATCCAAGGTCCGATTTGTCGCTCGGCTTCGGGTAATCTTCCGAATATCTCGGTTTGAAGATGACCGAGTACATGGTACGGCGAAATCAAAAGCCATCGCTGCTGAAGTTTCAATGCATCTTCCTCAGCGTTCATCATGGCAGACCCCGTCAGGATTAGGTATGTCACCCAACCAACAATCCACATTGCGAACCAAGCAAACGCCGCGAAACGACTCTCTTGAGTCATTGACGAGAAAGCCAATGCGACAGCGGACGTTGGCAACACTAGTACCGCAGTGGCCAGCAGAATGCGAAAGGGAATATCCCACGTTTGTAAGAATGACCCGAGATCGTTCGACAGCAGTAGGCCAAACGAGTACACGGCAATCGCTGGAAATGTAGTTATCATTGCCAGCAAGAAAAAAAGAACGCAGGCCTTCCCTAATACATAGCCTGTCGGAGAAAGTGGGCGCGATAGATACAGTAGGTAGCCACGACTGCGCAAATCGTAACTAATCAATCTCGGCGCAACCAAACCAATGACAACAACAATCCATAACGCTTGAGGGTACCTAAAGTACCATAACAACATTTGAGACCAAGCTAAATGTCGTTGACTGGCGATGTCCGCCGTTTCCGAAATGATGGGCTGTCTTTCGCGCTCGCGATCCCGAAATCGGTTCCGCGGACCCATCGGCTCGATTCTTGAAGCCAGGAACCCGTCGAACATTCGTCGATAGGTTTCGTCGCGTGTGCTTTGCTCAAAAAGACCAACACCGAACATCGTTACCAACGCCGGAAAGGATGCAAAAAGCAGAAAGCGTTTTAGCCATGTACCTCTCCAAACCAACGAAATTCCAGTAGTTGCCACGACCGACCAACGAAGCCACTCGGGGGACCGATCTCCCGTCCACTTGCGATACCCGATATCAAGTATAGGCATGCTTTTTCTCGCTCACGATTTCAAGGAAGGAATGCTCCAATGAATTCCGAGCTTCATCCATGCGCTCGACGAGCACACCTTCGACTCTGCTCGCTGCCCAGATGGCCGTCGCAATTGCTGACGACTCTCCCTGAACAAGGAGTTCCGTATCACCCTCACACTGCACGCTGAAGCCTTGCTTTCGAATGGATTCAGCCAATCGACTGGCATCTCGCACAACGCGAACTTGGAGGCCAGTCGTTATTGGGCGTTGCATGTTCGCAAGTGAATCCGCCAAACGCACCTGGCCCCGAACCAGAATAATAACTTGATCGCAAACCTGTTGGACATCGTGCAAGATATGGGTAGAAAGCAGAACGCTCTTTTCAAACCTTTGGGCGAGCGCGTGAATTCGATCCAAGAATTCCTCTCGCTGCGTTGGGTCAAGACCCGTTGTTGGCTCGTCCAAGATGATCATTTGGGGATCGTGGACAAGCGCCTGAGCAAACTTGAGCTTTTGACGCATACCAGTCGAATACGTTTCTACATTGCGATAGCGTTCTTGACCGACATCACAAAAGTCAAGTACTTCATGAGCTCTCCTGAGAGCTTCGGTCGATGGCAAGCCCGAAAGTCTAGCCATCATTTGAACAGACTCAATGCCCTGCAAGCCAAGGATATAACAATCTTCTTCCGGCAGATATCCGATTTTGTCTCGGATCGATTTGACTTGCGTTGGCCAAGGTTGCCCGAGAACGGTGCCGGATCCGGTATCGACCGTGACCAACCCGAGCATAGCCTTGATGAAAGTGCTTTTTCCGGAACCGTTGGGTCCGAGTAAGCCGGTCACACCCGTCGGTACAACGATGTCGACATTTTTCAATGCGAAATTGCCGGCATACTGTTTAGTCAATCCG
This sequence comes from Pirellula sp., assembly GCA_031361585.1. Lineage (GTDB taxonomy): Bacteria > Planctomycetota > Planctomycetia > Pirellulales > Pirellulaceae > JBKCUI01. The sequence goes on along the minus strand of JANLRK010000086.1, from coordinate 2,303 downwards.
GTAATATCGATGACAGTGGACAAGTTGATGGGATTTTCATTCGAACAAGTGGTAGCATGCGGTCGGAACTTCAACCGGCGACTTGCTAAGTTTAACTACCAATTCGAGAGAATTTCCAAAAGCTTGGAGAAAAATCCATCGGGGCGATCGCCAACGACCGAGAAATCACGGCGGAGACCGCCGTGCCTCACTGTTTGCCACAGCCCGAACGATCCACAGGCCACGCCGGTGTGATTCAGAATACCGCAGGCTTGTCCTGCTGGATTGTTCTGTTTCCAAGCTAAACAAGGCCAAGCCGGTGTGATTCAGAATACCGCAGGCTTGTCCTGCTGGATTGTTCTGTTTCCAAGCTAAACAAGGCCAACGGCCCCACGTTTTTTGCAATCAACAGTTGGCTTCGATCGGTTTACTTTCCTCGTCTTTTCACTGCCTCATCGCTCCTTTTGGCCGACTCTTCGCTCCTACGTGCCGTTTCAGCGTTTCGTTTGGCGACAAACTCAAGCTGCTGCTGAAGTGCTTCCGACTCAGCTCGCATCGCCTCAAGCTTTCCTCTAAGCGCCTCAATATCCCCTTCTTTCTCACGGAACTGCTCTAATAGTTTTTGCTTTCCTTCAATGGATTTCTGAAGCCCCGACAGGTCAGGAAGCTTACTATCCAGGTTGCTTCGAAGCGCTCGCAACCCGCTTTCCCTTTCGCTGGCAGATCGGACTCGTTCCATCGCCTTTCTTTGAACAGCTGCGACATCTGGAATGCGAACTTCTTGATACCGCCGAGAAGCTTCGGTCGCAGTATATTCCGTTTGTTCCGCCTGCCTCTTGGCGTCTTCTGCCTGCTTCCGGGCTTGTTCAGCCTGTTTCCGGGCTTGTAGCAATTGTTCGCGGGATCGTGGGTCGACGTTGCGGTGTCCGTCGGTCGCCATCTTCATCGCGGTCTCTAACTCAATTGGAAACTCGGTGGGAAATTCCGTTGGGAATTCGGTTGGGAACTCAAAATCAAATGCCCGACCCAAAAAATGCTTGGCACGATCTGTTTTACCGAGTCCGTCGAAATCGATTGCGGGCTCGTGGTCCCAACTAAGTTCGTCTTTATCCCCCAAAAGCTCGCCGAGTCTTCGTTGCACGATTTGATCTTCCAAGTTTGTTCGACGGTCCAATTGTGCTTCGATTGCCTCAAGCTTTGCCTTCATTCCGGCGATACGAGTTCGCTGCGATTCAGTCCTTTTGCGAAAGACTTCGGTCAATGCGTCCTTGAGCGCATTGCGTTTTTCCTCTTTTGCCTCGTCCGTTGCTTCCTGGGCTTCGACGATCAGTTTTTCTATCGCACCTTCAGCCTCATCGTCATCGCTTTCCGTTCCTTCCTCGGCGTCGTCCGCACCGTCCGGCGATTCGGCATCACCATCACCGTCTGGGCGAACCATGCTAGACCCAGCTCCTTCAGTTGGATGCAAGGTCATCTTCATGCCGCTAGCGACGGCAATTGTCCCAGCTCCCAAAAGACAGCAGGTTATTGCACGTTCAAAAAGGCTTAATTTCATCTTCGTCTCCTAATGTGTAAACGTTTACTTAAATGGTTCAAAACCGACCCTGGAAAGCTCGATCACCAAGAAGTCCAATTCAAGGTCTATCGACCCGTTCCAATCCGTGGCGTCTCGGTCGCTGACCTCTCGGCTTTCCCGAATTGCTTCAATCAGCGGTAGCATGGCCCCCTGGGCCGTGTCCATCTCCGGCCGAGCGCTCAAGCTCAAGCGATCAAGCTCGGACTGCTGCAGGTCGAGGTGCTCTGCTGCTCCCTCTATATTGTTTGAAGACTGCAATTGTTGTGAGGATGACGAAGGTACGATTGCAGGCATCCAATTGACGATTGCCATCGCCACCAATCCGATGGTTAGCAGGATCGCGACGCCTTGGGCAATCGGTCGTAGCCAATCCGACTTGGTTACTTTGAAGCCGCGAGGGAGCGTTCCTGTTGATGGATTTTGGACGTGTTGCAAGCAGCAGCGTATCAATTGACTTGCGTCGACCGCCGTCGAAACTCGATCTTTCGGGTGCTTCGCATGGAATCGTTCGATCAGTTGATTTACCCAGAATGGCAAGTTGTCTTGAATTTCATAAATCGGCCTGGCTCGCTCGCAACTCACTTTTTGCATGATTGCGACGGCGTTGTCAGCTCGAAAAGGGGGCCTGCCTGCGAGCATTGCATACATCACGCTTCCAAGACTATACAGATCGCTTCGATGGTCAATCTTTTCGCCGCGTGATTGTTCCGGGGACATGTACTGCGGAGTGCCAGCAAGATGACCGCTG
>JANLRK010000069.1:0-5698 GCA_031361585.1 Pirellula sp. | reverse complement strand
GTCTGATATTGCCGCTTGGCTCGCCATCCCGGGCTGGGAGCATGGTTATTGGAAACTCTCGATAACCAACTGGTATCGGACGAGGATCCACAGCATTGCTGCCTAGAATATTTCTTTTAGCAATCGAGTTTTTCTGCGCTTTGGCTTCACTGACGTCATTCATTTCCTGCCGCCACGCTTTGATTGCCTCAACGAGTTTAAGGGCTAGCGCGGTTTCTTTGTCGTTGATGGGTGTGGTCTGCCCTGGGTCGGCGACCATGTCGAAGAGCTTACCCGCGTTATCTAGGCGATGCGTTTGAGTTCGAACGCTTACACTGCCAGCCCAAGTAGAAAAGATCATTCGATCTGTCCAGTCGATTCCCTGTTTGAGTAGCAGTGGACTTAGGTCGCGACCATCGATCGGCTTGTCCCCGATGCGCTTGACGCCGGTTAATGCAGTGAGTGTGGGTAGGAGGTCGATGGCACCAGCGATCTGCGTGACGGTATGACCTACGGGTAGTTTTGCGGGCCAGCGGATGTAACATACGGACCGCACGCCTCCTTCGTCGGTAGTACCTTTCTTGCCCTTCATACCGCCGGTCCATCGCAATGAATTCGGTCCATTGTCGGAGAAGTAGAGAACCAACGTATTGTCATCGAGATTGTGCTCTTTGAGTTTTGCCAAAACGCGGCCTACGTTCATGTCCTGGTTCTCTAGCATCGCCAGCGCACAGCGAGTTTCATCCGCGACTTCCTTGCTAGGATCGGTTGCAAATTGGGTGAGCGGTTTGTCTTTGAAACGCTGCCAGTCTTGAGTCGGTGCCGCCCAAGGCGAATGCGGAGTGGTAAAGGGAACGTAGCAAAGGAAAGGCTTGTCCCGATTCTTGTCGATGAAGCCTAGAGCTCGATCGGTGCAAACGTCCACGATATAACCTTGAGTGCGAATCATGCGCCCATTCTCCTCGAGCGGTGCGTCGAAGTACTCACCCCAGTGCCCAGACGTATGTCCAAAGTATTCATCGAAGCCTCGCGCCATTGGATGGTCTGGCCATTGACTGCCATTATGCCATTTGCCAAATGCGCCAGTGGCATAACCTGCAGCTTTGTATGCATCTGCAATGGTTCGTTCGTCCAAATCCAAACGTTCCAGTCCAGTAGACACACCGCGCACTCCCCCACGCGGATGATATCGCCCCGTAAGGAACTCGGCTCGCGTGGGCGCGCAGACTGGACACACGAAAAAACGATCCAACGAAACGCCCCCCTTGGCGATCGAGTCAATGTTCGGGGTCCGAACTTGCAGGTTGCCCGAATGGCTGTAGTCTCCCCAGCCCGCATCGTCTGCCAAAAAGATTACGATGTTCGGCTTCGCTGCTTTAGCCTTTGCCTTGGCAGGTTTCGATTTCCCATCTGGCACAATGTTGGCAATCAATCGCGGCACGTAACTGTTGTATCGCTCATCGGGCGAAGGGCCGTTCGGCTTGATTGATGCAATGACGTCATGGAGCGATAAAGCAACGTCACCGAGAGCTTCGATGGCCGCCAGTGCTGGCATCGCAATCATCACACCATTGGTCTCCGGGGAGGCGAGCGAGGCAAGGGTTTTTAAAGCCGACTCCTTCGCTTCTCCATCGCAGTACAGCCCGAGAGCTTGTGAGGCGACAATCCGAACACTTGCGGATTCGTCTAACAGCGATTCCAGCAATGCAGCTTGATTCAATCGTACCGTTTCTGCGCCGCGCATCGAAAGGCCCAGCGCGCCCCAGTAGCGAACAGCACTGTCTTTATCCCTCATCAAAGCGACAAGCTCCTTTCCCTCGTCTAAATCGATGCGCGAGCTAAGTTCAGCGGCGGCAACAATTCGCTCCAACGGGTACTTGGCTGGATCGCGAGCCAAGTCATACGGCGTTGATCCCTCGGACCTCGCATGCATTTCTGGTTCAGGCAAAAAGCATACGTCTCGTACTGTTTGAACATGCGCTCGCTGGGCGTTTCGCAACTTCGCCAAAACATCGCGATGCTCTTCTGATTGGGCCAAGTTTTTAACTTCGTCGCGATCAGTTTGCAGATCGTACAATTCCTCAACCGCTTTTGGGACGCGCCAAAAAATTGATTGAGCACCATTGGTTTTGCCAGCCGCATAAAGTTCATTCCAGACGCGAGTCGTCGGGGTTTCGAATTGGTAAGAAACTCGTTGGGCCTGAGATACATGTGGATTGTAATTGCGAAGATAGACGTAGCGTCCATCGGTAACACTACGAACCATGTCCATGCGTTCATCCATTCGGCCTCGTTCACCATATAGAAATGGTTGAGCTTGACTTTGATGGGGACCTGCAAAAGCGTATCCTTGCATCCATTCAGGCGGTTTGATGCCGGCCAGACTCAAGACTGTTGGTGCAAGGTCCACAAAGCTAACTAGCCGAACGGACGAGCCACCGGCTTTGTACTCTGCCGGTGCGAGGTGTTCCCATTTTTCGGGAAAGAAGACGACCATCGGCACATGCAGTCCTGAATTCGACGGCCAGCGTTTGCTGCGTGGCATACCACTCCCGTGATCTCCGTAGTAAAAAAGGATTGTGTCATCGGCAAGACCTGCGTCGGCGATTTCCTTTAAGTGGCGTCCTGCGTCGGCGTCGGCTTCGCTTACTTTGTCATAGTACTGAGCCCAGTCCTCGCGAACCTCGGGAGTGTCTGGGTGGTAAGCAGGTATACGAACCTTGGCCGGATCGGTGATTTGTTTGTGCGGGCGAGTTCGAATCTGGCTCTCATGACTCTTGGTTGAATTGAAGACGGCAAAGAAAGGTTGTCCATCTTTTCTATTTTTCCAATGCGATTTGTTCGTGGTGTCGTCCCAAACTTTTCCTGGTTCTCGCAAGTTGTAATCGGTTTTGTTATTGTTGGTGCAGTAGTAGCCTACCTCGCGTAGAAATTGTGGTATCATTTTCGTGCCAGCGGGCAACGACACCATCGAACGCATATGCAGACCACCGTTACTAGATGGATACATTCCGGAGATGATGGCGGAGCGAGCGGGGGCACATACGGGGGCGACGGACCAAGCATGCTTGAAAATCATCCCCTTGGCTGCCAGTTTGTCGACATTTGGAGTTCTAGCAAGAGAGTCGCCGTAGCAACCCATCTCTGGACCATGGTCTTCACTAGTAAGCCAGACAATATTCGGTCGGTCATTGGCCGACACGAACCCCGTCGTGTGCAGAACGACAATCAATGCTAAAAGCCAAACAAACGAAGCGATGCTTTTCATTTTGATGATTCATCGGTGAGAGGTTTCTAATCGACCGCAAACGGAATACTATTTGTAGCATGGCCCCCTGGGCCGTGTCGCTCATTTGTAGCATGGCCCCCTGGGCCGTGTCGCTCAGCCTGGCGGGCGGCTCAAGCTACTCTAGCAAAACTCCTGTCGAATTCGAGGTAGCTGCCTGAATGACCGCCACCGATAGGGCCGCCTTTCGAGGCAAGCTGCTTAATCGCACCCATTCATGATCGCTATGAAGCAAATCACCCTCTGGGCCGAAAGTGTCAATATTTGGAAGCCCCAAGGCTGCCAATTTGTTGCCATCGCTAGCGCCACCAGATGGCTTCCATTGAATGTCTTCGCCGACGCATGCGCCGGCCTGCTCCGTCAACGCCATCCATTTTGCGGTGCAGCCATCGATATTCTTGGGCGCTGAATGGATACCGCCATGCAATTCGACTTGGTAACCAGACTGCTGGTCGCAATGCATTTGAACAATGTGTTGCACATGAGTTTCTAGCCACGCTTGGTCTTCACGGGACGAAACGCGAACGTTGATTCGAACAACGGCCAAATCGGGAACTACATTGACTGCATCCCCGCCACGTATCCGTCCCACGTTAACGGTTACGTCAGGGCGAAGCCCATTGAGGGCGTCTATAGCCAGACCTACTTTGCAAGCGTGAGTGATTGCGTTTCGTCCATCGTGGAAATTCCGGCCAGAATGTGCCGACTTGCCCCGAACCACAACGACGAAGGTGCCTGTCCCCTTCCGTTGCGAGACCAACGATCCATCTGCTAAGGTCGGTTCATAGAGCATCGCAAAATCGAACTCGCCAGCGATCCTCGTCCAAAGTTGGGTCGACGCAGGCGATCCGATCTCCTCGTCTGGTGTAAGGACGATGTTCAAATCCAAATTAGAAAGGTCAAGAAATTTCGTTGCGGCTATTGCAGCCCATCGCATGACGACGATACCACCCTTGGCGTCGATGACGCCTGGTCCACGCATGCGTATTTCTTTTTGGCCGCTTGCTGTGTCGGCTTCGTACCGCTCACACCGTTGGAATGGATTATTCGGACCGTAGACAGTGTCGTAATGGATGCTCAACAGCAGTTTTTGTTTTTTCTCTGTGTTAGCCCCGTTTAATGCCCACCTCAACGCGAAACCCGTTGTGTGCGAACAGGTCGCTCCATGATCGTCCAATGTTTGATAGGACGGAAGCGAGATCCTCTCGCAGCCAGTTTTGAGTGGCGAAAAGTAGTCCACAAGCCAATCTGCGACTCGGTTTAGACCATGCAAAGAACCAGAGCCAGAGTTGAGATTGCATAGTTGTTCGAGCTCATCGGCCATTTGGTCTTGATGCTCTTGAAGCCACTCTTTGATTTGTTTCATAGCCGTTCTTGAAGGAACCTGCCTTTCGCCTAATAGCTAGTTCCTGCCGGAGCGGCTTGGATCGGATCGATCTCCGCAACTCCGAGACGACGACGGGCTTCGTTTAGCATCTCGGCCGTTTTGGACGATCCAACTCGGGTTACACCCATATCCCGGACCTTGATGAGTGCGTCGCAGTCTCTGATGCCACCCGCCGCTTTAACTTGTACGGGAGCCTGCACATGGTTTAGCATCAACTGAAGATCCTCTATGGTTGCGCCCCCTGTGCCGTAGCCTGTACTTGTCTTTACCCAATCTGCCCCGACATGACAGCAGATTTTGCAAAGTTGTATCTTGTGTGCATCCTGAAGGTAGCAATTTTCGAAGATGACCTTGACGCGTCGTTGCGCGGCATGCGAAAGCTTGACGATCGCATCGATTTCGTTTTCCACCAGCTCCCAATTCCCGCTTAGGACTGCACTAATGTTGGAAACCATATCCAATTCGAGGCAGCCTTCGTCGATCAATTGCTCGGCCTCCATCAACTTCGTGCGAGTCGTATTACCTCCATGAGGAAACCCGACCGTGCTACTAGGTGCAACCGTTGTACCTGCAAGAAGCTCGGAGCAGCGTTTGTGGTAATAAGGCAGGATACAAACGCTCCCGACATCGTAGGCGATAGCCAATTGGATGCCCGCTTCGAGTTGTTCGATGGTTAACGTTGGGTTCAGCAACGAATGGTCTATCATTTTCGAAAGGTCTGAGTACTGGAAGTTGGCCATTTGGGACAAGCTTTCGACAATCTGAGGAACGAATTTATAGGAATAACGATAAGAAAAATTTAGGAAAGGGAGATGAAAAGTCTAACAACAAAGCAGTTCCATTGGGATAGGCTTCCAGCCAGTCATTTCAGAATCGACAGGCTGAAAGCCAATCCCACCTTGGAACCAATCCCACCTTGGAAGCCGATACTAACTTGACGGAGGCCAGATACCGCGAACATTTCCAAAAATCTGCGGGACTGCTATCGAACCGCCGGTTCACTTGGCGTTAAACTAAGGAAGCGAATGGATTTGATTGCCCCGAAA
>JANLRK010000043.1:0-10823 GCA_031361585.1 Pirellula sp. | reverse complement strand
ATCCCATCAGCTGGGTCGAAAACGGTAACCTTCAATTCGGAAACGTCAGCGGGCGTCGTTTGTACAAAGTAACAGACAAGGATGGGCAAGTCGAAATACTTGCACCGGAAGGCAAATTGAAAGTCCACGCCTCGAGAGATGACTGGCAATCCAAGCAACTAATGGTTGTATTGGGAGATCTGCCAAATCGACTTGAAATGCATCGCGAAGTCGAAGAATTCATTGAAGTGGTGGGACAGCTGGTTGCTCCCGAAGGAATGGCGGTGGATCTTTCTAAAGCCGTGATCAAGTTTGGTGCGATCGATGGAAAATCGCAGGACAAAGGAGAAACGGAAAGCATCGCCCTTGGTCATTTTAGATTGAAAACGAAATCAAGCAGGATCGGCATTTACGCTTCAACCAGAGATGGACTAGCATCGGGAACCACCATCGTTTCTGATTTGTCGAAACCAGTTGTCTTGCAACTCCATAGCATGCAAAGTTTCAGCGAGCGGTTGTTGACAGCGGAGGGAGCGGTACTCAGGAATCAGAAAGTATTAGCCAGAATTTGCATCCGGGGTGAAACGAGAAACGGGGACCTTGTCCCGGCAATATTCGATGTGGATCGATTCCATGCGACAACGAACGAAAACGGTGAGTATACATTTTCCTCTTTGCCCTGCTCGACTCCGATTGAACTCATAGTAGAACCGATCTATCAATTCAACACGTCCCAACAATACCTTGGTGAAGTATCGTTGCGATCCGATGGTGGACCTCCGCGAGGAGTGTCCCAATTTTGGCGGCTGAAAGGGTCTGAGAATCTGGTCAAATTACCCTCGATCTCGGAACGCTTTGGAAAGCTAGAAGAGGATTGTCGACTGAAGGGCCTTCACTTCTTGCTCATTTTTCGGGATCCGGCCAACGAGAAAAGCTTGCAGCTCGTCAATAGATTGTTGGGTTCTAAAGAATCAAAACTAGATTCCTTCCTTTGGCTTCAAATCGATTCAGAGGAAATAGGCAAAGGTGAAAATGCTCCGATCGCTCGCTCGCTTGATTGGCCGTCCGTTGAAAGCGGAGAAGTTTTTTGGTTTGCCTATAATTCTAAGGGACGAGAAATTGGTCGGATCATGCTTGATGTAACCAGTCCATCATTCGTAGAGCAAATCCGAGCCTTCATTTCACGGCATACGCCCACACAGGGGAGATGACTAGGACGGCGATGTGGCAATGCAGCAAATGCAGATCGCGGCGAAGGTCAGGCTTGACCTGGCATTCGCAACAGGCTTGGCGAACTATAGGACGCAAAATTTATTGCTTTCATTGGGCACGAGGTCCAAGAACGCTAAAGCCAGAGCTTTAGTCTGCCGTCAAGATAGTCTGGGAGCGCTTTGTTTACCCAGCGGCGGATCTGGGCTTCGTTGTATCGCGTGCTAAAATGACCACAGATGACGATTTCGTTTTTGAAATCATTTCTTCGAGCAACAATGTCATCCAAGTGGGTGTGGCCATGCTTGTGGATTTTTTCTTTGCGATGGTCCGGAGCGACAAAGGTCATTTCGGTGATCAAGATCTTGGCTCGATACATGTCAGGGCAGTCATCAAGTCCCTCGGGTGCCGTGTCGCCTGCATAGGCGATCAGAGGGATCCGAATTTCCTGGGTCACATCGGTACCTGACAATTTGATATCACGGATTTGATCGCCTGACAAATGAGCAAATTCTGGACGCAGTTTCTTGCGTCGGTCCCAAACGATAAATCCTAACGACGGGATCGAGTGCCGAGTTGCGCTGGTCGTCACAACCAATTCTCGCGATAGCTCGATCTCTTGGTTCGCCGTCAATGGGATCAAGTCACAGGGGAGTTTGCCACGGTCTAAGCGTGAGACGCATTTGAGAAGCGCATCGACGGTCGAGACTGCCGATTCTGGCAGGTAGATCGTTGGTCTTTCCATTTTCATCATGCGGCGACGAGCCACATAGGCAGGGAGAGCAGCGATATGATCGATGTGTGCATGCGAAACCATGAAGCGAGGGATGGCCATGAAGTCCCAAGGTTGAGCACCGAGATCAAACCCAAGTTTTAGTTCCGCAATTCGCCAGTAGGTTTGAACCGCAGCGCGGGAGTAACCATCGATGGTCCATTGGTCGTGCTTCATGCAAAGGGTAGGTGCGTTATCAACCGACCCGATGGACTCAGCGAGTTGCGAGTCGATGCGTTGCGATGAGCTGGAGGCTCGTGGCATGGATGCCGACACGTCTGCGCCTGTTTTATCGGACACTTTTTGCTTTTTCTATTTCGGACGATTGCGGCGTATGGGGCGGATTGACAGGGATCTTGGCGACTCGCCAGTCCAATAATTGTAACTCAACGCGCTTCATCCCGTTGAATTCGTTGATGTTTGGCCGGAAAGCCACGTCTATTTGACCACGATGGTTGTTCAACGGTTCGATCCATTCGGCTTGACCAAACGCAACACCCCGCATCAGCGCCCCGTATTGAACCAGTTTAGCGCTCATATGTCGGTCTCCGCTCCCCATGGCTTTAGCAGGGTCCGCTAACTCGACATTGCTTGCAACTAGGATAGGCCGCGGGTTTGATGCTCCAAAGGGCGCGAGTTTTTCGATGGTCGAGACTGTATTGAGGTTCATTTGCTTGAATGTTGCTTCTGCGTCGATACTGAGCGAAGCGATGGGTTTTTGTCCCTTGAGTTGTGTCGAAACTTCTTCGCAGAAAGCGTGTCGGAAGGCAGCGATGCTTCGTTCTTCGATTCGTAAACCCGCAGCGGCTGCGTGTCCACCGCAGGACAGAAGATGTTCACTGCACTGCTGTAGCGTGGCGTGTAGGTCGATGATCCCCTGCGAGCGTGCTGAGCCAGTGGCCGGCTTTTGCCCTGTAGAGTCCATACCAATGATAACAACAGGTCGATGAAATTTTTCTGACAAGCGGCTTGCAACGACGCCGATAACGCCGAGATGCCAACCATGTCCAGCAAGCACGAAAGCGGAATCGTTTTCGATATCGAATTGTTCCTTGGCCTGTTTGGTTGCGGCAATCACGATGCTGCGCTCTAGCGATTCGCGATCACCATTGAGGCGATCGATGTATTCTGCGAGTACTGTGGCGCGCTGTGGATCCTGTGTTGTAAGCAATTCGATTCCGAGCTGAGCTTGGCCCAATCGTCCAGCTGCGTTTAAACGAGGCGCGAGGGTAAAGGCGATGTCTTCGGCTGACAGCGTGCTCTTTTGATCGAGTTTCGTTTGTTTGATGAGAGCCTTGAGCCCAAGCGGTCCGTGTTGTTGCATTAGCTTCAAAGCGTGCCGAACGATTATTCGGTTTTCATCGAGAAGCGGCACAACGTCCGCGACAGTGCCTAAAGCTGCTAGTGTCGTGGCTTGAAACAAGAATTCGCGGAGCGAGGTCGATACTTTTTTGGCTTGGCTAGCGTGTTGGCAAATAGCCCAAGCCAATTTGAATGCGACACCGGCGCCACATAATCCATGAAATGGATATTCGAAGCCAGGCAAGGCGGGGTGAACGATTGCGGTTGCGTTGGGTAGCTGGTCCGACATGCGATGATGGTCGGTGATGATCAACTCGACTGCAAGTTCACGGCACAACTCGGCCTCCACGATCGAGCCTATGCCACAGTCGACGCTGATAATCATCTTGCGACCGCGTTGCGCAAGCTTTTGGATGGAGTCGCAACTTAAACCATAACTGTCCTCGAGTCGATTCGGGACGTAGTACTGGACCTCGGCGCCGAGGAGCCTGAGGCAACTGAAAAGGATCGATGTACCAGTCATGCCATCTGCGTCGTAGTCGCCATAGACGGTAATCGGAATTTTATTTTTGACGGCATCATGGATTCGTTCTGATGCCGACAGGACTCCAGGCAGGAGTTCTGGTTCACGTAAATCAGAAAACCGGGCCTCGAGAAAGGAATCGATCGAGTTTTGTTCGGTGATGCCCCGGTTTAGCAATAGTTGGGCGACAACAGGTTCAACCGAAGACTGTTTTGCAAGTGCCAAGATGGCCGCAGAATCGTGACCTTTAAATAGCCATTGCTTGGCCATGAGAAGCCCTCCATGAAATAGATGATCCGATGAACAGTGGCATTCCAAGTCGCACCCGGCAGGTGCGACCTACCATCCAAACGACAGCAGGCCATCCAAACGACAGCAGGGCGAGTCAAAACTCGCCCTGCTGTTGTTTTCCGCTGGTTTTGCACGGTTTTTCGGTGAGGACCACCGAACTACATTATTTTCGCTTTTCGATGTGCAACGTCACGCGACGGAGGCGGCGATTGTATTTCTTGAGCTGGAGTTTCTCCCCGCCAGGCCTGCGCAAAAGTACGTAGTTAATATCACCAGTCTCTTGACAAACGAGGAACGTGGTTTCCTTTTTCTTCTTGCTCTTGGCCATTTTGTGCGAACTTACCTTCAACAAAAACTGCGTTCTCGGACAATTAAGAACGCGTATTATGGGTAACCGTCCGAATTCTGGCTAGTTCAATTGGGCTATTTGGGGAATTGGGTTTTGGAACAAATGCGAAACAAACCGCATCCAAGTTCGACCTAGTACTTAAAGTTGCCCAATAATCCGACCTAACCCTCAAATTCACCACCCAACGTTTCCGAGAACAAGGAATACGGCGAATTGAATTGGTGAATCGGTCGTATTGCGCGAATATAATTGAGTTTCCACACTAGCCCTACCAAAGGAAAAACCGAATACTTTGTATAAGTTTTTCTTTTAATGATCGCGACAACCTTGTGTTAGTCCTCCCTATTCGGGTGGTTTTTAGGATTTTGAAATGACAAAAATGCAACGCCGAGAATCATTGAAGCATACCGCAAGACGTTTTTTTAAGGCAATTTTGCAAGGGGTACTTCCCATTACAGCCAATCGCAAGGATCGTCCAATTCACTTCGAGCCACTTGAGACGCGTCAATTGATGGCGGGAGATTTTTACGATGCGGCGTCGATGGCCTCTTCTTCTGCTCTCCCATTAACAAATACTCCGGCACAGTTCAGCACCATGAACACGTCCGGGCTAGTGGGCGAGGGGGAAGACGCTCCGAATTTGGTTGAATTTGCGAAGGCGCTTCAGCAAGCGGGCGTTCGTTTCTTCGGCGCAGATTGGTGTCCATTCTGTTCGGAACAAAAGGCACTATTTCAAGACGGTGCTCAATTCCTGCCATTCATCGAAATGTCGAATCCGGATCGTACTCGCAATGCGACTGCGATTAGCGAAAACGTAACAACGTATCCGACCTGGGAATTTGGCAACGGGCAGCGAGTGACTGGGGTGCAGACGTTGCAGCAGCTTTCGACACTTTCCGGAGTTGCAATCCCAACGGGCAGCAACCCGACGTTTACCGTCATTCCGAACCAAACGGTGCTCAATGGTTCACCGTTGCACGTGCCGGTGGATGCTTATGATCCCAACGGTGGTCCACTTACGATTACCGTTGCAAGCAGTAATCCATCGGCGATCACTGCGGAAATGATAACCAATAACCAGTCGTGGAAGCTGACAGTCAATGGCTACGGCGAAATGGTCTATCGATTTTTCGCTGACGAGGCGGCTCGACCTGTAGGGCGCATCGAATCGCTGACGAACAGTGGTTTTTACAATCAAACGGCTACCAACAAAATCATTTTCCATCGGGTCATCGATAACTTCGTATTGCAAGCAGGAGACCCGACGGGCACAGGCAGTGGCGGTTCGACCCTTGGGAACTTCGACGATCAATTCAACCTCAATCTGCAGCACAATCGCACCGGCATTCTGTCCTATGCCAAGTCGAGCGACGACACCAACGATTCTCAGTTCTTTATTACCGAAGGGCCCCAACGGCATCTCGACTTCAATCACTCTATCTTTGGTCAGCTGATCGAAGGCGATGCGGCGCGTGAAGGAATCTCTCGAACCAAGGTGACAAACGATCGCCCGGATACGGAAATTTCGATCAAGTCGGCAGAGATTTTCAATGATACCGAGAACGGGTTGATTCGATTGAAGGCGCTAGCTAATACGGGTACGTCTACGATTACCGTGACGGTTACCGATTCGACAGGCAATACGTTCTCGAGAACTTTCACGGCAACAGCCGCAGCCGATACCGCCAACGGCGCACCCTTCCTCAACGACATCGTTGTGCCACCGATTGCGGCAGGCCAAACCGTCAGCATCCAATTGTCTTCGCAGGATGCGGAAGGGCAGCCGGTTGTATATGAAGCGACCAAGGTGGGCACTGTCGACTATCAATTCAATGTCAATGCGACAACAGGCTTGCTTAGCGTGACGGCTCCAACGAATTTCACTGGTGACTTTCAGCTAAAGGTCAGTGTGCGTGCCTCGGACCAATCCACAGTGACGACAGGGGACAAGTTCGATACGCAGCAATTGAAATTCAATGTTGCAGCCGCAACTACGGCACCGACCGGCATCGATTTGGCTGCCGCAAGCGATTCGGGTACGAGCGACTCCGACAACATTACCAATGCAGCTACGATGCAATTTGTAGTGAGTGGAACTACGGCCGGCGCGACCGTGAATCTGAAAGTGGGAGATCAAGTTGTCGGGACTGCAGTTGCTACTGGCGTCACGACGACTATTTCAACCACACTCGTCTCGCAGCTTGGGAACGGCACACGCAGCATCGTCGCCACCCAGACGCAAAGTGGCTCAACCAGTGCCGCATCGCCTGCCCTTTCGGTTACTTTCGACGCGACGGCTCCGACCGCCATTGCTGCCTCCGGATTGCCTACCAGCGCTAACGTTGGAAACAATTTGAATTTCGATTTGGCAGCTGCGGAAGAAGGCCAAGGGTTGCGATACTCGTTGGAGAGTGCGCCGGCTGGTCTAACAGTCAATGCGACAACGGGCCTTTTGAGCTGGACCCCTATTGCTTCTCAGTCTGGCGCTCAAACGGCCAACCTACGTTTGACCGATGCAGCGGGCAACTCACAAACACAAACCATGGCTATCACTGTCGCAGACACAGCCAAAGTTGGAATCAGTTTGCAGCTATTTGATGTGACCAATACGAACGCGGTAACTTCCGTGAGCATTGGACAAGAATTCATCTTGCGCATCGTGCTTAACGATTTGCGAACCGGCGGCAATCCCGAGGGGGATGGCGTCTTCTCGGCCTACATGGACATCGAATTCGATTCCAATATTCTTGAACTAGTTGGCACTACGCCTGTCACCTACGCGTCGCTGTTTGGAAATGGACGAAGCGTACCAGGAATCAGCACACCTGGGCTGATCGATGAGCTAGGTGCCTTTTCGAGTTTTAACGTCGGGCCAGGACGAGATCCACAAACACTCGCGACCGTTCGGATGCGAGCCAAGGCATCGGGACAAGCGTTGCTGAGTTCCAATCCAGCTGAGAACGCAAGCCGCGGCATCACCATTTTCAAAGAGGATGTCAATGTTCCGGCAAATCGAGTGACCTTCGGTACTGCCAACTTGGCGGTTGGCCAAAACTTCGTAGCCGTGAATGACTCATTCAATTTCAACGAAGATAGCACCAACAACGCGATACCGGTTCTCGACAACGATACGATTGTGGCCGGTACGAATACTGTACTTACGTTGCAGTCGGTAACAACGCCATCGCGTGGTGGGACCGTCACCATCGCATCGGACAATCGACGTGTGATCTATACGCCAGCAGCCAACGTCAATGGCTCCGAGACCTTTACCTATACGGTTCGAGATCAGACAGGAGCATCGGCTACCGCAACTGTGACGGTAGGGCTCACGGCCGTGAATGACAATCCAGTAGCGGTGAACGATTCGTTGGGTACGGTCAAGACCACCGATAGCGATGTCTTCATTCCAGTGCTTACCAACGATACGATGGGTCCAGACACTGGCGAAACGCTGACAGTTACAGCCGTCGGCACTCCATCACAAGGCGGTACGGTACGGGTGGGAACTGCAGGCAGCGGCGTCGTCTATACACCGCGAGCAAGCTTTACCGGTGTTGAGACCTTTACCTACACGATCAGCGATGGTAATGGCGGGACATCTACTGCGACTGTGACGGTAACCGTATCGCCAGCCGTTCCCCCGCCAACCGTTGTAGGTGAGTCCTTTACGATCAATGAAGACGCCCCCGCAGCTGACTTCAATGTGCTTTCGAATGATACACCAGCTCAGACTGGAGATACGCTAACGATTACGAACGTGACTTCTCCGAACGGGACGGCTACCATAACAAACAACGGTACACGACTGAATTTCGCCCCTCGCGCGAATTTAAATGGACCAGCAACCGTGGTATACACCGTTCGTGGCAGCAATGGCGGACTTGCGAATGGAACCGTAACTTTTAACATCACTGCGGTAAACGATGCTCCGGATGCAGTCAACGATGCGTTACCAGTTCTCTCTGCCCCAAGCCAGTCGCTCAATGTGCTGACCAACGATGTGAACGTGGATGCTGGCGAAACACTTACGATCACCGCCATAACACAACCGGCTGCGGGCCAAGGGACCGTGCAGATCGGTCCAAATGGTCAAACCATTTTGTATACCGCGCCAAACACGAACTTCACTGGAACGGTTACCTTCACCTATACCATTGGCGATGGTAGCACTTTAACCGATACAGCAACGGTCACATTGACCGTGAGCAACTACACACCTCGCGAAGTCGGCATCCAGATTCCGTTGGAACTGCAAGGTCTACCGCTGACAGTGGAAGTGATTCCACCGTCTGGTAGTTCCGCGAATGCTACTGCTATGCCGCTGGTCTTCACTGCTGACGGCGCGAAGGTGGTCAATGTTGGCCCCGGTGACTATCGATTCAAGCTACCCGATTTGCCGTTCGTGGCTGGTGGCGACCAATCGGTGGTGGTTAGTTCCGCGGCAACTGCCACGAGCTCACTAACAACAGCATTTAATGTTGGAACACGCGAAGCGCGATACATTGATATCCGCGATTTCATGGGACAGAATCTGCGACGCGGTATCACTGCGGCAGTGACTCCGAATACAGATTCCGTATGGAATAATGGTCAAGGTGATTGGAAGAATTTCAGCAACGTCAAAGTGTCCCTCAACAGCTCGGGCGACCAATTGACGGTTCGGGCTACTAACCCATCCAATCAAAACGTTCAAGCGACATTGCCGGTCAGCGATTCCAAGGTTGTGCTTCGAGGCAAAGAAGGGAACTCATCGCTCTTCCGGATTCAAGCCGCTCCTTCCGAACTGAACTTCACTCCAGCTACAACCACGACATCGACGACGACTGGTTCCGGCGAAGGAGAACGTAATCCTGCGTCAACGCTCAATCCAGCGCTCGTAGATCAAGCGATCCAGCAAGTGCGAGGAAGCATGTCCAACACCGATGATTTGGATGCGTTGAAACCTGTATCCAACGGTAATCGACGCGGCTTCAGAACGCGGTAAAATCGGCACGGTAAAATGTGGCTTAGCACGGCATGTCACGGCTATAAAGTGTGGCACGGCGATCTCCGCCGTGATTGTTCAGGGATCCTTCGGTGGGGACCACCGAACCACAATGGGTAAGAAATCGATTGCTAGAACCAGCGAGGCAAAACAGCACTCAAAATCCGTTGCGTTGGTTCTTTATTGCACTCGTCTTGTTTCTGCCGCTACACATTTCAGCCGTCGTTATCGATGTGTGGTTCGTACTTCCACCCAAACCGATAGGCGATGGACCCGACTACGAGGCTATTGGGTTTGGACTGAGTCAAGGATACGGTTGGTCGACATCCTTTTCTGACCCTGAATGGCGCCGCGCCTACGAAGATGTTCAAGATCCTAATGTTGGACTTGATTACTCCGTTCAACTTGCTCGACGCGGGCCGATCGTAGCAGACACGAACCGGCCACCCCTCTTTCCGGCTTTCATTGCGATGGTCTACCGATTGGTTCCGCGTGGTCCGATCGCCTTTGGTTTCATTCGCGTTGCGCTAGCTTGCAGTCTTTCAATTGGCTGCGCGTTGGCTGTCGCTTGGGGCGTTGCGATCGTCAGTCCAATGAAGCAGTTCAAGGGCTCGCTCGTACCGAGTATTGTGGGTGTATCCGTGATTGCGATAGTTTATTCCGAACGCAATCTGCGCAACTACACGACCGACTTCTTAACGGAGCCGTTCTCGCTCCTATTGACTCAAGCATTTCTTATTGTCGCGTGGTATGGAACACAGAACGGAAATTGGAAATGGGCGGCCGCGACAGGTGCCATCTTCGCTGGCATGTATTTTTGTCGTGGCGTGTTTGTTCTTTGGGTACCGTTTGTGGCAATTTGGTTGTTTGCTTTAGCTTGGGCCACTGGCCCGAGATCGACACGGCCCGGGGGGCCATGCTACGGACCGACACGGCCCGGGGGGCCATGCTACGGGTTACTCAACCCATTGCGTTGGGTTTTGGTTTGCATGTTGACATTTGGATTGTTAGGTTCGATTTGGTGGGTACGAAACTGCATTGTCCTCGAGTCATTTCATCCACTTGGTACAAAGGGTTCGACTACCCTAATGGGAGGCTATTGCGACGAGTCGTATCAATCCGACGGGCTATGGCAATTCGCTCCGGAGAGAGAATTGCGCTTCGAGTTGGAATCAAAATTGGATTGGAATAAAACTTCGGCTAAGGACCTTAGGGACCTTGAGTTGGAAATAGAAAGACAAGCCAAGTTCAAAGTCAATCAATGGTCGTCCGAAAACTTTGAACGACTGCCCGCCTTGGTCGTTAAGCGAGTGATAACAGAATGGAATCCGTATCAAGGAAAGGCATTAATCATTAAACTACTGGCTTTGATCGGGGTCGTTTGGCTAATACGATACAACCGACTCGGGCT
>JANLRK010000647.1:0-2443 GCA_031361585.1 Pirellula sp. | reverse complement strand
TCAGGTATTTCGCCCGAGGGAGGGAAGGTTGACTTGGCGGCCGACTGCAATTGCTTGGACAACTCTTCGACAGTCTTTGCGTGCTCCGGCTGACTCGACAAATTGGTCAGTTCAAGCGGGTCGGAGTCGTGATCATAGAGTTCTCGCCCTTGGTTGCCCGAGTCCCATTCTGTATAACGCCAGCGTGGAGTGCGTAAACTGTAGCCGAAAAAACTCTTGTCCTTTGCATTTGGATTTTGCGTCGCCCGAGGCCCGACAGGACCTCGGGTTACTTGAGTCATGGCCCAGCCTCGTCCGACCGTGCTTGGATCTTTCAGCATTGCGACCAGGCTTTGGCCTTGGATATTCGCAGATGACTTTACTCCACACAGCTCCGTTAAAGTCGGGAAGAGGTCGATATGCGAGACGGGTGACTTAGCGACTCCGCCCTTTGCGGAAACACCCGGGGCCACGATGAGCATGGGGACGCGAGCGCTCTCTTCGAATAGACTCATCTTTTGCCAAAGACCGTGCTCGCCTGTGTGATAACCATGATCACTAGTAAAGACGATGATCGTATTGTCTGAGAGACCTAGCCGGTCGAGTGAGTCGACGACTTTTCCGACTTGGGCGTCCATGAAACTGATGCTCGCGTAGTACGCTTGCAGGCTTTGCCGTCGAAGGTCGTCGGTCAATTTGTCCTGCTCCTTTTTGTAACTTGCAAGCCCTGCCGGCGGAATGTCCGCTTGGTCCTGGACTACATCGGGAACGATGCGCATGTCTTTTTCGGGATACCAGTCGAAGTACGGTTCTTTTGGAGCAACATAAGGGGTGTGCGGACGAAAGAAACCGACCGCAAGAAAAAATGGGCGGTCTTTCTTCTTAGCGCATCGCTCGAGCACCCATTGAGCATCTTCGGCCATGAGTCCATCGGTATGGTACTGATCGCTCTTGGGCGATGCGAACCAACTGAGCGTACCGCCGAATTGGCCGGAAGTAAGCGAGTAAATATTGGGGTGATGTTCGAGACGGTCCACCCCGGCCGGATTCAATTCCAACTCCCATGATCCAGGATCATCATGGCCATTGGTACCAATCGAATTGGGCACGTTGTAGTGATAGAGTTTCCCGATTCGTGCGGCGAAGTAACCCGATAGCCGAAACGCCTGGGACAAACTGTGTTGTGCAGGAATCGTTTGGCGAAAGATCAGCGAATTGGCCAAAATGCCTGTGCTGTTCGGATAGAGGCCGGTCAGCATCGAATTGCGGCTAGGTCCGCAAAGGGGAAATGTGCAATAGGATCGATCGAACTTCACGCCGCGAGCTGCCAATCGATCGAGGTTGGGGGTCTTTGCTTTTGGATCGCCGTAGCATCCGAGCATGTTGTTCAAGTCGTCGGCAATCAAGAACAGGACGTTGGGCTGTTTGTCCGCGGCGATCAGGAGCCTTGCATGAAAGCACGCGGTAACGATGAACAAGAGAGTGAGGGAGAGTCGCATAGTTGATTCCGAAGCCATGAATTTTTTTAGCATCTTTGAGATCTTCTACTTTTCTGATATTTGCTAGGTTGACCTACTTTGCGATCAATTGTCGGAATCGTTCGATCATGCGAGTCAGACGTTGGTCCTGCTCCTCTTCCTTGCCGACTCTCCGCAGATCGTTCGGCCAATCGTAAAGGATAATCGTAAAGGATAAACGTAAAGGATAATCTCTTTCCAATCGTAGCCTATAGTTACATACGCTGGATACGATGCGTTCATCTGCAAAACAGTTTTTTCCAAAACATATTCTGCAGCTTCGGCCATTGTCGCCGGAGCATCCCATTGTGGAATTGCTAACTTTTCCATGCGAAGGTCCTTAAGAAATTCACTCATGAGACCCTCAGCACCACGACGTTTGATTGCCAGAGCCATGCAGTTCAGCATCACCCTGTTGTCTGGGTAACTGTTCTGAATATTTTCTCGTGACGGTTGGAGTACTCTCTCTTCTTTAATGATTCGATCAAAGTATGCTTTTGCAGCTACCCTGACCCGATCAATTTCCATAAGCAGATCAGATGAAGATCCAAATCTCGCCGTAGCATACATCGCCCAGACCACGCCGTCTGGATACGATTCAGTAAATGCTCCAGTACGTTGAAAACGAAAGACAGCGTCAATCGTCTTATTGTATCCATCGAATAATTTCTGAAATGTTACCAAAACAAGTCTCGAACGTTCATTTTCGGGCACTTGCTCAATATGTTTGCTCAGCTTTAATTTTCGTCGATCGAAAAAAATGAAAGAGAACTGATTTCGAACATGGAACGGCGATAGCTGAACACCAGCGATTCCCGGCAAGCGTCAAAGTCCAATGATTTACAACGCGCGTGAATGCTATCGCGGCGCGATGAATTTTTGAAATCCCTGGTTTTTGATTCCATCATTTTGTTGAGTTTACCGTATGTTGGTTCCTGCCACAGGAG
>JANLRK010000822.1:0-4325 GCA_031361585.1 Pirellula sp. | reverse complement strand
CCTAACGCAGGCGGACCTAACCGACAAAATCGCAGACGTATTGCCTAGCCTTGAAGGCCTTCGGCAAATTCGACTTGAGAAAGCGTCTATCGGAGAACTGTCGGCGCGTGCGATCAGTAAACTTACCAAATTGTCGTCGATCAATTTGCCAGAATGCATCGTCTCCGACGCGGGTATAAAGGATTGGCCACTATTGAACGAACTGGTCCTGTTACGAATAGGGAGCCCGAATCTCAGCGACTCTGCCATTGAAATGATTGCGAAAATGAGGTCGCTGAGGTTTTTGCATCTTATCGACGTTCCAATTACAGACGCGGGGCTTAAACACTTATATGGCATGGAACACTTGGAATCCTTTTATCTAGACGGCGGACGTGTCACGGAAGACGGTTTGATGGCACTGCTTGAGGCAATGCCAAAACTACATTTCCATCGAGATCAACAGCATCTGCCAAACGACCAGCGTGCAAACGATCACGGGAAACATTAGCCCCCGTTTTCCCATCGTTTATGTTCGTGTTATACTGGGCCGGAGCGAAAGTAGTTCGAAGGGCAAACGCGCAAATCGATTGGCTTGTCCAACAAGAATACTAGAATGCACCAACCAACCTAAATCCCAACGAGATTACTCCAACTTACGAGCTTGAACATGAGTGTAAAACGATTCTTATTCGCGTTTGCGTGCGCGGGTGTTTTGTGCGTATATCAATTTGGTCATAGCTTTTACAAAGTTAGCGGGGTAACCGAAAGGGCTGCAACTGCAGCGACTGCATTGCTTGCATCGCTGGATGAATCGCAAAAAAGCAAAGCGATCATGCCCGTTGAGAGCCCGGAACGCCAGGATTGGCAAATTATCCCAAAGGATAAACGAAAGGGGCTGCAACTCAATGAGATGAACGATAGCCAGCGGCAAGCCGCAACAGCTTTACTGCGAAGCGTCGTGAGCGAAATCGGTTATCGCAAGTCGACCCAAATCATGAATATGGAGAATCTTTTGAAGGAACTTGAAGCGGGCAAGGCAAACAGTCCCTTGCGAGATTCCACGCGATATTACTTTACCGTTTTCGGAACCCCTCAAGCCGGCAAAAAGTGGGGGCTGAGCATCGAGGGACATCATATGTCGCTAAATTTCTTAATGGATGGTGATCGCGTTGTATCCTCGACACCGCAAGCCTTTGCGGCGAATCCAGCCGTTGTACGGTCAGAAAACAAATCTGGAATCGCCCTTGGTACGCGTATGTTGAGACTTGAGGAGACATTAGCGTTTGAACTTGTTCAGTCGTTATCCGAACCACAACGCAAGGTCGCAGTCATTGCGGACAAAGCACCTCGAGAAAATAGAACTCTGGGAGTCCAACAGCCACCCAAAGAGTCCCCAGTTGGAATTCCTTATTCAAAGCTTTCACCTCCCCAACAGTCACTGCTAAAGGACCTAGTCAACGAATACGTCAATGCAGTTCCGGACGAAGTTGCAGAAGATCGACGTCAAGCCATTCAAAGCGCAGGGGGATGGGACGCGGTTCATTTTTCGTGGGAAGGCGAGTTGCAGGCGGGAGTTGGTCATGCCTATCGAGTCCAAGGGCCATCGTTCTTGATCGAGTTTGTTAATACACAGCCTGACGCTGCTGGCAATATTGCCAACCACGTTCACAGCATATGGCGCGATAGTCGCGGCGATTTTGGCGTAAAGCTATAAATCGCGGATCATTTTCGCAGCCCATAAGGCATTCACTAGCATCACTTCTCATTCGGCTTGGAAACGTGTTGGTCGATCAAGATCGGATTGCCATCTGGATCGACTAGCGTAAAGAATGCTGGGCCGCTAGTCGATTCATCGGCGGCGACGACTGGATTCAGACCACGCATTTTCAAATGCTGTTGAATTTCACGCACATCCTGGAACTCAGCCAGAGTCTTCTTATCTCGATCCCAACCAGGATTGTATGTCAACGAGTTTTTCTCGAACATACCTTGGTACAGTCCAACAGTGCTCGTCTCATTTTGTAAAATCACATACTTGCGTTTCAAATCACCTCCAGTCACCTTGAATCCCAGTTTCTCATAAAATTCTTTAGAGACGTTGACGTCCTTGACCGCCAAGCTGATTGAAAAATTTCCCAATTGCATGTTGGTTTTCCCTGTAGTGTTGTTGGAAGTATCATCTGGACGCGAACCGCTGACGGGGTAGATTAGGTAGCAACATAGGACAAAGACAAAACTGAGAATTGCAAATCGCATGAACTAACTCCTTGACGAAAATTGGAATAGACTATGCTCACTATTTTGGCAGACACATTTCAGCCATCTTGACAAATCTTGCGATCCACAAAGAAATCACTCCCTGGGAAAAAAAAGAGCTACGATGAACGGATCAATCGAGTTCTCGATCATATCCTCGCTGATTTGACTCAGCCTTTGCGATTGAACGAGTTAGCTGAATTGGCGGACCTGTCTCCCTTCCACTTTCATCGCGTTTTTCAAGCGATGGTCGGAGAGACGCCCAGCGATTTCATTAAACGCTTGCGACTGGAAAAATCGCTGAGCCTAATGAGCTTTGGAAAACAAAAGTCATTCACTGCAATTGCACTAGACTGTGGTTTTTCCTGTTCGTCGGACTTTACCCGTAGTTTCAAGCAACGGTTTGGAGTTGCACCTAGCAAGTTCGATTTGGCAGCTTGGAGAGCCGAGCAAGGCGAGCGATTGCAATCCTCAGTGCCTGAGTGTTCTTTCAAGTTAGAAAAATATCGCTCGCGTGCGAATCCAGATCAATTTCGCGTTCGAGTTCGTGAGATAGCTGCCCGGAAAGTGGCTTACATTCGGGTTTCCAATCCTTACCGAGGCGATGGAGTAGTACAAGCCGCTAGGCGGCTGCTCGCCTGGGCCGAAGATCGGCGGATCGCGGACGGTCAATGGTTAGGCTATCAGTTTGAAAAACCTGAAATCACCGCACTGGAACAGTGCCGTTATTGTGTGGCAGTAGAAGTTGAAAACGAATGCATACCACATGGCGAAATTGGCATGTTTCATTTTCCGACCATGCTTGTCGCGGAAGTCGTCATGAAAGGCGGCTTCGATTTAGAAATACGACTGCTGCAATGGTTGTACGGTTGTTGGCTACCTCGGAGCAAATACGTGCCGGCCGATTTGCCTTGTTTTGAAGCTTGGTTGGGCAAACCGTTTGCGCACGGCATGGAGCATTTTGAGTTGGCTATTCACTTGCCCATTAGGTAGTGGGCCGCGCCTGCAAGACAGTGGGTTGCGAGGCAGAACCTCGCAGCCAGATGGTGGCGTTAACCGAGAAGTGTCTTTTTTTAGGGTGAGTTAAGCAAGATGTTCACAAAAAAAACGCTAGAATGAGCCGCGTGGATTCCTGCATGATCTTAGTTGCGCAGACTCTTCCAATCGTATTCTGATCAAAGACATGGTCGGACAATTCAAACATCAACAAACCATTCCAACATCCATAATCGGTGGCAACAGAACATGTGCGATCAAGATCATTTTGACGAAGACGTAAAGAAGTACTCACGCAGAGATTTGGGCCTTATGGTTTCCGCGGGGATTGGAGCGGCATTGATGTTGCCAAAATCGGCCTATGCCTTTGAAACGGCGGAGAATGACGTGGAGATCAAGACGCCCGATGGTGTCTGCGACGCGTACTTTGTCACACCCAAAGTCGGCTCGCATGCGGCAGTGTTGGTCTGGCCCGACATTTTTGGATTGCGTCCCGCATTTCGACAGATGGGCAAGCGACTTGCCGAAGCTGGCTATAGTGTGCTGGTCGTCAATCCATTCTATCGAACCAAGAAATCGCCCGTTGCTACGGACGCTAGCAGCACACCGATTCAAGAAGTGTTCCCGCTGGCGCGTACGTTGAATGCTAAAACACATACCGACGACGCCAAAGCGCTGATCGCGTGGCTCGACGCTCAGCCGCAAACCGACAAGAAAAAGAAAATCGGTACGATTGGTTATTGTATGGGGGGCCCGATGGTCATGCGTACTGCGGCAGCGGTACCTGATCGGGTTGGGGCAGCAGGCACATTTCATGGTGGTGGATTAGCATCGAAAAATCCAGATAGCCCGCATCTACTTATTCCAGCTATGAAAGCTCAGTTTCTAATCGCGATCGCCGAGAACGATGACCAACGCGATCCTGAATCGAAGCAAATGCTCAAGGAGGCCTTCGAACAAGCAAAGCTAGGTGCGGAGATTGAAGTCTATCCAGCCGGACATGGATGGTGCCCTCCAGACACTAAAGTCTACAACCAGGAGCAAGCCGAAAGGGCCTGGGCTCGTTTGCTCGCTCTGTTTGAAAAATCGCT
>JANLRK010000749.1:0-15183 GCA_031361585.1 Pirellula sp. | reverse complement strand
GACAGTGGCCGCAATTTGCCACACGGATGTTACGTCGATAATATTGGACTGAGTGGCCTATTGATACCGGATGGACAGTCGGTCCGAGAGTTCTTTATCACCGCCGCCCCCTGGGTTTCGCCTCAAACTAGGTTGTTTCATTTAAGGGCCAAAGTGGACGGCAACCCAACGACGCTCCCAATTCTAATCCGAGTTGTCGGTCAATGATTGCGGCTGAAGAAGTAGAACAAGGAATCAGCTAGTCGGTAGCATGGCCCCCTTGGCCTTATCCGCCATCGCTCTGAGAATTCTTATTGTGTTGAAACCAATGGGCAGGGCCAAGTGTATCGGATACAATAGGAGGAGCAACGGAGACAACCATGAAAATAAACGTTCCCCCAGAATTTGAATTATTCGTTACCTCACTCGTCGCACGTCGGCGTTTTCTATCTGAGAACGAAGTTTTGATGGAAAGCCTCCGACTCTTGCAGGCCAAAGAAACGCTGACAGAAGAAATTCAAAAAGGTTTCGAGCAGATTGACGAGGGGCGCTGCGTTGACGGACCCACCGCATTTGCCAGGTTACGAAATGGGCTTGTAGAGCGAAGCGATCAGTAACGATGCCTAGATTTGTTCTTTCGGATGAGGCGGAACAGGATATTGCAGGAATCAGCGATTACATTGCGAAACGCAATCGGGTCGCCGCAATTAACATGTTGGATCGTATCGATGAAACGTGCCAGTTGCTCGCCCAGAACCCTGAACTAGGAGAATTCCGAAAGGGCTTTGGCGTTCCGGGTTGCAGGTCATTCACGGTTAGCCGGTATGTGATTTTCTTCAGGCCGAACAGCAACGGTATCGACGTTGCCCGCATTCTCGACGGAAGCCGCGACTTTTGACAAAGGGATTTTTGCAATGGTCTATGTAGAAAGTCCGTTTTGAATCATAGTCGCCCTCTGCAGGTGCGACCCACGGTGGAGACCACCGTGCCACACTTTCCTTAATGATTGAATAGGAATTCGCGGGAGGTCATTAAACTCCACATCAAATCCTCTACAACGGTCCTTCGCTCGTCCTCGGTTGAATCCGATAGTTCCTTAACCAAGGAAGACGACTCGGAAACATTCGGGTAACGAGACAGGCATCTCAAAAAAGCTGTCTTGACCAACTCAGCCATGTCAGCTTTATGGGTCTCCAAAAGTTGGTCGACAATGCTCCCGCTCTCGGCAAGCTTGCTATTGAGCGTGTCCCCGTTATTGAGGTTGAGGACCTGTGTCACACTGGGTTCGTCGCTTCGTTCGCATTCGCACGTGATTCGGCGCTGGTTCCGGCCGAACGTTTTAAGGAAGTTGTTGTCGACGCTGGAGTCGTACAATTGAATCGCTCGCGTCCCCTTGGAATAGAACTTGGTGTCACGTTTGTCGCCTCCCAAAAACGAGACTTTGTTAAATACGGTGGGCACGGTGGATACCGAGACCATGGCATCGTGGATCACCTCGGCCATCAGTCGTCGCGGATAGTAATGCGAAAAATACTTTTTGTCGTCTTTATTGAGATCGGTCGTCTTGCTACTGCGCTGGTAGGATTCCGAGTTTAAGATGACTCGCATCAGTTCTTTCAGATCGTACTTGTGTTGGACCAAGTGCCTACAAAGCCCTTGCATCAAAGCTGGGTTGCTAGCTGGATTGCTGAATCGAAGATCATCTACCGCGTTAACGATTCCGATGCCAAAGTAGGCCGCCCAAACGCGGTTTACGATCGCGCGTGTGAAATAGAGATTGCCAGGCGAGGTCAACCAATCGGCGAGGTATTCTCTCCGGTCGCCCGTCGAATCGAAATCCAACGGCTCGGCGTCCAATGGGGCGGGCGGTTGAGGCTTGCCACGAAGTGGTTGAATCAAATCACCTCGGTCCAAAACTAGTACAGTACGGGCAGAATCGCCATCGCGAGTTTCGCCACCCCAGCCTTTGGCGCGCACTCTCGCAAATAAATTGGCCATCGCGTAGTACTGATCGTTCGTCCATTTTTCAAGCGGATGGTTATGGCATTTTGCACAGCCAATGGACAGCCCTAAAAACGCTTGGCACGCGTTTTCGGTCATGCTTTCTGGATCCTGGTTGATGGCATAAAAATTCGTCGCGCCATTCTCAATCGCTTCACCGCGAGCCGTTAAGATTTCACGGGTAAACTGATCCCATGAAGTGTTCTTTTGGACGTGGCCACGAATCCATTGGTAGTACGATTTGATTCCATCCGCCCGCAACAGGTTGCTATTGAGCATGAGCAAATCGGACCAGCGATAAGTCCAATAGTCTACGTACTCTGGACTCTCCAAAAGCGAATCGATCCATCGGCTCCGTTTATCAGGAGACGTATTTTGCAAGAATGCGACAACCTGCTCTTCGCTCGGCAGTGTTCCGGTAACATCGAGGGCGGATCGTCGAATGAATTCACTGTCGGTTGTTCGTTCTGAGGAATCCAAAGACAGGGCTGCGAGCTGCGCAGCAATGTGTTCGTCGATAAAATTACCGATAGATGTGTTCTTATTGGGAGGGCTATCATTGCGGGTGAATGGGACACTAAGTCGAGACGTTATGATTCGGCTGGCAAACCATGCATTTACGGCACCTTCTCCAGGGCCCAGTACCTTCGCTAGTCCATATTCATCGACGGTTGCAACCGATTCATCTGTAGATGTAAATTTTGCCCACCGGGTAATATCTTCAATGCGACCATTACTATAGTGTGCCCGAACCGAAATGCGTTGACTATCCCCTCGATCCAATCGCACGTTTGCCGGTAAGATCTCCAGCCGCTCTAACTTGGGATCTGTCGCTTTGGGACCAGCGGCTCCCTTTGCAATCCAATTTGCAATCATGGTGTAGTCGTCGGAATCCGCAGGCAACCTTAGACCACCTTTGTGTTCAATCGTCCCACTTGGCTTCGCCAGGAACAGCGAACTTGCCGGCGAAGCGAACTCGATACGCCGACCACCATCTTGACGTGTGATGTTGAAATGGTCGGTGAGAGGGTCATAGCCTCGAAGCGACAACCGAAAGCCGCCCTTGCCCGACAACGCGCCATGGCAAGCACCCATGTTGCAGCTATTTCTCGCCAATACGGATTGAATGTGATTGCTAAACTCGACCTCAAGTGTCTTTTCAACATTGCGACAAGCGATGGTTGCGATTGCATGAACCGTCTCTCCGTCCGACAGTTTGCACTCGATGGTAAGCTGTGTGGAGCCTGAACGTTTTGCTGTCAACTTACAGAAACCGGGTTCCATGCTTTCTAGCGAAACAAGCGTTGGATCCAGCAATTGAAAAGTTGGCTTCGACAGGACCATGGCGCCCGTTGTTCCATCGCTTAGCACTGTCTGGATGGTCAAACATTGACTACTTTTTTCGCCAGTCAAATCGATGTTTTCTGGAAAAATCCGAATGCCGACTGGCTTAGCGGC
The DNA here is from genome assembly GCA_031361585.1 of Pirellula sp. GTDB lineage: Bacteria > Planctomycetota > Planctomycetia > Pirellulales > Pirellulaceae > JBKCUI01. Next base: position 11,745 of record JANLRK010000749.1, on the reverse strand, counting down.
GAACATTGGTATGCACCAACAAATGACGAACAAAAATGCTACAGAGGATATTCGCATAAAAATCGGCTAGGATAACTATGGTTGGAGATCGGTGAAAGTGTTTACTGAACCTTGCGCCGGGGGTCCAAGTTTCGTGGCCCACCGGCAAGCAACGGTCAATTTCATTCGCTTAGTCGGCAGAGCGAAACATCATTTTACAATAATCTTACACTTCTGCACAAAGCCAGGAATTGGAAACCAAGACATGACGACGAATAGTTCGAAGGGATCGACTGTTTCCACTCTAATCGGGATCGTGATCGCGGTTGCACTCTTGTTTGGAGGGCTCTACGGTGCCTACACGAATTGGTTTCAGCAGTATCTTCAATTCCAAAGCTCACAGACATGGGAATCCGTTCCATGTACGGTAACTACGATCCAAGTAGTAGACACGCCGCTGAAAGGAAATACTCGAGTTTATACGCCGACTGTTGCATTTACATACCAACGCGAGGGAAAGGACTACTCGTCGAATCGCTTTTGGTTCGGGGCGAAAGGGACAATAGACTCGGAAGGGGCCAGGAAAGCCGCGGGCGCGTTCCAGGCTGACGGCCAGTATGAATGCCTAGTTGCTCGTTCTGATCCTCGAGAAGCAGTTCTTGTTCGGACTCTCAATCCACCGTACGGGTCGACGTTTTTATATTATTCGATCGCGGCTGGGATCGGCGCGATAATGCTTTTTGGACATCTCGCCGGGCTATTGATGCATTGCTTTGGAGGATCGACTATTTCCGAGAAAAATTTGAAACGTGCTATGGCAAATGGAACTTGCCCAATCGAATCGGGCGAACCGGATGAACCCTTGGTAATTCAGGCCGCGGAATCGCGCGTCGCGGTAGCAGTCGGTCTGTGGATCGCCGGAATTTGTTGGACTGGAATTGTTTCGTTGATTTTCATGGGCTTCATGCAAAATCGAAACATGTTCCCCATGATAATTCTTTCCGTGTTCTTTCTGCTTGGAATCGCTCTTTTGGTTTTCGCTTTCTATTCTACTTTGCAAATATTCAATCCAAGACCCATACTAGCCAGCAGCCAACGTGATCTATATCCGGGTAGTGAGTTTGAACTTAGTTGGATGTTTCGAGGGAATGCGAAAAAAATACAACATCTCGAAATCGTCCTGGAGGGTATCGAGAAGGTTTCGTATCGGCAGGGAACCAGTTCAAGAACCGAAGAGAAGCCATTCTTCCAAAAAAGAATCGTCGATAGCAATTCGTCTGGTACCATTGGACAGGGATTCGAATTGGTAGAAATTCCCCTTTCGACGATGCACTCGTTCAGGGCTACAAACAATACTTTTACATGGCAAATACGGGTTCTAGGTAAAATTGCATTTTGGCCCGACATTCGAGATCGATTCGAAATCGTATTGCTAGCTCCGAAACCAGACCAATCTGTCGTATCTATCGCACCCGGCAGGTGCGACCTACCGTAGGTCACTCGTGCCGAGAGTGACTTTGCGCTTTGAACCGCATATGTCGCACCCGGCAGGCCCGGCAGGAGCGACCTACCGCTATCATTCTGGCCATCGGATTGCTAGCGAACGTCTGCTTCGGTGTTGTCTCCCACAGCCTGGTTATGCTAGTTTGGCCAGTTGAGAAGTCATCGCAGTGTTCGGGTATCGAATCGCGATGTCGTCTATCCATTTGAAACTCATTCAGCCAAGGACGGCAATGAACATGCGACAACCAGCCCGTCGAAACGGCGCCAGTGCGACCGCCAAGCGAAAAAGGCTTGCGCGAGGCTCCGAAATACTTCAAAATGCTGCTCAATCTATCCATTCACTTGCCGATTCTCTCGACGAGGATTTCTTGATTGCGGTGGATAAGCTTTTGAGCATGCGAGGCAGCCTCATCGTTTGCGGAATTGGAAAAGCGGGATTAATAGGCAAAAAATTGGCGGCCACATTCGCGTCTACCGGGACACGCGCGCACTTTTTACATCCGGCGGAGGCCGTGCATGGGGATCTTGGCCGCATTGGACCTACCGATGTCGTTTTAATGCTTTCCAACAGTGGTGCCACAGAAGAAATCGTTCGCATACTACCGTTCATTGTTCGTCGAGCCGCGGGACTAATCGCCATTACGAGCGGGGCGAATAGTCCTCTCGCACGGGCAGCGGATATCGTGTTGGTTTTGCCTCCGTGCCGCGAAGCTTGCCAGCACAACCTGGCTCCGAGTACTAGCACAACAGTTATGTTGGCAATGGGCGACGCCTTGGCGTTGGTCGTGAGCGAAGCGAGAGACTTCCGCGTACAGGACTTTGCTGACTTGCATCCAGGCGGTTCCCTTGGGCGCAAACTGGCGATCGTGGACGAAATAATGCGGCCTACACTCGAATGCCGAATCGCTTCAACGCAGTCGACGGTACGAAAAATGTTGGTTGAGGTTTCGCGTCCAGGTCGTCGAAGCGGAGCGGTCATGCTGGTCGACTTGAATGGCCGACTAGAAGGGATCTTTACGGATAGCGATTTGGCACGTCTGCTGGAACAGCGGCGCGAGTGTGACTTAGACAAATCGGTCGCAGATTTAATGACGCGATCCTTTTCAGCCATTCATGCTGGAGCCAAACTAACCGATGCGATCGATATCATGGTACAACACAAAATAAGTGAATTGCCTGTCGTGGACGCAAATGACAAACCAATGGGAATGATCGACATTACTGACGTACTTGGAATGGAGCATGCCGCGGCCAATGAATTGCAACGGCACGGCTGCGAGGACACTTCGGACTTGTTCGGAGACGATAACCAAATAGATTGGCACGATGGACCATCGACGCTTCGTCTATTTGGTCCAGAATTCTAGCGGAGAAAATATTAAGTGGCACCTCGCGATTCTGAAACGGCAAAACCGATCAAACTCATAATCTCGGACGTCGACGGCGTCCTGACCGATGGCTTGATCACCATTGACAACGCAGGAGTCGAAAGCAAATCCTTTCATGTTCGCGATGGTCACGCGATCAAAATTTGGCGGAAAGCAGGATTTCAGTTTGGATTGCTTACCGCGCGCAATTCGCAGATTGTCAAACTTCGAGCGGCAGAACTAGGTATCACTTTGGTGCGTCAGGGATTTGCTGAGAAACTGCCTGCCGCCCGTGAAATGATACAGCAAGCGGGATTTTCCATGAATGAAGTTTGCTACATTGGCGACGATCTCCCCGATTTATCTGTCATGTACGAAGTCGGCCTCAGCGCGACCGTCGCCGACGGAGCAACTGAGGTCAAACAAGCCGCTCGTTGGACGATGAACGCTTCGGGTGGGAGAGGCGCAGTTCGCGAATTGATTGAGCGGTTGCTGAAAGCCAAGGGCCAATGGGAGGACTTCGTTCCCAATCGACTCTCATGATCTTCCTACGCGACTATCTAAAAATCTTGATTCCTTTGCTAGTGGCGTTTGCGTTGTACTACGCTGCAATAGTCCCAATCTTGGAGCCCAAGTCAGTCAAAGAAGTTAGTCATTGGGTTACACCAGCAATCCCGATAAGTGACGACTGGTGGGTAGATTTTTTCCACGAAGGCGAGTGGCAACGAGACAAGAAAAATCCGCCTCGCGTCGTCACGACCGATACTTCCATTCTGCTCTTTCAAACGCGCGAGCAGATTTCCGACAAGCATTGGCTCGTAAAGCCCGTTACGATCCTATTGCCACAACGCAATTCCGGCACTTCCAAGCGGGCCGTTCTCATCAAGAACAATGAAGGAGCCAAAATCGAATTCAAAACGGCGGTCGATTGGACACAAGATCTGCCTCCCATCGTAAGCGGCCAGCTCCTTGGCGAGATTTCTATCTTTTCACCGCCCGATGATGCATCCAAGAACAATGGAATGCTCATCCATGCTAGAGATGTGCGCATCAACAAGCGTCAAATCTGGACGAATCAGCAAATAAGGCTCCAACTCGGAAATTCGGTTGTCGAAGGTAGCGACCTGCAGATCTATTTGGACAAAGACTTGTTGACCGCAGAGAAGCCAAACGTCCAAAACAACTCACCATTTAATGGCCTTGACCGACTTGAGCTAACCTACGTCGAACGCGTCCATGTAGGGCTGGAGCCAGGCGGCTTGTGGCCGCGAAAAGACGCGGTGGACATTTCAAATAGAGCCGCCTATGCAACGCTGAAATGCGGTGGTTCGTTTGAATTTGATTTTCATCAATCCCTAGCGACGCTCAAAAAGGGCGTTCACATGGAACACATCGTTCAGGGGTTACCGGTAGACACCTTCGATTGCAATGAACTGCGGATGCAGGTTGGTTGGCATGGAAAACAAACGCCCGCCACAGTTACTGCCGAATCGTCGGGCTCCAATTGGACGGTTGAACGACTTTGGGCGTTTGGAGCAGCCGGCAAGAACGCAAGCGATCATTCAGGCTGGTTAAGACTAAATGCTCCAGGCATGCAAGCGGAGGCTACCGGACAACATTTGGTTATGGACTTCATGAATGGCATGGTCACTTTGAGCAACAGACTCCCCGTCACCAACGCTCGTGAGATGACCCCAGCCTATTTGAAACGAGAGTCCGTTCAAGTTTGGTCGCCTGAGGTACACTATCAAAGCGCTAGCGCATTGGCCACCTCCATAGACGAACCTGGTAAACCAACATCGGCTTCAACCGAAAACCGTGTTGGTGCGATACAGGCCTATGGGGCTGGTCGGGCACAATTCGACAACCAAGGAGATGCCTGGAACCTATCGTGGGGAGAGCGGCTCATAGTGCGCCCCGACCCAAACGATCTAGACAAAGACGTAGTCGATATCAAAGGGAGTGCTAACATCAGCAGCCCTGCTCACGGAAGGTTTCGATCGGAACAACTTTATCTTTGGCTAACACCTGTTACAGCCAAACTCGCGGCGCAACTTGCTCCTCAGTACCCAGACGGAAACATACCCAAGTCGCTTCCGGATCGAATGATGGCAGACGGCAAGGTGGATGTTGATTCGCCTTCGCTACGAGCTAGTGTTGAAAAAATGCAAGTTTGGTTTGTATACGAGCAATCGATTAACAGTGCTGCGGCGACAACACCTGGCTCGGCAGTCAATGGCTCTAAATCAAACCAAGGTGCTGGAATCGACTCGCGAGTCACAGCACTACCAGTTAGTTTGGCAAACATCGCCGACGAGAAACCGGCGGCCAAGGCTTTCAATCTATTGCCATCGACCGGCATTGCGGCCACTCCATTGAAACAACCTGTTTCACCGAATGTCCCTGCACGCTCCAGCGGTTTATTGGCAGCCAATCCGGTGTCACCCATGATTGTCACCGCCAAAACTATGCGTGCCAAAGTTTCAAGGACCGGCAACCAGAGCCGAATCGAGGACCTCATTTTGGATGGCAGTTTTGCTCTGACCAAAAGTCAAGTATCCGATGATTCCCCCTGGCCATTCACCGCGACTGGAGATCAATTGCAACTTAGCCAAACGCAAAATGATACCAGTGACATCACGATTCTTGGGCAGCCCGCCAAGGTCGCAGTTGGAAGCGGTTGGGTAGTCGCACCTGAGTTAAAACTAAAACAAAGCGAGAATCAATTTTGGATCGATCACCCGGGTGAATTGGTCATTCCCATCGAAGCGCTCCAAAAGAATTTTGCAAGTCAATCCGGCGCCAACCTTGTTAGCCTGCCAAGTCCCTACAAAGGTCCCGTTCCATCCAACTCGATTACGCCCTCGCGTTCGATTCCCCCAAGTAGCGGCAGCAATATTCGTTGGCATGAACCGCCTCGAATACAGTGGGGTAAACGCATGACCTTTGACGGCCGAACAGCCAGATTTGGTGGTGGTGTGAACTTAAACTGTCGGATGGAAACAGATCCTAAGACCCTTTGGCATATTGAGGCTCGTTCGAATCAGATGTCGGTTGAAATGGAGCAACCGGTTTCATTGCGAACAGCCAATAGCGGCAACCAACCACGCCAATCGCAAATATCGGTGATTCGATTGGAGGAAAACGTTGACCTCCAAGCGGTACAAACCGATCTTGAAATGCAGCGTCGATCGATCGAGCATATGAAGGTGCCTCAACTCGACATCATGGTTCCTACGCAGTTGTGGTTGGCGCACGGACCCGGCGAGATTTGGAGTCGACGCCTTGGAAACAACAATCCCATCGGTGGCGTCCTACCTGTTTCGAATCCCTCAAACCCCACGATTTCCGACCGCTTCGCAGAAAATGGAAAACAGTGCATCCACCTCAGCTTCATCGGGAGAATGGAGGGTAACATGGCACAGCGACGAGCGACTTTTTACGATAGTATCGAAGCATTGATTGGTCCGATTGCTTCATGGGACGATTCGCTAAACGTTCACACGCTAGAACAGCTCGGGCGAAATCAAAGTACATTGCGCTCAAACCAACTCGATATCTTCGACGCATCGGGATTGAGTTGGAACCAACCTCAAAACAAGAGCAACGGTGCAGTCAATAACGCCGCCTGGGAAATCGAGGCAAGCAGTCGCGTTCAAATGCAATCGAATACGGAAACAGGTGACGTCACGATTCAAGCGGGGGCATTAAAGTATGCGGCCATTAGCGATACCGTTAGGATTGAAGCATCACCACAACAGCCTGCTCACATCAGCAAAACGCAAGCGAACGCCAAGCCGATCGATTTGCTGGTGAAATCGGCTGCAATTCGGCTCAAGACTGGAGAGATGGTAGTGCAAATTGTCAACGTCGAAGGTGCCTTGCCACAAAACATGCAGGGGGCTGGAGCTCCGGCAACCCCTCGACCAAATCAATCGGGAGGGCAACCAGCAAATAATATTCTTCCATCCGTTCGCGACACTCCGTTCCAACCAGTCGGCCGAAAATAACAATAGTAAAACAGTTGTCCCAACTGTTCCTGGAGAACAGCTGTCCAACTGTGCCTGTAGCATTAGAAATGCCTATTGCCTTTTGATCTATTTCGTTATGGAAGAACAACATTGGGCCGGATGATGGCAGCATCCGCCACGGTTTGCGGATAGAGACAGCAGTTGGCGGGGCAAAGATCATGGCTAGGGCCGTAGCCGCCGATGAATGGACGCTCCGTTTCCGCGGACAAACGCTCTTCGATCAAATCGACGATCATCGATAGGAAGCGTGGATGGACACCCACAGTCGCGGCACGAACAAATTGTATCCCCTTTTCTTTGCAGAGATCGGCTGCTTCGTGGTCCAAGTCATACAGAACCTCCATGTGATCCGAGATAAAACCAAGCGGTTGGACGACCACATGTTTGATGTCTTTTTCAGCATGCAATTGCCTGATCCTATCGCATACATCGGGTTCGAGCCAAGGTTGTTGCGGAGATCCCGAACGACTTTGAAACACGAGTTCCCATGGACCATGCCTTGCAGCTTTGCAAACAAGCGTTGCAGCTTCGCGCAACTGCTCTTCGTAACGCGAATTGTCCGCCATTAACTTCGGAATGCTGTGCGCACAAAACAGAACCAATGTGTCGTCCTTTACTGCCGCAGGCAGCTTTGAAAGGGCTTTCTCCAGACAATCTTTCTGGGCGGCAATGAAGTCAGGATGATTGAATCCTTTGCGGATTTTTTCGATCTTGGGTGCCTTGTCGCCAACTGCTGTCTGTGCAGCAGCTATGTTCTCGCGGTACTGTCGACAGCCACTGTAGCAACTGAACATGGACGTGAAGAAGGCAATCGCGCGCTTGCGGCCCTCATTGGCCATGGTCTCGAGCGTATCCGATAACAACGGGTGCCAATTCCGATTGCCCCAGTAGATCGGCAAATCCAGGTTGCGTCGTTTGCATTCCCGGTCGATGGCTGCTATCAACTGCCGGCACTGTTCATTGATCGGGCTAACGCCATCAAATTGTTTGTAATGCTCAGCAACCTTTAGCATCCGTTCGCGCGGCACGTTCTTGCCTCGCAGGACATTTTCGAGAAAAGGCATGACCTCCTCCATGCCCTCGGGCCCGCCGAAGGAAACGATCAAGATCGAATCGACCGGCAGTTCATCCAACGGTGGCAATGGGGCAGTTGGGCAAGCGGGCGTTGTGGGTGCATTTGACATAAAGAGATGGGGGTAATCGTTATGGAAAGATTCATCGCAATCATTTTGAGCTTCAACGTATTATTACCGCCTTGCCAAGTGGCAGTATATCCATTGTAGCCCTGGCACTCCGTGCCGTATTTATCGGCACGGAGTGCCGTGCTACACTTTGAGCCCAACCCAATTTTTAGGCATGAAGACGCACTAGTGCTTCACGGGTCTGAGCCTCGATTTCGCTTCGATTGTGCCAGAGGTAGAGAATGCGAGTTCGCAACGGTGGGTGTACGTCGTCAGGCGATTCTGGCACTCGAAAAAGCAATTCATTGGGACGAGATTCTATCATCGCAATCAAATAGCGCATTTGCTCTTCGTCGAATTGAATATGGTTTGGGTCGAGTAGCAAATCCTCCCAATTAAGACGCGGTTCGGATTGAAGCTTTTTTAACTTGCGGGCTTCTTCTTGCAGCTCCTCGGCAGCGTCCGAATCGATATCGCTATTCCACATGTAACGCAGCAGACCACCGATCGACTTTGCATTGTTGGCCGCTCGATTGCGTAATTCGCGGTTAACCCTGTCCTCGATCTCTTCGCGAGTTGCGTGGCCATACGGGATGCTCGAAGTGATTGTATCAATGAGTTCTGACGGATTGAAATGACCAGCTACCTTCGACAAAATCGCTTGCTGCATCACCACACATTCCATTTCTGAAGCCAAACCGATTTTCAAGAGCCCCTGGATCGAGGGGAACACACCACCGACTTGGGCACCAAAATCATCGCATAGGAATTCAATCGCTGTCGCATTGCGTGCATAGGGAAGCGACGACAGCCACCATGCAAGCGATGTAATAAATAGGAAAAGGATGTAGCCGGGGTAAGTACCTAGCCCAATGCGTTGAATGGAAAGTAGCCCCAGGATCGCACCAAGTGCAATGGTCACGATTCTAAATCGGTCCACAACGAGATAGTACTTGTAGTAGTGACCTAGCTCGTGTCCCATGATGTCTTGAACTTCTGCAGGCTCCAATTTGTGAAGAGTTTGGCGATTTAAGTAGATTCCATTGATCGTTTTGAAAAGGCTTCCGAACCCAACATGCAGAGCCGCAGCATTCATGGAAGGACTGGCCAAGATATAAACTGGTAAGTTTTCGTCAGGCAAACGCAAGGTTGCAACAGTTTCACGAAAGAGTGACTGAAGACGAACTTTGTCGTACTGTCCGAATCGCGTGCTCTCCTTCAGGTCCTGAATTCGCTTTCGTTTAGTGGCTAGCTGAATGGCTATGGTTTTAGCCAGTGGGCTTACTGTCGCAAATAGCGCGCAAGTCGCCAGTAGCGGTTGTCGCATAACCCGTCCCCAATCGATGATGGCAGCGACCATTCCGATGGCTGCAATTTCAACAAACAGAATGATCCAAGCGAACCGGTTTGCGCGACTCATCTGATCTATTAAATCGGAGCGGCGCGGGACAGGAATTGCTGACTCCATGCGTAACGGCTGCTTTCGATTATGCGTATGAGCTAAAAAGATAGCTCAGGAAGTTGATGGGTGCCTTGCCTCGTGTTTGATAGTAAACTTTGCCTGGTCCCGTATAACGATTGATGAGTCCCTCGCCCGACATGATAGAATCCTTAACGCTTTCGGTGGCTTTTACCAATTGGTAGGTGACAGTGTCCGAGAACGCGACCGCAAAACGATTGTCCAAAAAAAACTTTTCGCCATCGACCAACTCCTTTGCAATGATGGCACCATACGTTTGGCAGAAGACTGTTCCGGTACCACTAACATGCAATAGGAATAGCCCCTTTTTGGACATAACGCCTTTCATGCCGCCATACTTGATTTCCAATTTGCAGTCACCAATGTTAGCAAGGTAACTACCGCGCGTTAAGTAGATCCCGCTGTGTTCAGCGAGTGGCAGCGAAAGAATGTCCCCTTGAACGGACGGAGCTAGCGTAAGCACTTGATCATCCCGTTTTGCCAGGAATTCGGCGGTGAACATGCTTTCGCCGCCGAGCAAATTCTTAGCACCGCTGAGCCATTTGTTGCCTTTGCCTCGACGCCCTACGGACGCTGAGAGTTGAAGCCCAGAGGTCATCGACAGCATGCTATCCGGTTGAGCCATTACCAACTCCCCCTGATTCAAATGAATCTCGAGCACGGAAAAAACGGGACCATGCAAGACGGAATATTCCATGAATCAAACTGACCGTTGGCTGGTTGGAGCTTTTCCGTTTAGTCTTCGACGCCCGGCGCGACCCGTTGCTTGAGGAAATATCCGCCGATAGCAATTGCAGCCAATATTCCCAAGAAAATAAACAACGCGACAAGCCGAGGAACACCGAGTACTTCGGAAATAGTAGTGATGCAAATATCGTAAATGACTACGCGAATAAACCAACCGATAATCGAACCAAAACCACCGCCGCGGGCAGCTAGCATTGCAAAACGACTCATCTTTGGACCTCTGTAACCAGTTGCGAAAATGAAACATACAATGAATTGCAAAATCATCGTAACGCACTCGGGTAGCGAATTGAAGCGATGCGACGAAAATATTTAATGGAACAAATATGAAATCCGGGCGTCCGGCCAGGAGCCAGGGAACGAGGCTAACCATTCCATGCAGTCGAGCAAACTCGCTTTCAATCGAAGTTTTCCGATTTAAGTTGGATTGCGTTCAGGGCGGACCAGCTCGGCGTGATACTTCTCGTTCCCAATTTCCAATAGCTCGCCGAGCTCTATTGGTACTCGGTTTATCGAATCCAAATGCACTTCGGCTAAAGCAACTTTGAGGATAATGCATTCGAATCAGGCTATGATGTAGGCCAGCCCAATTCGGATGACTACGCTTCCTCGTTCCAACCAGAGAAAAAGCAATGCGAATACCATTTTGGTTTCTAGTAACTTGTGCAATTGCAGTCCTTCCTAATCCCCTGATTGTTGCACAGGTAGTCGACCCTATCGGCTTGAAACAGATCAAGGCCCTCGTGGGAGTTGTAGTGCTAGAGAAAGATGGCGAAACTATCAGTGTGGACTTCCGAAAATGCGAAGAAAACTGGATCGGCGTGTTTCCGAAGATTCTCGAACTTCAATCGATTCAAAATGTGTCCTTGACAGGACCAATGGCAACACATGAAAGAATTGGTTCGCTTGGTGCATTGCGAAATCTTAAGTCACTACGTCTGGATCAGAGCTTGGCTACTGATGCGACCGCGGCTACGGTTTCGAAGTTCCCCAAAATCGAGGATGTCAATTTGGACGGATGCGAAATTACCGACCTGGCTCTGCAAAATGTTTCTCAAAGCAAGACTATCAAGCGATTGCGAATAGCAAAAACGAAAATCACGGATGCAGGCCTCGCGTACATCAAAGAAATGAAACAACTCGAGTTACTCGATCTATCGGATTGCAATCAATTGACTAGCGCTGGACTGGTTTACTTGCACGGGTTGACGAAACTGCGAAACCTCAGCTTTGGTGGTCCACGGATTACTGATGAGGGAATGGTGCACTTAAAAGGCATGATCAATATGGTCGCGATTTCCATCAGAGACTCATCAGTAACGGATGCAGGTTGCGATGCACTGTCAGGCATGACCAAGCTGAAGGAGTTTGACATTTATAGAACACCGGCGGGAGACAGCGCCTTAGCATTCGTCGCCAGCGCCAAGGAAATGGCGAAATTGAAGCTGCGAGGTTCT
>JANLRK010000732.1:0-2410 GCA_031361585.1 Pirellula sp. | reverse complement strand
TCTGTTGTCGACTTGACTGTCAACCTCAAGAAGGAAACAACCGTGGCTGAGATCAACGCGGCCATGAAACTTGCCGCCGAAGGACCGCTCAAGGGAATTCTCTGCTACACCGAAGACCCGATTGTGTCCAGCGACATCATCGACGACCCGCACAGTAGCATTTTTGCGGCCGACTTTACTCAAGTACTCGGGGATAAAGGCAAATTAGTGAAAGTCGTATCCTGGTACGACAACGAATGGGGCTATAGCTGTCGAACAGCTGACCTGTGCGCTCGTTTGGGGAAGTTCCTCTAACTCCTGCGAGTGCGACTCCGTAGGTCACTCTTGCCGAGAGTGACCAAGTGCACTGTTCAGATTACATTTTTGGGTAGCCATCGAAAGTGGCTCGTTCGTCCCGACCGAGAAATCACGGCGGAGACTGCCGTGCCACTCTGTTTACCAACGCCGATTCCTAATCTGGATAAAGCACTAGCAACGCCCGCAAATTCACTTCTTTTGGATCCGGAAATCTTGTTCTGGCATCCAGTTTACGTTGTTGGGTCGAGGTTCGCAACTCACGAGAATGTGCCATGCAGCCGCCTCCTCAACCGCCTTATAAACAAAAGAAGTCCCAGCAAATGGATTGGGTAAAGCGGGAACGGGCCGCAGATCATTCAACGACGCAGGCGGTGAACCTTGTTCCGATACATGCATGCGAATCGCTTCAAGAGTCATCAATTGCCGCACATGACAAATTTGTTTCGTTTCGGCCTGGCTGACTGCGTCCGCTGCCGCGTTCACAAGTTGAAATATGGCGAAGATGGAATCGGGATTTTCGGCCATGTACTTTTCATGCTTTAACTTGGCTTTAAATAACTCTTGTTCCCTTAGCGGCAAAGGCAAGAAAGTTGCTTTCACCACGTCGGAAGACCTCCTTCGAACCTCGCACAGTGCGCCTAGTGCCACCAGTTGTTCAGAGCACATCGAGGCGACACGTTCTGCGGAGTAACCATTGCTTAGCACCAATTTTCGAACCTTACCGAGGTCGGCATCCATGCCTTTTTGAAACGCTTGTTCAAGCTGCCCGGATAGGTCCGCGTTGCCGTTGATCGCCATTCGCTTGAGTGTCTCAAACGTCTCCTTCCAGAGCGTTTGCCAATGTTCGCGTCCCAACTCATTCGACTCCGCTTTGAATAATATCGGGAACGAATACTCAATACCGAGGCATTCAAGATCGATAGCGCGCCGCACAGAGACGGTCGGCTCAGGCAACGTCGCAAGTGCCCAGTAAAGATTTGGGCAACCAGGAGTCGATATCGCTTCTCTCACCACGTAGCACATCGCTTGGCATCTAGAAATCGCTACCAAGTCCTGGATAATTGCATCGCCTTGTCCTAAGTACTCTCCCAATCGGAAGCCGAGGCGAATCGAATCAAAAGCTCCAATAAAATCCTTCTCCTTCAAGCACCGGCGGGCGTTGTGCTCGATCAAGCGACTCAGCTCTCGAGCTTCTTGAAATTCCGGGAGCATGGCTTCCCAGAGGTCGGCGCCACGAAGGTCTCGCCACCGATCATCCCATCGAAGATCTTCGCATTCACCAAACTTTCTTAACTCGACAAACACGTCCTGAAACGGTTTCAACTCATCCGTTATCGAAGTTTTTGCTTTGCCATCTTCGTAGTCCATTTGGAACTGCTTGAATTGACTTAGAACTGCGGCTGGTTTTTTGAGGTACTGGACCATCGCTCGCTGGAAATAAGGAGTTGCTGATCCAGGCTTGAGCTCACGTGGGTTGGGGTGAAACCGATAACGCAACGCAGGGATAGGTTCCTTGGCGGGCTCAACAAAGTGCAGCGAGATAGGACCGACAAGTGTCTTATCCACATCTGCTAAAACGGGCTCGGGCGCTTGCACGCAAGCGGCGAACGCGACGTTGGAAAGCAGAGAGATATGCCAAATGTTCACGTAGACTATTCCAATCCAAACGAGCCCAAACATTGTAAGGCACCAAGGATATGTTTCGCGAAATCGTCTTAGGTTCATAGTTTCATCTCTTTCATCACTTCTTGTCGAAAACTTTGCATCGATTGGTTATTTGGTGTAGTCACCCCTTTAACTGAATTGGTAAGCACAGGTTTAGCTTGCGCTTCGCGAGACAAACCATGGGTCGCAAATACAGGAACAAAGGCAAATAGGGATTCAAGCTCATCGAAGCGACTCAAACTTGATGGTCTTACCAATTGCGGATCAACGGTTACGCTTTTGTCGCGCGAGGTTTGGTCAGTGACAATCTTTCGAGCTGGGTCAATTGAATCGAGAATCGGTTTCCCGGTACTCAGCGATAGGACCAACATCGTAGCGATGCCGGTCGCAAGCCCGACCGCGAAAGGCCTGAACGCGCTCTCAGTTCGTTGGGATGTCGTTCGGCTCG
>JANLRK010000018.1:0-6264 GCA_031361585.1 Pirellula sp. | reverse complement strand
CGAACTCTTGTTCCCTGTTTCGATATCTGTTCTGGTGGCTTCGGTTACCGGTTTCTTGACGTTGCAGGTGGCACATGGATTGAATATCGGAGATTCGATGCCGGTACTCGAAGCCGTTTTGGATACCCAGTTCTGGCTTTCGACCCACGTAATCAGCGTATCGCTTGGTTATAGCGCTACCTTCGTAGCCGGGTTCCTTGGGATCGGCATCGTGATTGCGACGTTGCTAGTTCGGCTGTTCCCACATGCCTCGAAGGCGGCGTCGGAATCGATTCCAACTTTGTATCGTATTTGCTATGGCGTCGTTTGCTTTGGACTGTTCTTTAGCTTTGTTGGAACCGTTCTCGGTGGACTTTGGGGCGACGATAGTTGGGGCAGATTTTGGGGGTGGGATCCTAAAGAAAACGGTGCGATGATGATTGTGCTATGGAATGCTCTGTTGCTGCATGCTCGCTGGGACAAAATGATTGCTGCCTTGGGCTTCGGCATCCTCGCCGTGTTTGGGAACATCATTACTGCCTGGTCCATGTTTGGCACTAACCTGCTCGGCGTAGGTTTGCACAGTTACGGTTTCAGCAAGGAGACGTTTTACTACCTGGTCTACTTTGCGCTTAGTCAGGCAATCGTGATTGCCATGGGTATTGCATTGGTGCTGCTTCGCAATGCGAAGTCCAAGATTGAACTTCAATAAGTAATGAGCAGCATCCTTTCGAGTACCGACGACTGCTCGGCCAAATTTGACTTCGTATCGACTCGAATCGCGATGCACCGGTGCATTGCGAAAGATACGTGGCGGCTGACGGTTGAATCTCCCGTGTTGGCTCGTCGAACCCTACCTGGCCAGTTCTTTATGGTGCGCATCGCTGGCAGGAATGATCCCTTGATAGGACGGGCTTTAGCAATGTACGACCGGCACTTGGGCAAGGACGGACAACCCGAAGCCATAAGTGTTGTTTACGTGGTAAAAGGGAAATTTACTCAAGCATTATCACGATGTGTAGCGGGTGATCTCGTCGAACTTTGGGGACCGCTAGGTAACGGCTTTTCAACAGAACCAACGGATCACTTCATTTTGGTTGCTGGCGGAGTTGGACAGACACCCATGTTGACCCTCGCTTCTGCAGCCCTTGGTGAATCGCAATATGGCTCACCAAGCAAACCAAACGGTTATGCGAAGCGAGTAACGCTATGCTATGGTGCAAGATCCAAAGACTACTTGGCTGGCATCTCGGATTTCGAGAAGACTTGTTCGGAGGTTCGTATCGCAACCGACGACGGTTCATTCGGACATCATGGTCGCGTCACGGAACTGCTCCAAACTATTTTGGATGAATCAAGTGACGATTGCAGAATCGCTTGTTGCGGACCCGAGCCGATGATGGAAGCCGTCAGCCAATTGGCGTTGGACTACGTTGTACCCTGCGAAGTATCATTAGAAACGCCGATGGCTTGTGGTATCGGTATCTGCTTTACGTGTGTCGCGAGGATCAAGCAGCCTGACGGCCAGTGGGATTACCAGCGAACGTGCATCGAAGGTCCAGTGTTTGATGCCGGCAAGATCGTTTGGTAGCGATTGCGATGATTTGGCGCGGTACTGCCAGTGCAAAGTCACTCTCGGCAAGAGTGACGTACGGTAGGTCGCATCTGCCGGATGCGACGTAGAGGCAGCGCAAAGTCACTCTCGGCAAGAGTGACCTACGGTAGGTCGCATCTGCCGGATGCGACAGTGCAATACCGCAACGCTACCTTGGCGACAGGACGGATTTGACGACAGCTCCTGAGTGCATTTTCTCAAACGCATCGTGCCATTCAGAGATTGGCCATACGCCCCCAATGATAGGTCGAACGTCTAACTGACCGCTTGAAAGCAACGCCAGGACTCGCTCCCAAATTGCCCAGTGGTGGCTGAAACTGCCTTGCAGCGTGACGTTCTTTTGAACGAGTTGGTCCATGTTGAACCCGAGTGGTTGCGGGCCCCAACCTACCTTGCTTATCCATCCAGCTGGCCGAACCAAATCCAGTGCTATTTTCAGTGTGATGCTTGCGCCGGCCGCGTCGATAATACCATCCGCTCCCAGTCCATCTCTTTGTGTAGCCCAATTTTTTGCGTCACCAATGATCGCTTCGCAACCGTACTTTTTCGCAATTTCTAAACGGTGACGGTCTGGCTCCAGACCGACTAGGGCGACCTGAGCCCCGCATAGTCTGGCCATGGCAGCGCACAGGATGCCGATAGTACCCGGGCCTAACACAACGATGCGATCACCCGGCTCGATTCGTGCATTTCTAACCACTGCGTTGTATGCCACACAGCATGGTTCTGTCAGACACGCCTGTTCGAAAGGCAAGTCATCTGGAACGCTATGCAGGATGCGAGAAGGGACGCGAACGAATCGAGTCATAGCGCCGTTAACACCGTAACCAAAGCCTTTTCGGGTTGGATCGAGGTTGTACATACCGCGTCGGGTCATCGGGTTGTTTTGACTGACGATGGCCGCAGTCTCGCTAACGACTCGGTCTCCCTCTTGCCAGCCCTCGACTCGATTGCCGACTTCGATAATGGTGCCTCCGAACTCGTGCCCTAAGACAACGGGATAGTTTACAGGCCAGGAATGGTCGGCAGTCCACTGATGCAAGTCGCTACCGCAAACACCAACGTTCGCAACCTCGAGGAGGACGTCTTCATCACCAATTTCGGGTCGCTCGATTTCTCGAATTTCAACCGAGTGTTTTTCAGGTGAGAAGTTTACGACGGCAGGTGATTTCATGATTGGTTTTGGGGTAAGTGTAGAAGTGGATTTGAAATCAATATTATTAGGCAAGCGACTGGATGAATTCTAAATTCTACCATTTGCATTGCCCCCGGGCCGTGTGCAATCGTAGCAAGGCCCCCTGGGCCGTGTGGAACCGCAGCATTGTCCCTGGGCCGTGTGGAACTCGGGCCAGGGGCCCAAGCTACCTGAACTAGCCGCTTGTCGTAGGGACGGACTTACGAATTGCTTGGCAGATCATTCTAAGGGAGCTTTCAAGATCGCCGCTAGCAGTTTTAAAGGCATCTGCGTCGATGGTCAGCGGTGCCCCAAGGACAACCAGCGGTGCTCCATACGCAGGGCATTGGATTGCTTGTTCCAACGATAACCCACCAACAGCCTGAACCGGAATTTTTACCGCCTGGGCAACCTGTCGCAGTTGATCGAGTGGGCTTGGCATGCGCAATCCGCGTGCAGCTATCCCGCGACGTTCATCGTAACCAATATGGTGGATAACATAGTCGCATCCAAGATCCTCGAGCCACTTTGCTCCCTCCACCATATCTGGGCATACCATATTGTCACCCATGACTTTGACGCCGAAGTCCTTGCCAGCTTTGACGACGCATCGAATCGTTTCTTCGTGAGCACGCGCCATCACGACCACGTGTGTTGCACCTGCGCCGGCCATCATCTGAGCTTCGAGGTACCCGCCGTCCATCGTTTTTAGGTCGGCAATTATGGGTGTGGTAGGAAAGGCGGATCGCAAAGCCCGAATGCCGTGCAGACCTTCGGCCAAAATGAGAGGTGTTCCGGCTTCGAGCCAGTCGACCCCCGCTCGCATGGCCATAGCGGCTGTTTCGAGAGCTTCGTCGATGTTAGTCAAGTCGAGAGAGATTTGTACGATGGGAGTCATGGGAGGGTTGAGGGTTGAGGGTTGAAGTGGGAAAGGTGCTTAGCCTTATGCCTTAAGTCTTTAGCCTTAAGTCTTAAGCCTTTAGCCTCACCCATAGTCTTTAGCCAATTGTTGGATAATTTTTTTGATTTCTTTGCGGCCCTCGGAAGGTTCTAGGAGTTGGGCTTCGTTTCCTAGTTTGAGTACGTTGGGGATGATTTCCATGGGATGGTAGGCGGGGACTTTCATGACACACGAACCGTCCGAATCAAATTCTAGTTTTTGGTCCGCATGCCACGGTTCCTCTTGGATCCATCTGGCAGCGTTGCGAGATAGTTTAATCGTATAGGTTACCGGTTTTTCGCCACCGCTGAAGATTCCGACACTTTTTCCGAGATGATGTTCAAGGTCCACCTCCAGGTCCGCTTTGAACCATTCGTCTAGCGCGGTCGCTTTGGTAAATCGGTCAAGTTTCCAGTGCCTAAGTCTTTCGTCTGACTCTGCATCTACGTTTTTGCCGGACTCAATCGCGACCACGTAAATGCTGCTTTGGTAAATGACCAATCCGTAGGGTTCGAGCCATCGGGTAGCGACTGGCTTGCCGATGGATTCGTATTCGATTTCGAGTTTGCGATGTTCTTGGATTGCGCGGTTGATTGTTTTTAAGATGCCTTGTTGTTTTTCGTAGGTCTTGGCGGGCACGCCAAGAACTCGTAGGGTCCGGCGATAGCGTTGGTAGTGGTCCCAGACGCCGGCAGGAAGTTGTTCGCGTACTTTGTTCCAAAACCCCTCGATGCCTTGCCAGAACTGAGTGCCTACGAGAGGCAACAACAGATCGCGGCCCATCGACAGAGCGATGAGTTCGCTGGCTGTTATTGCTATTTTGTGGAGCCCCTTCTCGACACGGCTCATTTTCCAGACTTTGCCAGTTTGCGTCTCTTCCGTAATGATTGCCATACCGGCCGCTTGGAGAGCTTCGATATCGCGGCGAATACTCCGAACGTGCAGAGTGCCAATTCCAAGTTCCTGTACGACCGAGTCTCGAAGGTCCTCCAGTGTGACGCCGTAACGCCTTCGTTCTAGAATCTGAATGACTTTATGTTGTCGAATGAGTTGTTCGTTGCGAGCCACTGACATTCCTTTGATGTAATAATCTCGGTTTGGTGGATAACAGGATCTTTCGATTCTGTGGCGACAGATAGTGTATCCCATTTGTACGGAAGCCCAATACTGCAACACAAAATGGCTTCGAGGGGAACAAAGCCAGCAGGGTGTGAATTCGCGAACCTTTTCGGATGGCGTGTTAATGTCTACTAAATCGTTATATAGTGGGCTCCAAACAGTAATGCTCATTGCGATTCCCCATTGCAAGGTGGACGAGCGCGTTTGAAACTTGAACAAACCTGTTAAGACTCGTAATCACAATCCATCGGAACCAATGCCTCTATGCTTGTAGCCATCATTGTAGTATTTGTACTGGGATATCTCGCGATCGTCTTCGAGCATCAGATTCATGTCAACAAAGCCGCATCGGCCATCGTCACGGGAGTGTTATGTTGGTCGATCTACGCGATCGGTCATCAGCAGCTAGTGCCTCAAGCCGAGTTTGAAAAATGGGAACGCGCGCATCAAATGAGTATGGATCATGATGCACCCATGGAAGCGCAGGAAAGCAAATCGGCAAGTACTCCAAGTCACCTACCTGCCAAACTGGAATTCATCACAGAGTATCAATTGCCACGTGGATTCGTCGAGATCGCCGGCATTCTATTCTTCTTGATGGGAGCAATGACCATTGTCGAATTGGTCGATGCTCACGAAGGTTTTTCTTTGGTAACGCAGCGAGTCGGAGCGCGCAACAAAGTAACGTTGCTTTGGATCGTAGGCTGGGTGACATTTTTCATGTCATCGGTCTTGGACAATCTCACGACCACGATCGTTATGGTTTCGCTGCTGAGAAAGCTCATTGCGGATCGCGAGACTCGCTTAATGTATATAGGGATTGCCGTTATTGCGGCCAATGCAGGTGGAGCATGGACGGCCATCGGCGACGTCACCACAACGATGCTTTGGGTCAAGAACAAGATTGGCGCAGTCGAAGTAATGCGAGACCTGTTTTTTGCAAGCTTCATTTGTTTGTTGGTTCCATTGATGATTGCATCGAGATGGATGAAGGGGGAGTTGCCCCCCGTTTCTCATGAAAGAGACGCGGATGACGACAATACGATTGAGCCTTGGCACAGAACACTATTCTTGGTCCTCGGCCTGTTCGGACTAGTGTCGGTCCCGGTCTTCAAAGCCTACACGCACTTGCCCCCTTTTATGGGAATGGTCTTGAGCTTGGGAGTCTTGTGGCTTGCTTCGGAGTTCGTTGGTCATACGATGGATGACAAAACGCGGAGTTCGACTGGAGTGCTGTCAGCCCTTCGTAGGGTGGATATGTCCAGCATCCTTTTCTTTCTCGGGATTCTTTTGGCGGTAGGTGCGCTTGGAAGTGTCGAGATCTTGAAGAACATCGCAGTCATGCTTCAAGACTCGATTGGCAATCAATCCATTATCGCAGTGATCATTGGGTTGGTTTCGGCAGTTGTCGACAATGTTCCGTTGGTCGCAGCTGGC
>JANLRK010000729.1:0-2399 GCA_031361585.1 Pirellula sp. | reverse complement strand
CGATGGGGTTTGTACGACATGCATGGTAATGTCTTTGAGTGGTGCCAGGACTGGTATGCTAGGTATCCAGCAGGTGAGGCAACGAATCCAAAGAGTCCTACTAGCGGGGGCTCGCCCCGGGTGCTCCGGGGCGGCAGTTGGGCCTTGGGCGCTGGCCTTTGCCGGTCGGCGATTAGATTGGGGAGCGATCAGTCGGCTCGCACCTTTTGCATCGGCTTCCGCGTCGCCATGAGCCTGCCGGTCAAAAAGCCAGAGTCGGCATCATCAAAGTAAGGGGAGAAAACGTTATGCGAGCTTTTACCATGATCACCATTCTCGTGTTTGGCTCCCCTGCAGCCGCTCAGCAGCTCAAGGAGATTACCAATAGCATCGGGATGAGATTCGTTAGAATAAATGCAGGGTCGTTTACGATGGGTTCGCCTGTTGGTGAGAGGGGACGAAGGGAAGACGAATTACCTCACGAAGTCACGATCAGCAAATCGTTTTACCTAGGCATATACGAGGTCACGCAAGATCAGTACGAAAAAGTGATGGGAAACAATCCGAGCCAATTCAAAGAAACGGAGAACCCTGTGGAAAAGGTGAGTTGGGACGACGCTGCTTCTTTTTGTAAGAAGATATCGGAATTGCCAGAGGAGAAAACAGCTGGACGGGAGTATCGATTACCGACAGAAGCCGAGTGGGAGTACGCTTGCCGCGCCACTAGCAGTGCTGCATATTGCTTCGGCGACTCGGAGGACGATCTTGAGGAATATTCTTGGTTTAACGGTCGTCGAGGAACCCATCCAGTAGGCGAGAAGAAGCCTAATCGATGGGGATTGTATGACATGCACGGTAATGTTTCCGAGTGGTGCCATGATGGATATTGGTGGATCTATCCAAAAGGCGAGCAAATTGATCCTAAAGGCCCTCCACGAAGCAGTGCACATGTTGCTCGTGGCGGATCGTATAGAACTCTCGCAATTGGCTGCAGGGCTTCAAGCCGAAGTGAAGTTGGCTATCCTGGGTTAGGTGACATCGGCTTCCGCGTTGCCATGAGTCTGCCTGCTAAACAACCGGAGTCGGCATCAACCAAATGAGGGAGTTGCTAATGCGATCATTGGTCTTGCTCTTCGTCATCTGGCTTGGCTCCACTGCTAGCGCTCAGCAGCTCAAGGAGATTACCAACAGCATCGGGATGGAGTTTATTCGGATAAATGCTGGGTCGTTTAGGATGGGGTCGCATAAAGAAGAGGAAGGCAGGCAAGAGTTGCAGGAGTTGCCTCACGAAGTATCTATAAGCAAACCCTATTACCTTGGTGTATTTGAAGTAACACAGTCCGAATTCGAGGGCGTCATTGGGACCAATCCCAGCTTCTTTCAAAAGAAACGGATGGATAATTTTGACACCAGCAATTTTCCCGTGGAGATGGTGACTTGGAATGATGCGGTTGCTTTTTGTGAGGCGCTGTCCGAATTGCCTGAGGAAAAGTCAATCGGACGAAAGTATAGATTGCCGACCGAAGCTGAATGGGAGTATGCTTGCCGTGCCACAAGTAGCTCTGCATATTCTTTTGGTAACTCTAAGGAATCACTCGAAGAATATGCTTGGTTCAATGGACGTGGTCGCCATTTTTTACGGCCTGATAATCGGACAAGTCCCGTGGGGTTGAAAAAGCCAAACCAATGGGGATTGTATGACATGCACGGGAATGTTGGAGAATGGTGCCAGGATTGGTTTGGTTTGAATCAATCAGATTTTATCGCAGATCCGCAAGGTCCAATAAGCGGGTCTGTACGAGTGTTTCGAGGTGGCAGTTGGAAAAGTAAAGAAGTTGATTGCCGGGCAGCGCGTCGCGAAGGGGACGATCAAATGTTTCGAAACTCATACCTCGGCTTCCGCGTGGTTCTGAGTCCGCCTGCCACCGTGCCAAATGAGATTACGAAAAGCGAGAATTTAAAGACAATTCCGAAAGAGATCGCTAACAGAACTGATTTGAATACCGTTCCTAATGCGATCGCCAATAGTACCGAAGTGAAAGTAGTTGCGGAGTCGATTACCAACAGCGTCGGGATGAAATTGGTTTTGATTCATGCTGGCACTTTCACGATGGGTTCGCCCGTAGGGGAGATGGGTAGGTATGAAGGCGAGACGCCGCATTTAGTCACGATCAGCAATGGGTACTATCTTGGCGATTATGAAGTGACACAGGAACAATATGGAACGGTGATGGACGTCAACCCGAGCGCATTTAAAGGAGCCCAGAAAGCTGTAGAGATGGTAAGCATCGTGCGGGAAATTAGTGTCGTAACGTTTCAAGAAATTGTGTAGGCTGGACTTTATAGTTGTAGATCAAATCCCCCTATTGCACACACGAGGCCAAGGATGGCGACGCTATTGTTCGAAACGGATGCTGCGA
>JANLRK010000661.1:0-3699 GCA_031361585.1 Pirellula sp. | reverse complement strand
CACAGTTTGGGACAGTTCTAAGCCTTCAATTAATCGCCGACCAACGTTTTTCCACGTCCACACGTTATAGCTGTTCATCCCTCTGTCGCTGTTCGCTATCGGGTTGCTTTCGAACCCCGATCGTATTTCCGCGAACTGTTGCGAGTCTAGTTGACTGCTTTGCGCGATATTTGAATCTGTCCGCGTTCGATCATCGCAATAGTAACAACCTCGTTTCCAACTTGCCTGAGGATTACGACATGTTCACAGAAGATGTGCTGTCCGTTGGGAATCGGACTTAAACTCGTCGTCCAAGATTCGTCGCTTGCCGACAGTTTCCAATGTTCACTGGTGTGTGCTGGCCAACTGCTGTTAACCAGTTTGTCGCCTTCCAGCCAGTCGCAGTCGAAAACCGACAGCACCCCAATGTGGACATGGCGCTAGCCGATTCCCTCGGCTCCGACCAAATCCCATTCCACAGTTGGCCAAGATTCGTACGCTGCCAGTCGTCATTTCCTTGCGAATCCCCCACGTCCACAAATGTTTGCCTTCCACTGCTCAACCCGTTACAACAATCATTCTCCGTCAATCATCTCCGGATCAATTTCGCCCACGCCTAGAGAGACAACCAATGCGTCCTGTACTGTTGTCCATCTTGCTCGTATTTGGATCGGCTATCCCTGCTAGCGCTCAGCAGCTCAAGGAAATCACCAACAGCATCGGGGTGAAGCTGGTGCTGATACATCGTGGATCGTTTACGATGGGCTCCCCTGTATCTGAAGAGGGTAGGAATGAAGATGAGACGCCTCATGAGGTGACAATTAGCAAGTCCTACTACCTTGGCGCGTTCGAGGTGACCCTGGGACAATATGAAAAAGTGATGGGAGAGAATTCTACGTTCTTGCTGCCTCTCAAAGGTGACAGGGGCCTTTATCCGGTGACTTCAATCAAGTGGGACGATTCGGTCTTATTCTGTAGGAAGCTTTCGGAATTAACAAACGAGAAGGCAGTTGGACGTCAGTATCGATTACCAACAGAAGCCGAATGGGAGTACGCTTGCCGGGCTCATAGCACGACCGCGTATTGTTTTGGTGACTCTACGGAATCACTTGAGGAATATGCCTGGTTCGGTGAAGGTCAAGCTGGCAGGACCCATCCAGTAGGCGAAAAGAAGGCAAACCGATGGGGTTTGTATGACATGCACGGAAATATTTGCGAGTGGTGCCAGGATTGGTATGGGGCCTATCCATCGAATGAGGCGACCGATCCTTATGGTCCAAGTGAGGGCTCGTCCCGGGTAGTCCGGGGCGGCAACTGGCTCTTCGGTGATGGCCATTGCCGGTCGGCGCATCGGTACGGGGGCGATCCGTCGACTCGAATCAGTAGAAGCGGCTTCCGCGTCGCCATGAGCGTGCCTAACAATCAGTCAGAGTCCGCATCATCAAAGTAAAACAGGCGAAGGAACTCACCAGCTTCAATGTCCACATGTTTGTGCTGGCCAACTTCTGTTAACGAGTTTGTCGCGATCTCGCAGAATCTAGCCGCTCAGCGACAGCACCCCTCTGTGGACATGGAGCAAACCAATCTAGCCGTCCTGGACCGCTTCACCGCCCACAGTTTGGGAAGTTAAATCCGTCCCAATTCCTAGCCCACCAACGTTTTCCCTTGTCCACACGTTGTCGCTGTTCATCCCTATGTCGTCCTTCAAGATCAGGTTGCTTCCGAAGCCCGATCGTATTTCCGCGAACTGTTGCGAGGCTAGTTCACAGCTTTGTGCGATGCAAAAGAATTCAGCCTGAAGGTTAGTTGGTAAGGTAACTGTGTCGGGTACAGATGCTCGTTGGGCATTTGGTATGTATGTTCGTTGATTCAGTCAGACTCTAATTGGTTGAAAGCCTTAAAAGAGGAAAAATGAAGAGTCGATCGACCCAATTACTTCGGTTGCTCCCATTAAGGTTTTGGAAACACCTATCCAACGCTGCAGGAACTTGGAATGCCATTCTGTTCGTTCCCATTCTTCCTTCGCTATGCTGCGCCGATGAAGCTTCAGCATTGAGAGTACTAAAGAGCCTCGGCGGAAACGCAGTCGCGGACAGACAACGACCAGATCGTCCAGTCATTAAAGTACTTCTAAGAGGCCCAAAAATCAAAGATGAAGCGATTGAGTCTGTCGTAGAACTTAAGAGTTTAGAATCGCTTGATCTTGGCCAAACAAAGGTAACGGATGCTGGCCTGAAGACTTTATCGACTTTGACAAGCTTGAAGCAACTTTCTCTTGACTTTTGCCCCATAACGGATGTTGGAGTGTTGGAGCTAGTACGCTTAACCAATCTTGAGTCGCTCGACCTCCGCAGGACATCGATAACCAGCGCTGGATTGTCCAATCTGATTTCCTTGCCTCGACTAAGGTCACTTCAAATCACCAATTTTAGTGGTGGTGTGAATCTGCGGGAAATAAGCAAGCTGACGAATTTGCAACAACTCACCATTGAAGGAGTACTTTTTCGGAGCATCGACACTGCAGGCCTGAGTGAACTAAAAAACCTGACAAATCTTAAGTCACTGAAACTAACTTTTTGGCCAGAAAGTGCGTTGATCCGAGAGTGATTGGATAGCCTGCGCGAGTGAAGTTCCCTTGAATTGAATGGATGTTACTGTGTCCAGTGTCGACACTACCGTTGCGTGCTCCTGGGGTTCATCGATCCACGTTCGACGGGATGGATGGCGAAGCACTTCCAGGAACGCAACCACTCGTCGATGGGTTCGCGGTACCTGTCGTACGAACAGAACATTCCAGAGGAGAACCGCTGTGCAAACCCCGCCGTTTTCCACCCACGAGTCCTGCGCTAGGGTCGACGTCAAAGCGGAAATCAACATATCAGGTTTGAACTCTAGATCGAGCAAGTCCCCGATGTTGTATTGGACATTCCGAAGGCTCGCATGTGGTGGGAGCAGAGGGACCATGCCTCCCTCGAAACTCCAATCCCCTCCGATCCGTTCCAATCGATCAAGGAATTGATACAAGGGAACGTCGGAAAGCGATTCGTTCACCAGTTCGCTAGGTAATACCCCTTGTTATCCAGCGCCCGTTCGTCGAGCACGATGTTCAAGCCTGTCTCTGTTTGGATCCAGGCAGCGACTTCGTTCAAGAGAACCTCCTGGAATGAGTGAGTCACTCTGGTCCGCAGCGCCTCTGGAACCAGCTCGATCGGGTCGATGTACTTCGGTTCATCCGCGATGGAGATGGCTGCTAAAGCTTTTTGGTCCGAAGCATTGCTCGAAGTGCCTTCAATTATAGGTCCTTGGGCTTGCGCGCTTCCACATCGCACCAATCCCACATTCACAACAGCCCCGACCAGGACCCATCCACCGGCTGTAGAATACATTTAATCAAATGAATTGTAAGGGCGAACTGAAAACGAGAACATCTGTTTATCAGATTTAGCAGGCTTCGTCGAATCGGTCAGATCCAATGCAGTCATTGTTTTGAACCAACTTGTGAAAGTGACCTATGGTAGGATCAACTTAGGTCCAGATGAGGGCGGGTAGTTCTTGCTCGATGCGCGTTCAATCTAAGATGTATCATGACTGCCGCATGGGTGCGTCACTCTTTGGGAAACGTATCGATCAGAAGTGCTTTCTCTTTGTGAAAATTGAAATCGTCGTAAGTGGAGAAAGCGCGAACTTGGCGGAGCTTGCTAGCGGACAATTTCGACTCGA
>JANLRK010000601.1:0-13722 GCA_031361585.1 Pirellula sp. | reverse complement strand
TGATGGTGATTGCTCATTCCCATGTGTTTAACCCCGAGTCATAGGGGATGGAAGTGGATCCTTGGCGACGCTGGCGATCGCTTCGCAAGCCTTTATGATTTGATCGCGAGAAACGTCCAAATGCGTGACGAGCCGAACGCTTTGTGGACCGAATGGGAGAGATAGAACGCCAAGGTTTTGCAGCGATTCCGAAAACTGCGCGGCGGTGCCCCACTCATTGGCAATGTGAAAGATGACAATATTGGTATCGGGTTCATCGTCGCTGAGGCAGAGCGATTTACAATGACTGATTGCGAGGGCGAGCAACTTTGCATTGTCATGATCGTCGGACAAGCGAGTTAGATGATGTTCCAGAGCATAGAGCGCACCGGCAGCCACAATTCCAACTTGTCTCATGCCACCACCAAAAAGCTTCCTTGCACGTCGAGCTTTTGAAATGAATTCGCGAGAGCCGACCAAACACGAGCCAACCGGAGCGCCGAGTCCCTTGCTGAAGCAGACGCTCACCGACTCAAAGGGTTCGGAATACGATTGCAAGGATACGCCGGTAGCCACCGAAGCGTTAAAAAGGCGAGCACCGTCCAAGTGCGTTTTGAGCCCTTCGCTGTGAGCCCAGTCGCAAAGCGATTGAATGCGAGCTAAGGAATAGATTTTGCCTGCACCGCGGTTATGCGTGTTTTCGAGGCACAGCAATCGGGTGTGGACCATATGTTCATTGTCTGGCCGAACGCTGCCAATCAATTGTTCCAAATCAAGCAAGCCATTTTTGCCAGAGATCGTTTTGGCGACGAGACCGCTGAGTTGAGCAAAGGCACCCTGTTCGTAATTGTAGATGTGGCAACCGGACTCACAAATAAACTCATCCCCTGGAGAACAGTGTATCCGCAGAGCGATTTGGTTCGTCATTGTGCCGCTAGGCATGAAAATGGCTGCTTCCTTACCAAGTAGGCGTGCAATCCGTTCTTGCAGTTCCACGACCGTAGGGTCGATATCGATAACATCATCGCCGACTGGAGCGTGGATCATAGCTTCGCGCATGCCTGGTGTTGGCTTGGTAACGGTATCGCTTCGCAGATCTATAATTTGCATGTTTTCCTTTGCTTTAGGTTTGTCACAGGTCGTTGCGGGCTGTTGGCCGAACGTTTAGAAGCTTACTATAGTGTTTTCTCGTTGGCAAAAACTCTCAAACCCTCATCATCGCATAAGGACTTAAAAATGAAGAATGCCTCGATCCAATCACTTATTGATAGCGGAACCAACCTTTACTTGGACTCGATTGACCCAACGTTGGTTGCCCAGAACCTTGCCTGGGGAGCCGTGGGGGCGACCAGCAACCCAATTATTATTTCTGGTCTCATTCGAACTGGGCGATTTGACGAATCGATCGTACGCTATGTTGATCTTGGCGAGGACGATACCGCTGTGTGTTGGAGTATGACCAATGATTTGGTGAGTGAAGCACAAAGAGAATTCCATCCCGTTTGGCAACGAACCAAAGGAAACGCAGGATGGGTCAGTTTCGAACTCGATCCGCTTTTAGAAGACCCAGCGGTGAATATGCCGCACACAGAACGCGTCTCTAAGTATATTTCTCTCGGCAAGAAATGGGCCGCGGGACACGACAATCGGATGATTAAGGTGCCCGCTACTCCTGCCGGACTGGATGCTTTAGAGGAATTGGCAGCCGCAGGAGTCACAATCAATGTTACGTTGATCTTCACGATGCGGCAGTATGAACTTGCTAGGGATGCAGTTTGGCGAGGCGCAAAACGCCGCAAATCACTCGAGGCGTTCAAAAGTGTCTACAGCATTTTTGTTTCCCGAATCGATCAGTACACAGCGGACAATTGCAAGCAGCTTTCTGCCGAGGCGCAAGGTCAGTATGGGATCCTCAATGCGAAACGAATTTGGACTGCAAATCAAAAATTTTGGAAGGAGCATTCAACACCGTTACAGCAGGAAATCATTTTTGCTAGCACCGGAACAAAGAACGCATCCGATGCCCCTTGGAAATACGTTTCAGCCCTCGCTGGCTCGGATATTCAAACGAATCCGCCCGATACGAACGCCGCTGTGTCCGCCAGCAACCAAATCTTCACAAAAAAAGTAGACCAGATGATTAGCGAATCGATTGCCCGGGAATTAGACAAAGCGGTTGACGTTCCGCATATGGAGAAGACGCTTATGGAACAAGGTGTCGCTAAGTTCGTTGCCCCGCAGAAGCAATTGCTTCAAACCATTCAAGAAAAGCGTGGCGCCTTGGCGCGTTCTTAGTATCACCGATAGTCTTTGATCGCCAAATCGAATTGATTTAATCTTCGGTGAGTCCCAGCGAGTCCGATCAAACTGTTGTGAAGTAGCCGTCGCGTTTCGCTGGGACGAGGCTCGATCTTGAGCAAGTCTCGGCATGCACTATTGCCTGATCTGACGTCGTGATCAGGTTCCATGAGCATTTCCCCCTATCTGATTAACATCAATGGTAATGCGTAAATCAGCTAACTAAGGCAAGTGGAAGGAAAAAATGCACCAGGATTCGTAGCTGGATTCGCAAGAATTCAGTGAGCTCTGAATTCTTGCGAATCCAGCTACGGCCTGAAGAGTTTGGCCAGGCAGTTCGTGAGCCAATTTTTGTCGCGCTAATAATCGCAACTCGTCGTAAACGAGGTGTAGCAATTCGCTCGCGCCATTTGGGTCACCATTTTCTAAACGGTTCAAGATTTGGGTCACATCGCTCATAAAAACCATCGCAGTCGAAACCGATCGCCAAGAGAGAGCTGTGCAATTCGATAGCGCCGTTCTGGTGGCTCCGCCATTCCTACCGCATTCCGGCGATGCGGTACGAAATGAACTATTGACTTCGGCGTCGTCGGTACGCGGCGGTGCGCTCTGGGACAAGAGATCTTTCATTGTGCCGCTCAGGCCAGCCCAAGCCCGGCACTGGTCGTTGCGAGCAACCCGTTCCACAACTCCAGCACAAGTGAGTAGTCATTATTCTGGCCGCCCAAGTTGTTCAATTGCTTGCCCCCTTCCATGCATAATTGGTGTTACAATCCATTGCGCATTTGCGACTATTTGCAATACAACGTTAACTTGATTGAATATGCAAATCTTTAGCGATCCGCGATTGAGAATGAGGGCTGTGTTGCTCACCGTTGGCCTCCTGTTTGCGGCATCGGCTGGTCAGCTGCTTGCGCAACCGGGAAAGCCGCATCCTTGGTTGGCCGAAGCCCCTGGCGAATTCGTTCGATTGATCGATCTTGGAAACGTCAGTATTTTGGTCGATGATGATCGCGTGCGTAAAGCTGGCAAGACGGCACTGACAGTTTTTCAGTTTTCCATAGATTATGATTTCAAGTTCCGCCATCAGCTGCTTGGTTATGACATTGAAACCCAAGCTTGGCAGGCAAAGATCGTCGCTTGGATGGAACAGCCCAAGGTCAAACTGGATCATAGAGTTTTTTTTCAGTCGACGTTTGCCCCGACGTCGCCTTGGGATTCAAAACTGCTTCGACACGAATTCGATCACATCGCAATTAGTACCGACCCACGCATGCTCAAAATCATCAAGCGTTCACTCCAACAACGCCGGCAATGGGTTGCGAAATGGCAACAGTCGATATCGCCGACGGAGCTGGAAATTCGAAAAAATATTATGGAAACATTCACGGCAGAAGTTCGATCGCTCGAACAGCTTGTGCAATCTCAGTACGACTATCTCGATAAGGAGTCAAACCAAGGTTTGTCCGCTATCAATGGCCGAACGGATTTTTTTAAAGGGCTGTACACCATCGAGGGACTCGACCGGTGCAAGTTCGAGCTGGACGATGCGATGCGAGCGTATGTGAAAGATAAACTGACCATCCTATCAGTCAAAAAAGAGGTCGATGGGCACTATTTGTTTTTGCAGCCATAACGCTCTGTATTCATTGGTGAAATGAGATCCATCGATGCATCGAAGTGATTGATGAAGCCAGAAGGATGCCAGTAAACATGGTGTAGGTATAAGCGACCGGTCGTGTTAGCGATCTATCTCGGCCAAGCAGGAATAGGGCTGCCGTCTGGGCCTTTGGGATTCTGAGGTGTCGAGCCGCGCAAGCTTGCAACATAGACTGATACCAGAACCGCATCGTTTGGATGTGAAAGACGCTTAGCCCAAGCAGGCATAGCTCCGGCGCCGGCCCCCTCATTGACGATTTTGATGATGTCGGGGAGTTGTTTGACGTGCTTGTAACTATTGTCGCAAAGATTGGGACCGACGTTTCCGCCTCCTTCAGCGGCGTGGCAAGAAACACAATTCGCTTTAAAAATCGATCCGCCAACGGCAACCCACTTCGGCTGTTGAAGATACGCTATCATCGTAGCTTCGTCGCTCGCAAGGTTCCCAATCTCCTCGTATTGTTTACGAGTGTTGGCGTCCATCGCTGCCTGAAACCTTTCGATCTGCGTCGAACCAGGCGCGCCGGAATGGAAAACCAATGCGTAGAAAGGAGCGATTGCGATTGTACTTAGGAAAATCGATTTCCACCATTTGGGAATTGGATTGGTATATTCCTGAATTCCATCATAGTCGCTGGTCAAAGCTGGAAATTGATTTTGAATCATCGCGGTTTGGCTCGCTTAATTGGTTTTGGTTTCTTGGGTCGGCACCAAAGGAACCGGCCGCGAAAGATCAGTACCAAGCCGCTGTATGTATGCAATCAGAGCAATGACGGCAGTGTCTTTAATGAGTGTACCTCGATAGGCGACCGGTCCTCCCTGGCCGATGATTTCTGCGGCAATGGATTCGGCCTGTTTCTGCGCCAGGACCTGATACTTGATGTCCATGGTTTCTCCTTCCTCAAGTGTCAAATCATAGGGCGTGCCTAAGTCGGATTCGGATAATATCCTTTTGCCGATTGCCGAGATTGGAAGTTTTTCGGAAAGCATTTTCTGATAAACCGGCATCACTGTTCCCGGAGTAACCGTAGACGCATTTTCGAAGTGCCGCCAATGCCAAAAGCTACTTTGTTTTCCACCACCTTCGCGTGCAAGATCTGGTCCAACACGACGATTGCCCCAAAGCGCAGGTCGATCAAAAACGAACTCGCCCGCTTGGCTGATTGGACCATATCGCTGGGATTCATGAACGATCGGTCGAATCAATTGCGAATGGCAATTTTGGCATCCCTGAGAAATGTAAATGTCTCGTCCAAGCAACTCAAGCGGAGTATACGGCTGCACAGAGGCAATGGGTGACTGAAACAAATTGGAAGCGCAAATCGGGATCCACTGGATAAGGCTCAAAAAGCAAACTGCTGAGCCGATACACACTGCAAAACGAAGCGGCTGACGCTCGAGCTTGCGATGCCAATTCAACATAGCGAACTGGTCGAGTTTGGCTGCTATGTCCAATACAGGCTTCCCAGTGAGCGCGCTGGCGGTTGCGGGCCAATCAAGTCGTTCGTCATCATATTGTAGAGCTGGCTGAACTTTGGCTTCCGTTCGAATACGCTTTGCGAACAAGTGTTGCAAAATGTGCAAAACCAACAAGAGCATTCCGGCAAGGTAAACAATACCCCCAAACAACCGTATCCACCAAAAACTCGCAACCGATTGAAGGGTCTCCATAAATGAATACTGAATACGTCCCAACTCGCTTAACTGGCTCCATTTTTGTGCTTGGATAAAACCAGAACAGTACTCGGTAAAGGTGGTTAGCAATAGTCCAACCAAAGCCAACCAAAAGTGTGCATTGATTAGCCCGACAGTCCGAGTCACGAACAAGCGGGGTAGCAACCAGTAGATCATCCCAAACGCCATGAAACCATGCCAGCCCATCGCAACAGCGTGCAAATGTGCGAGTTCCCAATCGGAGTAGTGAACCATCGCTTGAATGCTCTTGATCGACAGTATGGAGCTTTCGAAGGAAGTGAAGCCATAGACGACAAGACCGACAACCATGAATCGAAGAGCCGGATCTTGCTTCACTTTTTGCCACGCACCAGACAACGTGGAAAGTCCATTAACGACACCCGCCCAAGACGGCATCCAAAGCATGATTCCGCAAAGCATTCCAAAAGTGCTTGCCCATTCTGGAATGGGGGTATAGTGAAGCTGTTTTGAACTTGTGCAAATCAATAAGAGCATCGTCGACCAAAAGTGAACGATGCTCAATTTGTAGCTATAAAGTGGGCGATCCGCCGCCTTAGGTAGGAAGTAGTACATGAAGCCCAGGAACGGCATCGTCAATAAATACTCGCCGAGACTAAGCGAATACCAATTCTGAATCCAAGCATCCTGTACTCCCGTAAACGATGTTACTAAAGAGCTAGAAATCTGCAAAAAGGCAACGGACAAAATGGCGGCCATGTAGAACCACAAGCTCACGTAAAGATGCCGCTCGCGTCGTCTTGCGATGGTCATCACGCAATTGAAGCCAAAGAAACAAATCCAAATCAAGGCAAATGCGATGTCTGTCGGCCAAGGTGCACCGGTAAGCGATCGGCCTGGAGCAAAACCGGCAAGTTGCAAGAAAAGCATGGCAACGAGGACGAATTGCCACGCAGCAAAGTGGATAGTTGCGATTGCACCACTCCACAGCGGAACTTTGCAAAGTCGCTGAATGCTGTAATAAATACCTGCGAAAACTGCGTTGCCACCAAACGCAAAAAGGAAGAGGCTCGACTGCACGGAATTGACGCGTGCAAAAGTTACATTGGATTGAATCGCTTCGTTCAGATTTCGAAAGATCCCTGGCATCGATAGAAGAAGTCCGGCCATAACTCCTACTAGCCCAGTGGCAAACCCCCAAAAGACAGCGGCCAGTAGGAACAGTCGAACGCTATCATCCACGTAGACGAAGCGACTCGAACGGTTAGTAAGAGCAGAGGAAGAAAGTGGGTCGATAATTGCGAGATCAGGCATTAGCGAATTTAGAATGGGCCGCAATTTTTGTGTCAGATTAACGCGTTATTGTAGCAGAGTTGGCCCTCGGCATGCCACTCACATTGCCCTTTCGTGAGCCGTTGGGCGCTAAAAGTACGTTGGCATGAAGTGAACTCCGCGCCGAACTCTGCGCTACTAGCCGCTCGTTTCATTTCGATTGCGCTGGATCGCGAAAAAGTTTCCAGTCGGCTTTGAGGATAACGGCACGAGCAAAGGTATAGACCGCCAATCCTATGCAAACTCCAACACAATCGGCAGCGAAATCCTTCCAATCTGCAGTTCTGCCGACTGGGATTTGGAGGACTTCATCTAAACCTGCGTAGATGACCGAAATCAGAGCTGCGATGCAAGTGTTTTGGTGCAGCTTGGACATGTCGGTCGGAATTGCCCAAGCCAATAGAAACGCAAGTCCCGCGAAGGCACATCCATGAATAACTTTGTCATTCATTCGCAATTGAGAGAGCAACTCATTGGGCGGTAAGTGCGTCCCAATGAAAAGAAGAACCCAATAACCGGCCAGTGCAACTATCGCAATTCGTAGTCCGTTGATAGTTGCTTTCATCTAAGCTTTAGATTCGTTGCCAATTTCGAATTAATCCCACCACCACTGGTCAGCCGCGAGATCCGCGGGTGCGGAGCCCTTTCCACGTTGAGTGTCGAGTTCCTTATCGACTTTCGTGGCAGATGGGTCGACTAATTTTCTGGCAGCAATATGGACACCGCCTCCGATGGGAGTGACGAGTTGGGAATTCTTCCAAACCGCGTTGACTGCTGTTTCCACTTGGCTTACCCCAGTGGCTGTGTTAACGCGGCACTTGGTTTCGTCGTTAAAAATCCCAAGTTTCCAACCTGATTTTTCGTAGAGGTTGCGATCTTGAATGAAAGCGGCTGCAATGCTAATGTCGAACAAGTTTCGCATTTCGAAGAACACCGGAGTAACATCGGCGAGCTTGTCGAATTTTTCCGTGAACTCTTTGGTAAAGCCTTTGCTAGCTTGGTCGCCTGTGTTACCAGTACGCGTTCGGTCACCGCTTTTCTGGACGCTTTCTTTCTCACCGCTTAACTTGACCCCGCGACCTTGCAGATGCAAAGCTGTTCCGGCGTCGTTGGTAGTAACCGAGCTGTAGTCAGCTTGAAAGTACCAACGTTGTAACGAATTAGCGTTGGCCCCTGGCGACGTTCTTTCAATCCAACTCTGGAGTGGAATAATCGGGTCCTGAAGGCCAATGCCAATCAGCTTCATGCGGTAGTCCGCTTCCACAAGAATCTGTGCGAAGTGGGTTGTTTTTGGAACACCTTTGATGGTGATCGTTTGAAGGCCAAGCGATTCTTTGTAACCGAGGGCGATTTGTCGAGGGTCGGCACCAGGTGGCAATTGCCCACCGAACGACGCGTGATACTGATTGTATCTTTTGAGTCCTTCTTTCGTCGGATCAATGGAACAACCAATGACGCTAACAGGGTCAGCGTTCGACGCGAATGCTCGTAACGCCACGATAAGATCCTCAAGTCTCAACGTCGGTCTTCCAGTCGTGAGTCCAACAAGGCGATTGTTTGCATCCAAATGCCATTGATCAGCTGGTCCTGCAATGACAATATCCTTAGAGTCAGCCAAGTAGAACACGTATTCCAGTCGACTAAGTCCGGCTAGGCTTAACACTTCGTCGCTTATCGGATTGCCGTGATCGATCTGCTTCGAAACAAACGCTTCCAATCGGTTCAAAGAAACATACCGCAAAGGCGAGGAACGAACAGAACCACGCGGTTTGCTCTGCAGGGTTTGTTGGCGTTGCACATACGCAAGCGAAGGGTCTATTTGAGAGACGCGAAGAACTCCCGCAGCATCGATATCGATACCCGCAACTCCGGAGCCTGTACCTCCTATTCCCCCACCACCTTGGCCGCCACCTTGGCCACCCCCACCTTGGCCGCCGCCACCTTGGCCACCGCCACCTTGACCACCTCCGCCAAATTGCCCAAAACTCGTTGGGATCGACAGAAAACACGCAAACGCGATGGTGAAGAAAAACTTAGTTAGGGTTTGAAGACGCATGCCAAAGGACCCTTGGGTTGCGAAGCAATTTGGGAAATGAGAAGTCTTGCGGAGAAATTATTCCTAGCCGCTGAGATCTAGGATAGTTGCGATCCTCGCCATTAGCAACAATTTGCGAGAAATGGGCGAAATGAGAAGGCTGCGGACAAACGCTGAATCCCGATATTTCCGTATTTATCGATGGATTTATTCAAGAAAGCTTGACCGCGATCCCTGCAAAGAAGTATTCACTCTTGATTGGGAGTCGGAAACAGGAGCTCTCAATTTTCGGAATACTCAGGAATTCGCTGTGGGTTCAACACGAAACCAACGTTATTGGGGGCTATCGATCTGCTTATGGATCGTTGCTGCGCCAGTGGTTTGTTTGGGACAGCTGACGGCGCAACTTCCTTACCAAAATAGCCCTTGGCAAGGAAATCCACAGCCAAATGGAATGTTTCCGGCAGGACCCTCAGCTATCGATCCCTATGCTGCTACATTTCGGCCAAGCACAGCACCGATCATGACTTCTCCGAATCCTTATGGAACGGTGCCCAATTCAGGCTGGAACCTCGGAAACTTGTTGGGTTGGAACCAACCATCCGCTCCAATCTATGGCGCTCCATCCTATGGGAATCCGTCGTTTTCGACCTTTGGCAATCCCAATCCCTTCAGCAACCCTCAAGGCGCTCCAACGTTTCCACCGAGCATTTATCCAAACAGTGCTCCGGGTGTATTGTTCCCTGGAACGGGTGTACCGCCTCCGAGCAATCCCATTTGGAATCTGCCAAACCAGGGAAACGCATACCAAGCAAACCCATACCAAGTAAATCCTCTCCAAGTAAATCCTCTCCAAGCAAATCCTTACCAGACGAATCCCTTTCAGACCAATCCGTTCGGTTTTCAGCAGAACAATTATGCCTGGAACAACTGGTGGAATAGCACAGGGGCAAACCTCAACGCTGGCACGAATCAAGTGATTCGACTTTTCCAGGGGCCGCGTTTTAGACATACATGGCTCCCAGGGACAGCTGGCTTCGACGGAAAAAAACCGAATTCATTGGAATCCAACGACAGTGATGTTTCACTCGTCTTTGCGATCCCCAATTTTCTTAACAGTACTAGGCCGTTGTACATCATTCCCTCATATTCGCAGCATGAATGGGACGGCCCCACGGTGGCTGGCACGGACCTACCGGGCTCGGCCTTTAGCGGCTTTTTGGATTCGGGCTGGGAGACCAATCCCCAGCAAACCTTAGGCGTGGAACTTGGGGTACGCGTAGGCGTCTTTTCCGCTTTCGATGCGATTAACGCGGATAGTATCCGAATTCAAGGTAAAGCGCTTGGTCGACTTCGTCTAACACCGACCTCTACTCTCCGAGCGGGCGTCTTTTATCTCGACAGGAACCGAATCAAGTTGCTTCCAGCCTTCGGGCTGTTGTGGATGCCGAATCAAGATACTCGATTCGATCTGTTCTTTCCGGAGCCGAAGCTTGCACATTACGTGGCAACCCTCGGCAATTCGGATGTATGGTGGTACTTGACCGGATACTATGGCGGAGGAGCATGGACGATAAAACAAACCGACGGAACGCACGATGAAATCGACATCAATGACATTCGGCTAATGCTCGGCTTGGAATTCGGCAAGTCCGATCAAATTCGCCAAGGCTTTCGTCTAGGCTTCATCGAAGCTGGTTACGCTTTCAATAGGGAGCTGCTCTACAGAGTGCGATCGTCAAGCAGCCTCGATTTAGAAAACAGCTTCGTACTTCGCGCTGGATTTGCATATTGAAGCGTTTGACAAATCCCGTTCTGCCACTTGCCTAAGAATCGCGATACTCGTTGCGGCCATTGCAGAGAACTTGCTTGTTGAATGCAGGGCGGGCGCCTACGAGCCCAGGAAGGTTTCAAGAGCGTTCATAGATGAGCGTGATCGGCTGGCAGGAATCAAAACACAATACGATTGCATTCAAATACGTGGGTGAAGCATCAGCGTAGGCTGGGTCGTGTCGTTCTTCCGTGATCGCGATGTGTGAATCGCCGCTCTACGAGTGCGATAAGTCGAAACAGAGGTTACAAAGTGCGGACGCGAAGTCGCTTTTGCAATTGCGCTACCAATTACAAAAGTTCGGACAACTGAGCTTCCCAATGATTCGGGGATAGAATTTTCGATGGATGGCCCCATTAGTTGCCATTTCTGACAGACCAGCGGCATAGAGGGCGTTTCGAAGCGGGCAATGTTCGCAACAGAAGCTGACATGCGGCGGCGACCGTGGTTATCTATTCGTTGGATGCATCACTGTCGCCGCCTGTTCAGCGCGGTTGCATTCTCGCATTCGCAACACTGCATCCCGAATCCCGAGTTTGACCCCAACGAAGCACGACAATCCAAAGCACTTTTCGAATAAGCAGATTGATCGTTGTAGTGTTTCAAACGGGCAGGACTTTGGAGTGAACGATTATCTATTGAGAGTCTCCCATGTGAGTGCCAGTCGGCGGTGCCGCACACCGATTGAAAGTTGCGATGCCAATATTTGGAGCCCCTACAGTTCGACACGAAGTCGGTGGTGCACCACGGGATCGACGGTAATCATCGCGTATGCGACTCAGCGATCCATCGACAAGCCAGCCAATGAGACCACACGGCCTCGTTACTTAAAAAGTAGCAGAAGTAGCTAAAGAAGTAAGACAATCGATAGATTCTCTCTTTTTTGAATCAAAACGAAGAAGAAAAACTGGCTGCGCAAAACCGTCGGTTTTGGCGCAAAGTAGACCGTCGGTCACACAGCTTATCGGCCGCTTTCCATAGCTGTTTCTCGAGAGGTTCTTCCCTGGTGTCGTTTGCTGCTTTTTTTCTGGCCACTGGACGATGCAATCCTTACCGACTGTAGGTTAATCTAACAACTCCCGGGATTGTAACATAGAAGGGTAAATCGGTTGACCGTTAAAACTGTCGACAGAGTGGTATATTTACGGATAGCCCGATAGCTTTTAGCTTGCAAATTGCCAAATTGCAGCTATAATAATATCTCTTATGCTAAATACATCCACAGAAACTGTTGTTGAGCTTGCACAGCGTTCAAAGTCGATGAGGCTTGGCCAGAATCTGACCCAAGCGGGACTCGAGCAACGCTCAGGGGTTAGCTTGGGCACGATCAAGCTATTTGAGCGCACCGGAAAGATATCGTTGGAGTCGCTAGTCAAAATCGCCATTGCTCTCGGGGCATCGGAAGGGTTTAAAGATCTGTTCCATTCAGCACCCACTGAAGAGCGATCCATCGACGATTTAATAAAAGATGCAAACGCATCAAAGGGGCGCATGCGTGGGCGGGTCACATGAAGTATCGCCCTGTAACAAAAATTCTCGTGTCGTTGGCGAGGGGGCCCTTCCCCATAACCGTTGGAACCTTGGCAACAGTTAATCGTTCGATCTACTTTCAATACGAGCGATCATTTCTCGACAGTAGCATTGAGATATCCCCATTCAAGTTGCCGCTCAAGGCCGGTACGTTTCAAGCAAAGCCTGATCCGTTCGATGGACTCTTTGGCGTGTTCAATGACAGTTTGCCGGATGGCTGGGGCAGGCTATTGCTTGATCGTTCCCTTAAAAGCCATGGCATATCGCCCGAAGACCTAAGCCCTCTTGATCGGCTAACGCATGTTGGATCTAGCGGAATGGGTGCCTTGATTTTCGAACCGGACGTAAGCGAGAGGGTTACGCATGGCAAGTTCCTGGACCTTACTCGCCTCGCAGAAGAAACCGACCGAGTGGTAGCTGGGGAAACCGAAGAGGTTTTCCAAGAACTATTGGAGTTATCAGGCTCTTCGGCTGGGGCACGACCGAAAGTGATGGTCGGTGTGTCATCCGATAAGGAACAACTCGTTCACGGGCAGCAAGAATTGCCAGAGAACTTCGAACATTGGCTTATAAAATTCGGATCAAGAGGTGACCCGAATGACATTGGAGCAATTGAATTTGCATACAGTGTTATGGCTCGTGAAGCTGGCCTTGAGGTCATGCCCACCCATTTGTTTAAAGCTAAACGCGGCAAGGGATATTTTGGGGTAAAGCGGTTTGATCGTGACGGTGGCAATCGTATTCACATGCATTCGCTTTCCGGCATGCTCCATTCCGATCATCGAATGCCATCTCTTGACTACGAGGACATCTTGCGGGCAACTCTCACGCTTACCCGAAACATGAAGGAGGTAGAAAAGATGTTTCGCATTGCTACTTTTAACGTTCTCGCGAAAAACCGAGACGATCATGCCAAGAATTTTGCATTCTTGATGGATGAGAGTGGCGGCTGGCGGGTTAGTCCTGCCTATGATTTGACCTATTCGCGCGGGCCGGGAGGCGAGCAGAGCACTATGGTAATGGGCGAAGGACGAAATCCAGCTCGTCCAAATCTCTTAAAACTGGCGGAAAAGTTTGGAATCACAAAACTGACAGCAACAGCGATCCTCCATCAGGTCGGTGAGGCCGTTGGCAACTGGAAGTCCATTGCCAAGGAAGCGGGAGTTGGCAAAACTTCAATAAAGGCGATAGAAACGGGACTTCAATCAGACGCATAGTAACTGCAATGCAGAATCAATGTCGCCATTGGTGATCCTCTACATTCATTCCAAGCACAGCCGACCAGATGTCCCTTGTTGTCACAAACTGTCAAAGCGGAGGGCACGGGGATCGAACCCGCAACCCCTTACGGGGCACTTCATTTCCAATGAAGCCGCTAGCCATTCGCCTACCCTCCAGACAAACG
>JANLRK010000583.1:0-4990 GCA_031361585.1 Pirellula sp. | reverse complement strand
GGTGCAATTTGCAGTGTATGGTACCCGTCCCCGGCTCCTAAGTCGCATACAACCAAACCGTCCCGAAGATTCAGCTGATCCAACATCTCTTGGGGGTTCTCCTCTTGGATGCGTTCCGGACGACTCAGCCAATTCATGTGCATGTAACCCATTGGTTGTGCAACACGTCTACCCAAATACTTCGTTAGGCCTTTTGGTTCGTCCGCTTTCGCTTTGCTGTCTACCGTGGGTCGCTCCTGCCCCGTTGCCAAACGCGATTGGATCAAGGACAGGCTAACGAAAATGAGCGAGATGACCGCGAAAGCAATTGATGCTCCATTTTGAAATCGCATGACAGTTGATTTCATCATGAAACTAATCCTCGAGTGGCAATGGATGGAAAGATGGTTGTTTGGCAGACTCAAGGTACGTTTCCAGGATCAACAATGCCGCGACTTTGTCTACCTGCTTCTTGCGTTTCTTATGTGTCAATTCAGCATCTCGAAGCAATCGGTTGGCAAGTGCAGTAGTGTACCGCTCGTCGATAAATCGAACCGGTCGCCCTGTTATATGGTATAGCCAAGAAGCGAAATCGCGTGCTTCCTCGGATTTTTGGCTTTCGCGCCCGTCGCAATGGATGGGCAAACCAACTACCCAGCCAAGTATCTGGTTTTCGATAGCCAAATCTTCGAAGTGCTTTCGATCGAGCGTAACATTTCGTCGCGTATACGTTTCTAGAGGGCTTGTCCAAGTTCGGCTCGGATCGCAAATAGAAACTCCGATCCGAACAGTACCATAGTCCACTCCTGCAAGTCGGCCAGATTCTGGCCAAGAAAATTCTCTAGTGTCGGGATTACCCAATTCACGCAGCCTTCCGCAATTGACTTGTAATTCATGTCGTGAAAGTAGTATTGTCGCCAGACTTAAAGGATTGACCAGAGCCAGTACTGCAAAGGATGGCTATTTTAGAAAGCAATGGAGAATCATGAAACGCAAATTTACTCTGGCAAACTTCACCTTGAGCGGCATTTTCGCAGCCTTGACCTCCATTTCGATTGGCTCGGTTTGTGCTCAGGACGGACTGGATTTCAACGAAGCCGAACGAATGATGTCGTTCAATACGATCGAATTGAAACAGCAACTGTATTTTGGGCTACGGACATTTTTGCCCGAGCAACAGGCTTTCCTCGACGAAGTTGTGGCGCGTGTCGAAACCGGAGAACTCCCAAGATCGATGGTCAACGTAGTTTTCGTGTGGTCTCGCAAACGAAGACCAAAAATCCCATACCCGTATTTTGAGATCGCTATGCGTCTACTCGCGGAGAAACGCGGCGTCATCCTGCCGTGACGAGAGGTATGAGGTATGAGGTGTAAAGTGTAAGCCAACATGGGACAATCAAGACAAAGGTGACAGAATAGAACAGTTGTCGCTCAACTGTTTCCAGCCGTGAAATGGCTGCAACTGTCTAACACGAATTAGCTAGGATCTCGCTTTGCATTTGAACATGGCAGCTTTTCTGCAGCGCCTGAACAGTTGAGACAATTGTTCTACAATGGGATAATGCGGGATACAATTGATACAAACGGATCAAATTTTTGAATTGCTAATGTTTCTATAACCGAAAACGCCACCTCAGTCAAAACGGTCAGGTAGGTTTCGTTCGGAGTAGAAGCCTCGGGCCGAACACTTCTGT
Organism: Pirellula sp.; assembly: GCA_031361585.1. GTDB lineage: Bacteria > Planctomycetota > Planctomycetia > Pirellulales > Pirellulaceae > JBKCUI01. The sequence goes on along the minus strand of JANLRK010000583.1, from coordinate 3,317 downwards.
CATGGCATGGATTTGCTACCTAAGTTTTCTTAGCGATTCAAAATGGACTTAAAACTTTTCAAAAGAGCGACCGACTACTACTGCGCGCTTCGCGCTTCCGATTGGCTGAAAAATGCCTCGGATCGGTTCGATCGTATTATTAAGTCGTTAACGACGCTTGAATTGCCTAAGGATGCTAGCAAGCCGGATATTGTTGAGCTTGAGAGTCGCATTCTTTACAGCGCGAATCCGTTCTTTTCGTCTGGGACGGGTGAAGTCGCAGCTCCACTGGGTGAATTCGAGTGTCCGTCGCACATACCGCAAGACGACTGGGATTCGCTTCTACTGGATGCAGCACCTAACATGCAGTCCGAGTCCTTCAGCAAGATCGTGGGCGCGATCAAATCGTCCAGGGGCATGGATGGAGTTATTCCCGTGGCCGACACTGCCGTGGCCAACGCTGCCGTGGCCGACGCTGCCGTGGCCGACGCTGCCGTGGCCGAAGCTGCCGTGGCCGACGCTGCTAGCGTCGGTTCGGATGCTGGCAGCATCCGCAACGTCGAGAACGTTTTGGATCGGCTCGAAAGCATATTTTCTGATTCGAGCAACAGTGTAGAACAGTTGTCCTCAACTGTTCCCGTCCCTGGATTTGTCGCTCCAGAACATGCTGGCATCATGCATTCGAAAGAGTTGCTGCCACTAGACGCTTTGGACGCAGTGCCGGAACAGTTGGGACAACTGTTCTACAATGGGAGTGAGGACCAAGGCGTAGAGTTTGCAAGCGTCCACGAAGTTGTTTTCCTGCAGTCTGGCCTATACGATTCAGACTCGTTAATCGCGGACATCGAGTCTCAAGCGAATACTCTAGGCAGATCAATCTCCGTCTTCGTCATCGATGGCAACGCAAACGGTTTCGACCAGATCGACAGCGTCCTTTCGCAGTACCATGACCTAAGTGCGATCCATTTCGTCTCACACGGTAGCGACGGAATGATTCAGCTTGGCGGCTCATGGCTATCTGCCAGCAATATCCAAGAACATGTAGCCGACTTGCAGCAATGGGGCATGGCCCTCAGTGAAGACGGCGACATCCTTATCTACGGTTGCGATGTAGCTTCCGGTGCGGAAGGGCAATTCCTAATCGATTCTATCGCGCGTCTGACCGGCGCGGATGTTGCCGCATCAATCGACAAGACGGGTGATATCAATCGCGGTGGCGATTGGAGCTTGGAGTACACCTCTCTCGCTCCCCTCGCCCCGTACTCGGGGAGAGGGGCAGGGGGTGAGGGGTTAGAACTGCATGCCTTAAACCTCCAGCATCCAGTCTCCAGCCGCCAGTCTGCCATCGAAACCCAAATCGCCTTCGGCCTCCATCTTCAGGAATCCTACGGCGGACTTCTCGCGACGTACACGGTCACCAACACCAACGACAGCGGCGCTGGCTCACTACGTCAAGCCATTATCGATGCCAATTCCAATGCGGGCACTGATACCATTGCGTTCAATATAACAGGCGGAGGTGTGCACACGATCAACGTTCTTTCTGCGATGCCTACGATTACCGGCACAGTAGTAATTGACGGTTGGACAGACCCCAGTTTCAGCAGTACTCCAGTCATTGTGCTCAATGGAACCAGCGCGGGCGCCAATGTAACGGGATTGACTCTAGGCACTGGCAGTGACGGCAGCACCATTCGAGGTTTAGTCATCAACCGATTTACGAATGAAGGCATTGATCTTCAATCTGGTAGTAATATCTTGCAGGGGAACTACATTGGCACAAATGCGACGGGTATGTCGCAACTCGGTAACGCCAATGATGGAATCCAAATTAACAACACAGCCAATAACACGATTGGCGGAACCACGAGTGCAACGCGAAACATAATATCTGGAAATGGACTGGGTATTCGCATTGCGGGTTCCAGCGCAACGGCCAACGTTATCACCGGCAATTATATTGGCGCTGATGCAACAGGAGCCGCCAACTTGGGCAACAGTCTGTATGGCGTATTTTTCAGTAAGTTTATCATTGGGGGTGCGACCGCCGGTGATCCACATGACAACCGTTTGGGCGGAACGGCAGCAGGCGAAGGCAATCTCATCGTCAATAATGGATTTGGTGCCGCCGGCTATGACGGTGTAGGCCTTTACAATTCCGCGGGTATAACTGGCAATGCGATACTAAGCAATTCGATTTATGGCAATAACGATTTAGCTATCGATCTCAAGGCCGATGGAGTAACCGCCAACGATTCAGGCGACGCGGATACGGGCCCAAACAACCTTCAGAACTATCCGGTGCTTCTCAGCGCCAGTATTCTGGGTTCCAAAGTGGCTATTTCTGGAACCTTAAACAGCACGGCCAACAGTTACTTCCGCATTGGCCTTTATAGCAACACGGCTGGGGACGCTACGGGATACGGTGAGGGGCAACAATTTTTAGGCTTTGTCAATGCCTCAACCGACGGCAGCGGCAATGCGAGCTTTAAAACGACTTTGTCAGCCTCTGTCTCCGCCGGTAGCGCTATCAGCGCCATCGCGACTAAAAGTAACTCTTCGTTTACTACTCTTACGGACACCTCCGAATTCTCCCAAAACGTTATAGCTAATACTGGCATGGCGTTCTGGACTGACAATCCTTCAAACCTACAGTACGCCCAATGGAATGGGAGTGCTTTCAGTACAACAGCCAATTCTCCCATAAACAGCAATTGGACGATTACGCAAGTCGTCGAAGCCCCGACTCGAAACGAAGTCATCGCTGTTGGCGTCGACGCGGCAGGTATTATCAACGGCCAGATTTGGAACGGAAGCAGTTGGACAGTTTTTTCGTTCAACAATCTCGTCGATCTTTCAACAACGGGATATCGAAGCTTTCAGATCTCCTACGAGCAGCAGAGCGGCGACGCGATGCTGATTTGGGACAATGGGACTACAGGTTCAGCTAGCCTCAGCTACCGCACTTGGGACGGTACCACTTGGTCTTCGGTCCAAACGATCACCACGCCTGTGACAGGGGAAGGGGTACAGATGCGTTTGGCCGCGGATCCGAACAGCGACTCGATGATCCTGGCAGTCAGCGGTACGCCTGCCGCCAATGATTATGCAATGGTTTGGAACGGATCCAGTTGGGGTAATTCTGTAACCCTGGACACCAGCGCTGGAACGGATCGCACGGAAATTCATGTGGCCTATGAATCGCATAGTGGTCACGCGATCGCAGTTTACGATGCAGACGGTAGCACCAACGCAATGAGTTACCGAATATGGGATGGTTTAAGCTGGAGCGCACAGCAGGTGCTGTCGGCGCCCGCCGGGATCGGCGCCTCCAACGA
>JANLRK010000581.1:0-1736 GCA_031361585.1 Pirellula sp. | reverse complement strand
TTGGCGGTCTGTCCATGGTCGAGCCCATCAAGGAACTAATTTAAAGGGCATGGTCCACTCTGCAAATCGATCCAACAAGCAAACGCGAGCGTCGTGGCAGTTGCCCGCCGGGGTCTCGCGCGGGACATGGGATTACGTCACTCAGTCCGCAATCGCGACGGACTACGATCGATTTCACGCGGGGCATCCGTTGCTTGAACTGGATCGGAGGTTGATCGCTCACCACCTTGGCCAGTCCACAACTAAGCCGGATGGTTCGAGCCGAATTGCAGTCGACGTTGGTTGTGGAACTGGACGCAATCTTATTCCCCTTGCAGACCGGGGCTGGCGAGTCGTCGGTGTCGATTTGAGTTTGGACATGCTTTGCGAATTCCAATCCAAGGCCAAATCTATTTTGCGGTCACAGCCCGTAGCGATTCGCGCTAACATGGCTCATTTGGAGTGCTTAGCAGACGGATTTGCCGATGCAGTGTTGTGCATGTACAGTTCGCTGGGCATGGTACAAGGCCGCGAGCATCGACGCTCATTCATTAAACACGCGAGCAGAATTTTAACCTCAACTGGTATGTTCTTTGTTCACGTCCACAATCGTGGTTCGTGGTTGAGGGACCCCGGCGGCGTGAGTCGGACAATGAAGGATTGGTTGCGAGCTAGGCGAGATTCAAATTGGGAGCTGGGTGACAGCGTCTATGCATATCGCGGATTGCCGTCGATGTTTTTGCACATCTATTCGGAACGCGAATTGCGAAGGGATTTGAACGCGAGCGGCTTGGTTATCGAACGCTTGTATCGACTGAATCGTCATTCGAGCGAAATACTAAAAGGCAATTGGCTGCCCCATTTGAGAAGTGGTGGGTTTCTGGTTGTCTGTCGGCGCAAGGTATTCAAAGGCAGTGGACCGGAGTCAGCCTGATGGACAAAGTCAGCCTGAGGACAGGCTGACCTACGTGAGCACACGCAGAGCTTGACACAAAGGTAGAATCGATCCAAAGTAGGGTCTTTGCGAGTTAGCAGACATTTCCATAGAAAGGTATAGCAATTCATGGCCGCGGCATCATTGAGCGTTTCACAATTGATCGATTCCTATCAATGGCGATACGCGGTCAAACGATTCGACCCATCTAGGCAACTGGATGCGACCACTTGGGCAGCCATCGAACGCAGCTTGGTTTTGACTCCAAGCAGCTTTGGTTTGCAGCCGTGGAGGTTCGTTGTGATTAGTTCGCCTGAAAACAAGGCCAAGCTCCCAGCGATTTCCTGGAATCAACCTCAGCCTGGCGATTGTTCGCACATGGTGGTTTTTGCTGCGAGGAAGACTGTTGACCAAGTGTACGTGGATGCTTTTCTGGCAAGAACGGCGGAACAGCGAAACGTGCCGGTAGAGTCGTTAATTGGTTACCGAACCGTGGTGCTTGAATTCTTGCAAAACGCGGCTGGCCGTCAATTGGCCTGGAGCAGCAACCAAGCTTACATTGCGCTTGGGCAGTTGCTTGCAAGCGCAGCCATGCTAGGCGTAGACGCTTGCCCGATGGAGGGGATTGTCTCGGCAGAATACGATAAATTGCTAGGACTCGAGGGTGGGGACTATACGACGATTGTTGGATGTGCACTTGGTTATCGGCATGTGGAAGATCGCTATGCGTCGATGGCGAAGGTTCGATTTGATGCTTCTGATTTGGTATCGCATTTGTAGATTGGGCGAGTCGCACCCGGCAGATGCGACCCACGGTAGGTCG
>JANLRK010000557.1:0-11805 GCA_031361585.1 Pirellula sp. | reverse complement strand
TTTAGCACGACGCAGCACCGTGAATCCTCGTAAGCTAACCGGCGACGTGCGAGCTGATTTCCGTCCAACGGGCGGGCGAGCATGGGACGCACGACCGTACTTCTGCGGTTTTGCAACTTTGATCGCTCCGAACGGACCAAGCTGCCATTGGGGCGGGGTCGATGGAAACGAACATATGGGAACTCTGTCCAGTTACCACACCGGTGGCGGAACGATCGGTATGACAGATGGGTCAGTTCAATTCATCAGCGCGTCGATCGATACTGGAAACCAATCTGTTGACGACATTGACACCCCTGGCTCCAGGACTTCACCATATGGAGTTTGGGGAGCCCTAGGAAGCCGCTCCGGCGGTGAAGTGTCTGCGTTGCCGCAGTGATCTTTGGCCACAGCTGATGAGACGCTATCTAATGAACGGCTTTCCAAGCGTGACTTGGATCGCCGTTCTTTTTTTACTCGGAGACTTAAGTACATGAAGACTGCATACTTTTCGACTTTGTTGATCTTGCTGTTTAGCATTGGATGCGGGGGAGGAGATAACGGGCCCCCTTTAAGTTCTGTTACTGGCAAAGTTTTGCTCTACGGCAAGCCATATCCAAAGGCGCTAGTTACCTTCGAACCCGACGGTGGTGGCCCGGCTGCAATCAGCCAAACGGACGAAAACGGCGATTTCGAACTGTGGACGAATGGAAAGAAGGGCGCACCAATTGGCTCACATCGCGTCTCGGTCGTAACGATCAAGGAAGTAGTCACTACGGCGCCTGTCGCGGCGACCAGCTCTGACGATCCGGCCTACGCGGCACAAGCATTCGGTGGTCCATCGTCCTACAAAGCGAACAAAGAGGTGAAAGAGAAGATCCCTGCCAAATACAATACCAGCACGGAACTTAAGAAAGAAGTTACTTCTGGCACAAACAAGATTGACCTCGATCTGAAGTAAATGCCAATGGGTCGTATGGTAGGTCGCACCTGCCGGGTGCGACTGCGAATCGCGGTATAAAGTCACTCTCGGCAAGAGTGACCTACGGGATATGCTCAGGAATCGCAATACACTACTCGGATGCAATCAACACACATAGTTAGATCATGTCCCAACCATCGATATGGTTAACGATTGCATTCGTCTCCCTTTGCTGCGTTGCTTGCAACAGCGCGATTATTGCTGATGATCGAGATGCCTTCTTTGAAGCACGAATCCGACCACTCTTGGTTGAAAGATGCCAAGAGTGCCACGGAGAGAAGAAGCAAGAGGGTGGGTTGCGGCTGGATTCTAGAGCCGGTTGGCAAGCCGGCGGCGACAATGGTCCTGTCATTCAAGTTGGATTTCCGAATGCAAGTCGACTGATCGAGGCCGTGCGCTATGGCAACGCCGAGCTTCAGATGCCGCCCACAAAAAAACTCAGTGAACGCGAGATCGCGGACCTGGAGGCTTGGGTCAAATTGGGTGCACCAGACCCTCGCGATGCCATGGCACCTCTTTCAAAAGTAGAAAAGAAATCGCTTTGGTCGTTGCAACCGATTGCGCACGCACTTCCGCCGCAACTCAAGGATGACGCGTGGAGCCAGCAGCCAGTCGACCGTTTTATTCTTGAGAAACAACAACGCATGCAACTGCGGCCAAGTCCAATCGCAGATCGAAGGACACTTATTCGACGAGCGACAATGGATCTCATCGGTTTGCCGCCGACGGCGGCTGAAGTTTCGTCGTTTGTGAATGATAGTTCTGATGACGCATATGAGCAATTGATTGATCGTTTGTTGGCAAGTCCGCAGTATGGTGAAAACTGGGCACGACATTGGCTGGACGTGGCGCGGTACTCCGATACCAAAGGCTACGTTTACGCTCGCGAAGAAAGCCGTTGGGTTCATGCGTCCGAGTATCGAGACTGGGTGGTCCGATCGTTCAACAAGGACCTAGCTTATGATCAATTCGTTCGGCTACAAATCGCGGCTGACCAGATCGTGCCCGTCGGTTCGCCGGAATTAGCCGCCATGGGATTCCTTACCTTGGGCAGACGATTCCTTGGTGTAACGCACGATGTCATCGACGATCGTATCGATGTTGTCTCGCGAGGAATACTGGGACTATCAGTCGCTTGCGCTCGTTGTCACGATCACAAGTACGATCCAATACCGACTCGCGATTATTATTCGTTGTATGGGGTCTTTCAAAGTTGCCAAGAACAGCTGGTCGGTTGCGGCCAGACGAATGACACTGCATTCCTCGAAGAGCTTGCAAAACGCGAAAACAAAAACCGTGAGACCTTGGCTAAGCGTCGGGAGGAGCAATCCCAACGAGTGCGATCGAATGTCGAAAAATACTTGCTAGCTCAGCTCGAAATTGAGAAGTATCCGGAAGAGGTATTCAATCAGATGCTTGAACAGGGCGACCTCAATCCGTTCGTCGTGCGCAAGTGGCAAGCGTACTTGGTCAAAGACAAAGAAACCCCAGTCCCAATTTTTATCAAATGGCACAGTGTCGAAAAAGCTCAACACAATCAAATGATTTCGATTGCAGCGGATTACGGCACTATTTTTGACGATGTCGTTAAGCGCTGGCGCGAACACATTGCAAAGTTCCCCAATGCCACGACCTTTACAGACCCAATCGATGAGCGGATGCGTTGCGTGCTATACGGGATCGATTCACCTTGTCATGTACCGGACGAACATATCACCAACATTGAAGTCTACTTTCCAACCGATGTCATCGTGGAGCTGTGGAAGGTGCAGGGTGAAGTCGATCGTTGGTTGTTGGATAGCGATAAATCGCCGCCGTACGCCACCATCCTTACCGATCGTCCCGTCCCGTCGAGCCCGCGCGTCTTCCTTCGTGGCAATCCGATGACCAAGGGTTCGGAAGTTTCTCGGCATTATCTATCTGCGCTCGGCGGCAAAGAAAGTAAACCCTTCGAAAATGGGAGCGGGCGACTTGAATTGGCAAATGAACTTGCAAGTCCAACCAACCCTTTGACTGCGCGCGTACTCGTCAATCGAGTTTGGATGCACCATTTCGGTCGCGGTCTAGTAGATACACCGAGCGACTTCGGTCACCGGGCAGAGGACCCAAGTCACCCGGAGCTGCTCGACTGGCTTGCAAAGCGTTTTGTCGATTCGGGTTGGAGCATCAAGTCGTTGCATCGGACGATTATGATTTCAAGCACTTATCGACAAGGAAACAATTCCGCATCGATTGCGAGCGACCCAGCCAATCGATTGCTTGCACGTATTAGCTCTCGACGCCTCAGCTTCGAGCAAGCTCGTGACGCATGGCTTCATATTTCGGGCGAATTAGATCTGCGAGTTGGCGGCAAACCACGATCGTTATTCGACCAAAAGAATAAACGCCGGACACTGTACGCAACTATCGATCGAGAAAGGGTGTCGCCTGTACTTCGAATGTTTGACTTCGCAAACCCAGACCTTTCGATCCCCCAACGAACCGAAACATCTGTTCCACAACAGGCTCTGTTCGCCATGAACCACCCGTTCATGGCAGAACGAGCTATCCAAGTGATCGCTTCCGTAAACGAGAGCAACTCGACAGATCGAATCGCGAAGCTCTACAACGCCCTCTATCAACGCAAACCGACCGACGATGAGCTGCGACTGGCTGTGGAGTTTCTTCAGTCGGACAGCGCCGTTCCGCAACCCGCACGAACTCCGCAATTGTGGAGCTATGGTCATGGCGAGTTTGATCCTACTGCTGGACGCATCTTAACATTCAAACCGCTCCCTCATTTCAATGGCAGTGCTTGGCAGGGTGGTGAAAACTATCCCGATCCAAAGTTAGGTTGGCTCAAACTCAATGCCACTGGTGGCCACCCTGGCAATGACTTGAAGCATGCAGTCGTTCGACGATGGACGGCATTCGTCGAGGGAGACTATTCCATAGTGTCCAAAATTTCGCACGAACCGGAAGTCGGAGACGGCGTACGAGCCTTTGTTTGTCACAACGAAAGTGGTTTGTTGCGGTCAGCAACGCTACACCATTCCACGGAACAAATGGATGTGGCGACGATTCCTATCAGAAAAGGGCATACGCTCGATTTCGTAGTGGATATTCGCGACGGATTGAACAGCGATCAGTTTTTATGGGCAATTACGATAACGAGGCTGGAAGCAATGCGTGTGGAAGCGATCGGGGCGGGTGGTAATTCCGTTCCATTAGTATCCGATGCCGAAAAAGATTTTCCGACCGAAAGCGATAGCCAATTGAATCGCTGGCAGCAGTTTGCGCAAGTACTGATGCTGGCCAACGAGTTTATGTTCGTAGATTGAGGGAAGCAATGTTAGAGCCATTTGGATTTTCTCGTCGCGATCTACTTCGACGATCAGGGATAGGGTTCGGTATGCTTGGCCTTGCAAGCATGCTGGCCGATAAACAAATCGCACATGCGGTCCCGTCAATCGCACCCCATTTTGCGCCCAAGGCGAAACGGGTCATTCATTTTTTTCTAAACGGCGGACCTTCGCATGTCGACACGTTCGACCCCAAGCCATCTCTGCTTAAGTATGCGGGCCAATCGATACCAAATACCCTCCTCACGGAGCGTAAGACCGGGCACGCCTTTCCGACTCCGTTCAAGTTCGAACGATACGGCCAGAGCGGAATCGAAGTTAGCGAGTTGTTTGCAAAAACGGCGGAGCATATCGATGATATTGTCGTCATCCGTTCGATGTACGCTCAAGTGCCAAATCATGAGCCATCGTTGATGCTTATGAATTGCGGCGATTCCATCCAAGCAAGGCCAAGTCTCGGCTCCTGGCTGACCTATGGACTAGGCAGTGAAAATGAAAATTTGCCGGGCTTCGTTTCGATGTGCCCAGGCGGACTACCAATCAAAGGCGCCGAAAACTGGCAATCCGCTTTTTTACCAGGCTCTCTCCAGGGCACCTACGTGGACTCCAAGCAATCAACCGTCGAACGGCTCATCGAAAACATTCGTAGCCCGCATGCGAGTCTTGAAACTCAGCGCCAACAATTAGCTTTATTGCAACGGTTCAATCAAGCACACCGAAGCCAACGAGCGGATCCCCGCCTCGATTCGAGGATTGAGTCGTTTGAGTTGGCTTTTCGCATGCAAACTGCAGCTACCGATGCATTCGATATCAGCAATGAGCCCCAGAGCATTCTCGACCGATACGGTAAAGGTGTGCATGGCCGTCAAACGCTTATCGCGAGGCGATTACTAGAACGGGGAGTCCGCATGGTACAGCTATGGCATGGTGCGGGCCAACCTTGGGACAATCATGACAAGATCGAAGAGAATCATCGCAAACTAGCGGGCGAAATTGATCAACCCATCGCAGCCTTGCTAAGCGATCTCAAACAGCGAGGGATGCTTGAAGATACGTTGGTAATTTGGGGAGGTGAATTCGGTCGAACGCCGACAGTCGAGATGAACGGAAACACTTCCAAGTTGGGGAGAGACCACAATCATTATGGATTCACTGTATGCTTGGCTGGTGGCGGTATCAAGGGTGGAACTGTGTATGGCAGCACAGATGAATTTGGCTTCGCAGCTCAGGACAATCCTGTTAGCGTCTATGATTTGCATGCAACGATTCTGCATCTCATGGGTTTGAACCACGAGCGATTGACGTACCGATATGCCGGTCGAGATTTTCGTTTGACCGATGTTCACGGTAGCGTGATTAAGCCGATTTTGGCGTAACGATTGAGCGCTCACTTTACATTTGAGTACGCGCGGGTCAAGCCGGTTGTAAAGCTTTCTTATCTCAGTTTTAGTAAGGCCCACAACGAGCTCGTCTCGTTGGAGCCCAAGCTTATTGGCTAGAGGCGTGTGCCGCGCGAATGCCCGCCTGCCGTCCCAGTCCAAGGCCACCGGCGTTGCACTGCTGGGATGCAAGGCGTGTATTGATTGGTGCGATCGCTTCTTACGTCCAATGGGCAAGCCCATTGGGGCGTTCTAAAGCTGTACTACAGCCAAGGCCCGATAATCAAATCGTCAATCGCCTTACTCGTGCTACAACAGGCCAGCTCTCTCCGGCAATTCTATTTCGAACGCACCAGACTTCGTTGTGCAGTGCGACTGTCGGACAAATATGCCGAGGGATCCCATACACAACCGTACCAACAGGAAAGGCATCGGCTTTGGTTGTTTCCAAAACCATGTGCTCTTCGTTGTGCATTACGATTGCAGCATCCTCAAGCCCATACCATCGAACACGCGGCTGCGGCATTTCCGATGCGATCGCTTTGTGGCCTAGGTCTATGCAAATGCGGGTGGAAGTCGGGCGGCTCACTACCCTGGCCAACAATACAGCAGCATTCTGAAAATCCAAATACGGTGAGGTTATTTGTTGCCCAAAATCCCACAGCACGGTCGTCCCCAGGCCAACCTCAATATTCTCTCGCTTAGCCATCACGACCGACGTCGGGGTCCCAGAAGCTATAAGGTTTGGAATCACCTGTCCGCACTCACGTAATTCGTCAATCAATTTCCAAACAGGTTCGAACGCTTGTCGAGCTTGTTCGCTAATCGTTGCGAGATCTGGTTCATGCAATTGGCCATCGTACGCATGCAAACCTCCTGGGCAAACACCCTCGGTGGCCGACAACAACTTATACAAACGAACTGCCTCCGGACCTGGAGCAATACCTGTTCGATTCATCCCTACGTTCAAGTCGACGTAGAGGCAAGCGACAACGCCATTCGATTTCGCGTGGGCAGCAATCTGCGAAAGCGATTCTGGATTATCGACAAGTGCAGAGAAGCGAGTACCTGGAAAGCGTTTGATCAGTTCAATAAATCGACGTATATTGGGCCCGACTGGCTGGTACGCCATAAGAACATCTCTGCCTCCGGCACTAGCGGTCATCTCCGACTCCGCGATCGTCGACGTCTTAAACTTATCGATTCCCAAAGCGCGTTTCATAGCTATGATTTGCGGAATTTTGTGAGTCTTAACGTGTGGCCGGAGCTTCGACACATCGCCGACCAAGTTAATCATTCGACGCAAATTTTCCTGAATACGATCAGAATAAACCAACAGCGTTGGGGATGGAATATCGTCTTCATTGTCGATGGAATACCAAGGGTCCATGCATTTTCCTTGTTGTAGAAGTGAGACCACTAGCTCGCGATGCGATGACTTAGTTGAATTAGTATAGCGACGCCTCGCTAAGGGGTGGTTTAATAGCACGACGCGCAAGCTAGTGAAGGAGCTGAATCACTAGCTTGCGGGTCGTGCTATTCTTGCGCGTCGTGCGCGTCGTGCTATTCTTCCGCTCGCTATTTCACCGCACCAACGTGGATACCACATTGCCGTTAATGATGACCCCAACGCAGTGCGTTGTATACTCGAACGGATCGCCGTCGTAGAGGGCAACATCAGCGTCTTTGCCAACCTCGAGAGACCCTACTCGATCCTGAATTCCAAGAATACGTGCTGGAGCTAGCGTGATCGATTCAATGGCTGCGTCGTAGTTGAGTCCATGCGCTGCCGCGATGGCGGCTTCGAACAGCACGACTCGGACCTTGGGAACATACGCTTCGAAGCCACCTTGGATTGCGAAGGGTATTCCGGCAGCATGGAGCTTGGACGCCGACTGAAAAGACTGGTTCTCTTGTTCGCCACTTGCTCGGGCCATGGAGGGGTGCAGCAAGACACTGATTCCTGCCGCCTTGATTTGCGGGATCATCAAATGACATTCGGCTGCGCTATCAAGCCAAATTCGTATTTTGAACTCCTCTGCAAAACGTATGGCAGAGGCTATGTCCTGCGCCCGATCGGCCGTAATCAGCAATGCTTTCTTACCAGCCAATACTTCGACCAAGGCTTCCAATCTCAGATTGCGAGGGACTGGCTCAGCCCCTTTCTCCTTGTCCTTCTCCTTGTCCTTGCTATCCGCTTCAACAGGCTTGGGGTTTTGTTTCGCAATCAGCTTTGCTTGGAATTCTTGGGCTTCGATGAACAGAGACCGAAGCATGGCCATTTGCTTGGCTCGTGTCCCCGGACTTGCTTTCCCTGACTTCTGAGAGGCCTCTGAAAGAGTTGCTGCTATGGCTCGACCATCGATCATGAGAGCTTCCTCAACCGTGTTGCCAATCGTTTTGGCAACGAGTGTTTGCCCCGACATTAATTCGCCCGGCGCATGCCCGGTATGAATCGTTGTTACGCCGAAGCTACGAATGTACTCCACTAATTCTTCGCGTGGATTATAAGCATCGATCGCACGCAACTCAGGTTGAAGCGGCGATGAACGTTCAATCTGATCGCTATCATGCTTCACGTTTAAAATTCCAGAGAGTCCAGCACATGTCCGTACGTCGACCATCCCGGGCATTGCAACTTCGCTTTGGAGCACGGTTGCATTTTCAGGGACCGCAACTTCGCCTGTTTTACCAATGACCTTTATCTTTCCATCCACACAAACAATGGTACCGTTCTCAATTGTCTTGCCAGCCACCGTTAAGATACGCTTTGCATTCACCACCACGACGTTTTCCGCCGTCGCAAAGCTGTTGTATGTCGAAAGACCTAAGATTGCTATTGCGATATGTTTTTTGTATTGGATCACTTTGCACCTCCCTGCCATGCTGGTGCAAAACAACATAAGAACGGATCAAGGTCGCTGCCTGCCTTCATGCCCCCTTCGGCATAGAGTTGGTCCTCCGGTTTGCTAAGATCGAACGCTTTCTTGCCCTCGACCCATGTCTCCAAGACTCGTGAGTATACACTCAGCGGATCGCCGTTTAGAATTGCTAAGTCGGCATCTTTGCCCACGGTCAACGAACCAATTCGATCGCCCAATCCCAGCATCTCGGCACTTGCGAGGGTTAAGCCTGCGACCGCCTTCTGGCGATTCATTCCTGCGCGAACCGCTAAGGCAGCCGAACGCATAAATAGCCTTGAGTCGGTGATCCAGTCGTCGGTATGAAATGCGACTTTAACTCCCGCCTCATCAAGGACTCGACCATTGCTAAACGTCATATCCTTGGCCTCAACTTTCCCGCCAGGTGAATCGAGTACGATGATGGAACAAGGCAACTTGGCGGCTGCAATTTCTTTTGCAACCTTCCAGCCTTCGCTGACGTGATGCAGTACTGTCTGAAAGCCAAACTCTTGTGAGAGACGTATGACTGTCATAATATCATCCTGCCGGTGCGTATGGTGATGGACAATGCGTTTGCCTTGCATGGCCTCGACTAGCGACTCCATGTGAAGATCGCGAGGCGGCAGCTTGGTCGAGTCCCCTTTGGCCGCGACGATTTTGGCTTGGTACTCGCGAGCTTTGATGTACTGTTCTCGAACGAGATATGCGGATTTTCCGCGGGTGCCAGGGAAAGGTGAATCGCCTTGCGAATTGGTACCGTTGGCCATCTTGAGACCTCCGACAGGTATTCCATCCTTGTCGCGAATGAGAATTTCATCGACGACCCGTGGAGAGGCTTCGTAGTATCGCAATTTGCAGTAGACCGTTTGCCCACTGATCAGATGCCCTGAGCCAGGCATTATGTTGAGCGTTGTCAGTCCACCTGCTAGTGCGCGACGAAAGCCTGAGTCGCGGACGTTTATTGAATCCATGACTCTTACACCTGGTTGGATGGGGCCACTGCCATCGGCTCCACCGGCTCCACCGATATGACTATGGGTGCAAATGAGTCCCGGCATGATCCACTTGCCTTTCGCATCGGTTACGATTGCATCGCCTGGAATGGTTACACTGTCTGTTGTTCCGATCGCCGCAATTTTGCCATCTCTAACCACGATCGCACCGTTCTCGATCGGAGGTTTGTCAACCGGCAGAAGTGAAGCATTGACCCAAGCCATCGATTTAAAGTGTTGTCTGGTATCTCCGTCGTCGACTAGAACAGCTGGTTTCTGCGCAAGACCAAGTTGAGTTAGTAACGAACTTGATAGCAATGCCGAAGTTGAAAGGACCGAAGTCGTTGCAAGGAATTCGCGACGCGTGTTCAAGGATTGTTCCCCAGTGATGTTTGACTATGTTGAAAGAACGCAAGTGCTCTCTCGGCGTGCCTAAATTGTACTCTAAGGCGAGCGGCAGGAGTTGGATTACCGTAGCATGGCCCCTGGCCCGAGTTTCGCACGTCCCAGCAGGGCCGCTGCGGTATTTTGGATTCATTTTCGGCAAAGGATTATTTTTTTCACCTCGCTTGACAAAAATAGACGTTTCGTCTATAAACAAGCATGTCCTAATCGATTTAGTGGTCCAAAGCGATTTTGAGAGCGGATATCATGATTGCATCAGGGATGCGTTGCATCACCGGGAGTTCAAAGGGTTCAATTGCCCGAATGGTGGCGTGCATCCTATTAAACGCGGTCATTCTCATTTCACTGCCAGATCAATTTTCCCGTTCGCAAGAGCCGGCCACCAAGGAATCGCAAACGCGACCAGTCGCCGAAGGGATTGCGACCAGTCTTCGGTGGGCAGAATGGTTGAATAAAGAGGGGCGACGATTCTGGGGCGAGCCGCCGGTGCCCTGCGATGACTTGCTACTGGCTCGGCGATTGTACTTGGATTTGCTTGGACGGGTACCGAGCGTGGCGGAACTTCGAGATTACCTAGCGCTAGATGAATCTGTGCGACGATTTGAGCTGATCGATCAGTTGATTTTTCACCTGGGGTCAAGAGCGGAGGACTACAAACGAACTTTTTCGGATCATTGGGCTCGTCAGTGGCGCCGTGTCATGTTGCCGCCTACTTCGAACGCCGGGATGTTTCCGGGTGAATTGGAGGGTTGGCTCTCTCAAAGATTTCTGCGAGACGAAAGTTTTGACTTGGTGATGGCAGCCCTAGTCGAAGTCAAAGAAACAAATCGCGACAACGTTTACTTTCGCTTGTCGCAGTCAAATCCTGCGACCTACGCCGCAAATGTCTCTCGGGTCATGCTTGGTGTTCGATTGGAGTGCGCGCAATGTCACGATCATCCGTTCACGGATTGGAAACAAACGGACTTTTGGGGACTTGCTGCATTTTATTCTGACTTGGGGGTCGTGGTGCAGGGAGCGAATTCACCGTCTAAGTTTGGGACGATTGAGAGCAATGGAGTCAAGTATGTTGCGAAATACCTTTGGGAGGAATCTACAAGCTCGATCGCAAGTCGATCGAAGTTAGCAACTTGGCTTACAGCTCCAACCAATAAACAGTTCTCGACAGTTGCAGTGAATCGATTTTGGCAGTTGATAGTGGGCCGGGGGGTGTTTGCCTCGGTGGATGACCTCGACATCGCTTCACCGCAGCAACGGGAACTGCTGGATTCGCTAGCGGTTCAATTTGCTGAAGCCAAGTTCCCTATCCGCAGTCTGATAGCAGCCATTTGCAAGAGTGATTGGTATCAATCGGTTTCATCCGACGGGAGATCGATGATGGACGCAGGTGGCGATCAGGTCATGGCTTTTTATAGACCCTACAAATCCTTGTCGCCGGAACAGGTATTCGATTCACTGGAACAAGCGTTGATGTTGCCGATCAGTCGATTGGACCCATCGTCGGCGCGATGGACCGGCGAGCGAATGCAGGTAGTTGCACGATTAGGGGAGTCCGCCGGAAAATCACCCGAGGAATACGCTTCGGGAATTCCTCAAGCCTTGGTGATGATGAATGGAAAGTTGACGGCGGATGCGATAAGCGTTGAAAGCAGTCGGCTATTGCGAGCGACGCTGGATTCCCCGTTCATGTCGGCATTGGATAGGATCGATACATTGAGTATGGCAACTCTTTCTCGGCATCCAACCCTGGACGAGAAGGATGCGTTTATGGGTTACATTCAAAAGCAGGCGTCCGTCGATGACAAACGTCGGGCTCATGGTGAG
>JANLRK010000546.1:0-3073 GCA_031361585.1 Pirellula sp. | reverse complement strand
TGTGCACCAATTCGGCGGTACAAGCAATCTCGCGAAACAGGCTTGGTACAAGTCGATGTGCGAGGCGTGGATCGACTTCAATCCGCGTTGAGTTCAAGAAACCGATTGTTGATTGCTCCAAACCACTCGAGCCACGCAGATGATCTTTTTGTCGTTACGCAGTTGTTTAGCTATCCAGGTGACTATTTGCGTACTCAGAATCCCTCCCTTGAACGGATCGCGAAAACGGTAGACAAATTGGAAGAAGACGTTTTACAGCGACATACCGTATCTATCCGAGGACGGCGAACAGCGGTGGTTGAGTTTGGTTCGCCAATCCCGATTTCCGCCGCCAAATCGCGCACCGTAGTAAACGAACTCACGGCCACTGTCCAACTGCACGTTCAAGGTCTATTGGACCAAATGGATTGAATGAAACGCGTGCATTAGTAAAGCCGGACGATCACTAGCTTGCGCGTCGTGCTATTTATCGCTAACCGCGGGTCGCGCTTTGTTCGACGATCGAATGGACTTCAGCGAGCCAAACAATTCCTTGCCGAGCCGGTGTAGTTGTTCCTCTGTAAAAAAACCTGCTCCACCATGCTTCCCTCCATGAACCACTTCAAACTGCACTGGTAAGCCGAGCTTCTTGTAAGCACCCACTAGCTCGTGCGATTGATTGATAGGCATCTGCGGATCCTGATCGCCATGAATCAACCACAAGGGTGGATCATGTGCATCTATGTGTTCAATCGGGCTCGCCAATTTCGCAAGCACGAGCTCTTGATCAGGCAGCCCCCCCAAAAACAATTTGAGAGCTGGGACTCTCACGTCCAGCCCAAACGGTGTCGATTGCGAAAGGATTGTTTGCAGGTTGCCAGCACCATAAAAAGAAACGATAGCCTGCACACCGGAGGATACCAAGTTAGGTGACTCTGTTGTGCCGCTCAATTCTGCGACCCCATCTGTAACACCAGCCAGTACCGCCAAATGTCCTCCCGCCGAGTTGCCCGCAAGAACGAAACGGTTAGCATCGACGTCGAAACGGTCCGAGTTTACTCGCAAGTATCGGATGGCAGTTTTGATATCGTGAATTTGCGCAGGGAACTTTGCGACCGGTGATAGTCGGTAGTCTACGCTTGCGATGGCAAAGCCTTGCTCGCGAAGCTTGACGATTGGAACATCCGATTTGCTTCCCGAGCGCCAAGCCCCGCCATGCACCCAAATGATCAGTGGCTTTTCCGATCGAGGATGTGTCGGCGCGTAGAAATCGAGTAGCAAGGAAACCTCACCAGCCGAACCGTAGACGATATCGCTCGACGTGGGATTCTCGACGGCATTTATTCGAGCGTTGAGCAAAACCAACAACACCATCGAAATTGCAGACTTCAAAATTGCTATCTCCATTAATGGCCTGTCCTCAAGCTGGTGGCAAGTCGATGCTCCAAAGGTTCTTTCCAGCGGCATTATAATGGTTGACGGTCATGACGCGAGTCTGTGCATCGATTTTGACCATGCCGAAAAACTGGAAACCGTCCGAGGGTGGCCTATTGCCCTTCATGCCATTGGGGATACCTTTGAATTTCAATTGTGGGCCGAATGTGTTGTCGAACTCACCGGGGCCAAAGGTACCCGCGTGTAGCGGCCCGCTTACAAACTCCCAAAACGGGTCGAAGTCCTTGAAAACGGCTTTCTCCGGATCGTAGTAGTGCGAGGCGGCATAGTGCACGTCAGCGGTCAACCAAACGGTGTTCTTGATCTGGCTCATTTTGATGAACCGCAGCAAATCGGCTATCTCCAACTCTCGACCGAGCGGTGGACCGTCACCATTCGCTCCATTTTCGAAGTCATCCTTTCCATCTCGAACAACTATACCAATTGGCATATCGCTGCAGATGACCTTCCATGTCGCTTGACTCGCTTTTAGTTTCGACTTGAGCCACTGCAGTTGCTGCTTGCCCATATAAGCAGATTCATCGTTCATCTCCGGCTGTCGATTCGGCGAGTTGACTCCGCGATAGGATCGAAGATCGATGAAGAACACTTCCAGCAACGGGCCGTAGGGAATGGTTCGATATATGCGAGCCATGCCATCGTTGGACGCATGGATAGGCAAGTAGTCGAGGAATGCCTGCTTCGCTCGGGCCGCAAGCAGGGACACGCTCTTGACGGTGTAGCGATCGTCCTTGAGTTGTTCGGTTGGATACCAATTGTTGAGTGTCTCATGGTCATCCCACTGCACGAAAGTTGGAACCTCGGAATACAATCGTCGAACATTTGCGTCCATCAAATTGTATCGGTAGTTCGAACGGAATTCGTCCAAGGATTCGGCAACCTTGGACTTTCCCTCTATGGTGACATTTTTCCAAAGGGTTCCGTCGTCCAAACGCATCTCGCTGGCGAGAGGATTGTCCGCGTAAATGACGTCGCCCGAGTTGACAAAGAAATCAGGTGAAAGATTTCGCATCGTTTCAAAGGTGGTCATGCCACCACGCACGAGGTCGATGCCATATCCTTGCCCCACGGTATCGCCCGACCAAGTGAATTTGATATCGCGTGGTTCGGTAGACGGCGTCGCAAACCGACCGATAACCGGAGCGCTGATTTTGGACATGTCATTGAGGTCTTGAAAACGGACGCGATAGAACTGTGGCTCGCCAGGCTTCAAGCCATGCAATCTTAATTTAGCCGTAAAGTCGGAATGTTCAAAAGTATCCGGCCCGACGATGCGCCGCACGTTCTTAAAGGCCTCGTTGCTTGAAAGCTCGACGATCATTCGCGATGCTCGATCTGCCCGGCTCCAAACGGTGGCCGCGGAATGCGTGACATCCCCCGAGGCGACACCGCTGGTGATGTTAGGCAGCAATCGATCTTGAGTTATCTCGCCGCTGAAGAGGCAATTGGATCGCGTGGCTGCATAAGCACCGACACTAAGCTTGGCCAACAAAGAATTGAAACGGCGGCGTTCTATTGAACTGGTCATGGTCGATCACATTGGAAGGAAACAATGAGAGTGAGAGTAGCCTTATCTTGGCATAACTCGTCGCGAGTTGCGATGCGTCTGGAACGCTTACGTCACATTAATTTTCGATTT
>JANLRK010000541.1:0-1946 GCA_031361585.1 Pirellula sp. | reverse complement strand
ATACGAAATGACCATCATACTTTGTGCAGTACAAGGCGAGGGAATTGCGTACTGGAAGCGGGTGTAAACCATCCCTTGACCTTTCCATACTTTGGCTAGAAGCTACGTGGGCTACGGCGCTGGCTGCTTGCTGGAGGATGGATGCGTCGGAAGATTCAACAATCTGCGATCAGCCGCTAGCTTCCCACCAACATGTGGTCATAGTTAGGAGCCTGCCATCGGCCGCTTTTCCACAACGTAGACTAAACACTGTGGACCTAGGTGAGCGTCAGCGGGCAACACTGTGGAAATGGTCTAAGCCAGCGATAGCGATTTCCACAGGTTGGCTAGAAGCTACGTGGGCTACGGCGCTGGCTGCTTGCTGGAGGATGGATGCGTCGGAAGAGTCAACAAATAGTGATCAGCCGCGAGGCTTCCCAACCAAATGTGGACATTGCCGAAGCCGGGATCGAGCTGCTTTCCACAGGTTGGTTCATGGACTCCTGTGGACGTAGGCGCTGGCGGCTTGCTGTAGGAAGGCTACATCGGATAGACTGAAGCGGCTGGTAACGGGGGCAGCCAATTAGCTTGGAGCCATCACCGTTCATAAACTACTCCCAAAAACCTGATCGCCGACTCACACCGGAACCAACCCAATGTATCGAGCAATCATCGCCTTCCTGATCGCATTTGCCGCTTTTCTAACATCGACTAGTTTTGCAGATGAAGGACCAGCGAAGGATGTTCCTGAATTGCAAGCGCTATCCAACTACGTCGGGATATGCGACGTCACCATTACATCTAAGGATTCGCCGTTCGTGAAGGGAGAGGCCACTACGAAATGGATTCTCGACGGCAGATTTGTGCAACAAACCGGTCACTTAACTTCTTCAGATGGCGCGACGGTCTTAAAGGTGACAACGCTTGTGACATACGATCAAGAACAAAAGACATATCGCACGTGGTCATTTTTCTCTAACGGAACAACGACCGAATCGACAGGAAAATGGGATGCAAAGAATCGCATTATGACTTCAATCGGCCGTGGTAATGGCACGACCACCACGACAACTGCAAAGTTCGCCGAAAACGGAAACGAAGAATGGTCGATCGCAACAAAAAATCAGAACAATGAAGAAGTTGCCAGAATCAGTGGTACAAATATCCGACGCAAACCGTAGACATTGGCTCCGACGGATTCGATGACGACTGCAGGATCGGCCAGCAGCAAACCAGCGTCTACCCTAAGCCGCGAACTTCCCATCCACATGCGGTCATACCCGAGTTAGCGTCAAGCTGCTTCCACCAGTTGGTTTGGGGCATGGGATTTAGTTGATTGCACTACGCCTGCTAGGTTGGATATTCATCTCGAAACCCTGCGCCAACCAGCATGTATATGGCACCCGGAACAATCTCAAACTCGATTGGCACTTCATCGATGACTTCCCCGTCGATAGTAAAACGCATACCAGGCGCGGATTGCAATTGCAGTTTCCTACCTTGTCGAAAGACAACTTGCTGACATTCTAATAAACTTGAAAACAAAGTTTTCGAAGCAATTTCGAGCATGTCTAGGAAATCACCGTTCTTGATTATTATTACATCAAGCAACCCATCCGTGGGCGATGCAAGCGGCGCAATGAGAATGTGTCCTGCATTGGTGCGACCATTTGCAACCAAGACTCCCCATGATTCAACCTCCAAAAATTCGTCGTCCATTGTCGCTTGAATTCGAAAAGTCTTCATGGCTCCAAGAACGCTGACTGCGCCCCGAAGGTAGCAGAACGGACCCCACGTCGCTTTTATGTCGTCGGTCATAGATTCGCTGACTTCGACACTATTTCCGCCAGCAGCCACATTTGCAAAAAACCGTTCGAATTGTCCTGCACGGATTCGAACAACATCAATAGGAACGAATTCACCATCGTACATTGAGCCAACCACTTGTTGAGTATCGTCTGAAATTA
>JANLRK010000530.1:0-3726 GCA_031361585.1 Pirellula sp. | reverse complement strand
GCCCTTGATCTAAGTACATGGACAGGAGTTCTTTATCCACTTGATAGAAGACGGGCCAGCCGTCGTAACGGTCACACGTTTCACGAAACTTCCAAACAAGCTCCGCAAATTGGTCGTTGGATCCAACTGGATCCCCCATCGCATTCCATGAGCGTCTTTCGACAGCATACATGATAAAACTTCGGCGATCCTCGCTTAACAAAAACTGCTTGTCTCCAAGGAAACTGAGATTGGCGCTGGTTCTAGTTGATAGGCCGACAATGCTCTCCACAGCTTGCCACTCCTCCGCTGATGGTTGGTCAAGTCTTTTGGGAGCGGTCTGCCTCGATATTCGCCAAACCATGAAGCAAAGGAAAACCGCTGCAACGCCAACGCTTGCTCGAAGGAATCGGGGAGCATCGCCGAGGAAAGTAAACTGCCACCACAGTTCATGTTGATACTCCACATGTTTGAACGCGAATGTTCCGAGCCACAATGAACAAAGCACGATCAAACCAATCGCCGTGATCCAACCAGGCGTGAATCGCTGATGTAGAAGATATCCTTTTCGATAGAATTTGCGGCGACTCAATATCAGTATGACCAATACGAATCCCAAAAGAATCGCTTCCTCAAAATCGAAGCCCTTTAGCAATGATGTGGCGATTCCAATCACCGCCAACGACGACGCAATCCACCATGCGGAATCCAGCTTACGCTGTAGCCCGCGCGCTACCACCAACATTGCCGCCCCAACCAAACTACCCAAGAAGTGGGAAACCTCAATAAATGGAAGGGGAAGCCAAGTTCGCAGCAAGCGAACTCTGCTCTCGGCGCTTGGGGTCGCGCCTGACATTAGCAATACCGCGCCGCCGACAAGAACTACCCCTGCGATAAGGCTAGGCGCAATGACAGCGGCACCATGGCTCAATTGTATTAGAACGGGGTTGATGCGGTCACGACGTTGGCGGTATTCGACGAGACCGACCATCAAACCCGCAATCAACAGCGGTATCAAGTAATAAATCACTCGGAATACGAGTAGCGAAGCAACCACGTCGCTATTGGCTTCGGCTCCAAGCATTGTCAAAATCACCAATTCAAAAATCCCAACTCCACTTGGAATGTGAGTGAGCACAACGGCTATGGTCGCAAGCAAGAAGACGCATAAGAATTGAAAATAGGATACGGCAATTGCATCGGGTAGCAGCGCATAGAGCGTCGCCGCAGCTACTACAAAATCGCCGGCCGAAGCCAGGAATTGAGCCATCGTCATTTTGGGGCTTGGCAACTGAAACTCCCTACCGCCCACTCGGATTTTCCCACGAACGAACATCGTCAGTGTGAAATACATTCCTGCGATTCCAAGCAAGACCCAACCGAGACCGTAAACCGTTTCGAATGGCAAATGCAATTTGAGTGGGACACGAATGGGAGCCAATACGAATGCGGCTCCCGCCAACGCAAACTCACCGATCCAAAACGTAACGCCTAGCATGATCGAGAGTTGGACGATCTGAATCGCCGTCAATCCATAGGCGGAATAAATACGGTATCGAATTGGGACGCCACCGAGCGTGGCACCGAAATTGTAGCTTGCAACAAAACCCGCAAACGACGCAAACGCGACCTTGGACAACTCCAACTGGACGCCGATTGCCTTCAGTGCTAGCCAGTCATACCCTATGAGAACCAGAAAGTTTAGTACCACTAAACTACATGCGATGCAGATCTTCGGCGTTGCAATGGAGTAGAGACTTTCCTCAATCTCATGCCATCGATAATGCGATATTTCGTGGTACAACAGCCAGACCGCAACCCCGAAGAAGGCAACGGGTATAAACGGGAGCAATCGCTTCCAATGATGATCCAAGAGTGTCCACACCGGCAAGGCTTTCTAGTGAGATAGCCATCTCGTTTGCCGCCAGTTTAACGCTTTCATGGTTCATCCACAATGCATTGTAACCTATTTCGGTAAGTGCTTTGCCGTCACCTGCAGTCGGAACCGAATGCTCAGGCGAAGTGATTTAGCGAGCACGCTGCAAAGCGGTAGACGACTTGTTTCGCGCGAGCGCCGAAAAGTAATCGTCAATAAACTCAATCGGTACCGCAGTGTTTGCACTCTCAGCTTCGCCCTGCCCACTATTCTGCGCGTTAAGGAAATTGATAACAACCAGCGCATCCAGAGGTGATACAAAATTATCGCTGTCTACATCTAGGTAGGGTGGCGGGCTTCCCGTGCCGACTGGTCCAGACCCAGTTGTGTTCAAATAGTTGATAATGGTTAGTACGTCGAGCGGCGATATCGTATTGTCACCATCAACATCGTAAGAATTTACGAGGTTATGCCAACTACTATCGTCGTCAGTAATATTGAGCGTCCCTATCCCAAACGTAAAGCCAACCGCGGTCGCCGTGATCGTAACCGTCTTTGTTCCGGTGATAGTACTATTGTCCAGCGCTGTGATCGTAAAGTCGATCGAGGTTTGGTTGGCGGGAATGATGATTGACGCAGGCACGGTCGCCGAAGTCACATCGCTACTGCTCAAGTTGACAACCAAAGCCTGGCTAAGATCCGCACCAAATCGTGACACCGTCCCAACGGCGGTACCGTTCTTCTCTGGAATCGAAATCGGATTGATACTGATGGAAAGGGTTGTCGAAAGTGAACGTAGAATCAATCGATAGCTTCCAGTGGTATCCTGACCACCACCGACGTCACCATTGCCGGTTTCTGGGTTGTAAAGAATGTTGCTAGCGTTTGACACACCAATGAAATAGGTTCCTGCAACCGCAAACGTGTGACGCAGGTAGGCATCAAAGCCGACAGTGCTTTCGCTAGGTGCCTTCGCATTGTTATTGAAATCCAGCTGCAGTCCTTGGGAATTGAAGAGCCGCAAATAAGAGTTTAGTCCACCGGTTCCGTTGGTGATCGTATCGATATCGAAATCTACTATTTGTCCTGCGGTGACGACAAAACCGAACATATCTACATCGGTGTCAGGCGAAATGACAAAATCAACGTTCGTTGGCGACGAAGAGATCGCACCTAAAGGAATCGCTTCCGAAATAGAATCGTCTTGGTCGGTCGTCGCGATCGTTGTCGTCTGAATATTCAATTGGTAGATTCCGGTCGAATTTGCCCCACCGGATGTATCTCCGTTGCCCGTCAATGCGTTGTATTGAATGTTGTTGTTGTTCGACACGCCGAGGTAGTAGTTACCTGCGGTAGCAAAGTTGTATCGCAGGTAGGCATCATAACCGACCACATTCTCGTCCGGTGCTGTGGCGGCACCGCTGAAGCCTAGCTGCTGTCCCTGTTCATCAAACAATCTTAAGTAGGATCCAAGACCACCGGGGCCATTCAATGCAGTATCGATATCGAAATCGACAATTTGTCCGGCGAGAACTGAGAAGCCAACCATGTTAACATCGGTATCCGGTGAAATATTGGCGCTAACCGATGATGGTGTTAACGTGATGCTTCCGACCTGTAAAGCTTCCGAAATTGCATCGTCTGGGTCCGTTAGGACTGAGGAAGCCGTTTGTACGATCAACTGATAACTACCGATCGAATCAAAACCGCCGGCGGTATCGCCGTTGCCGGTGAGTGGATCGTATTGCACATTGTTGAAGTTCGATACCCCAAGGTAATAAGTGCCGCCGGTGACAAACGTGTAGCGCAGGTACGCGTCGAAGCCAACTACGTTCTCACCCGGTGCGGCCGCGTCATTGTTGAATGCTAAC
>JANLRK010000513.1:0-6236 GCA_031361585.1 Pirellula sp. | reverse complement strand
TGGTCGTTCTCGTCGAGGATCCGCTGTTTTTTACTCAGTTTCAGTTTCACGCTCAAAAGCTGGTACTGCATCGCGCATCGATGAACGAGTTTGCTAGTCATTGCGAGCAGATGGGCAAAAAAGTCCATCGCATCGAATCGCAATCCATCGTTCATACGGCCGATATTGGCGCAGTTCTTAAAACCAAGCGGATCAAAAAAGCATTCGTTGTTGAACCAACCGATAGTTGGCTGAGAAAGCATGTGACTGCAGGTTGCCTCGCCGCCAAAGTAGACGTGGAGTGGATGGAGGATATTTCGTTTTTGACGCCAACCGAGGTAATGCAGCAATGGGCTGACCACCGCAAGCATTATCACTTTACTGATTTTTACCTGCAACAGCGGAAGCGACTGCAGTTGTTACTCGACGAACGCGGCAAGCCAATCGGAGGCAAGTGGACTCTCGATACCGACAATCGGAAGCGGCTTCCGAAGGGTACATTCGTTCCTCAACTGAAGACGCCAAGTGAGCGTCCGAGTGTGGTGGAGGCAAAACGATACGTATCCAAAGCGTTTCCACAAGCATTAGGCGAAGTGGGTGAGTTTTGTTACCCCGTAACGTTTGACGACGCAGCAAAATGGCTCTCTGAGTTTGTGGAAGAACGTTTAGCTGCGTTTGGTGACTACGAGGATGCCATCTCGAAGCAGGAAACTTTCTTGTTCCACGGCGTCTTGACTCCAATGCTCAACATCGGCCTGTTGACTCCAGAACAGATCGTCAATCAAGTTATGGCGAAGAGCGATGAGGTGTCCCTCAATTCGTTGGAAGGTTTTTTAAGGCAAGTCATCGGATGGAGGGAGTTTATCCGGCTAATCTACATTCATGCAGGAACAAGGCAACGAACAACGAACGCATGGAATCTATCACGCTCGCTACCGACATCGTTTTACACGGGATCGACAGGAATAGTTCCGTTTGACCAAAGTGTGCATCGAACGCTAAAGTATGCTTATTGCCACCACATCGAACGATTGATGGTGCTTGGGAATTTCATGTTGTTGTGCGACATTGCCCCCGATTCGGTTTATCGATGGTTTATGGAGATGTTCATCGACTCCTACGACTGGGTGATGGTACCGAACGTATACGGGATGAGCCAACATGCGGACGGTGGCCTAATGACAACCAAGCCGTACATAAGTGGTTCTAGTTATGTTCTCAAAATGAGCGACTATGCGAAGGGCGATTGGTGTGAAGTTTGGGATTCTCTTTATTGGCGTTTTATCGATAGGGAACGAGAGTTCTTTAGTGCCAATCCGCGCATGCGAGTCATGGTCGGGCAGCTTGATCGCATGGGGAGCAAACTCGATCAACATCGATCGGTTGCCGAACGCTATTTAGTGAAGCTTCATGCCTAGAGCTCGACCAACACACGAGGATCTCGAAGCAATGACCCAACACTGGCGACCGTGGAGGAGTGTCGGGACGCGAATGCTATGGCTTTTCTATTTGAATAAACGCGGGACAAAAAAAGGTTCTATGCATGAAAACGGTAAAATCAACTGCTGAACCATCAGCAAACCTCCGTCCGACTGCAACCTCTTTTTCGTCGGATTTGGCATTCGGAATTACAGCCCTATTGCTTGCGAGCGGTTTTATTCACTTAGCCTTGTTTGCGATTTCTGGAGCTAGCTGGCATGGTGCTGTATCGCTACGAAAACCAGCCCTGTTCGGGATTTCTGGTGGTATGACGACTTGGTCGATCGCTTGGATGATAACTCAACTGAGACCTCAGAGAATCGATCGATTTATTGCAGGTTCGCTTGCGATAGGTTTGTTAATTGAGGTAGCTCTCATCACGATGCAGTATTGGCGTGGCGTTGCCTCACACTTCAATCACTCGACAAATTTAGACGCTGCGATCGAATTTGCGATGCTTGGACTGATCTCAATTGTCTCGGTAGAGATTTTCTATTTGACATTGCGCACCGTTCACCTTCGTGCCATTGAGCCCGCAATGGCAATCGCGATACGCGGTGGAATGTGGTTGCTATCGATGTCTTGTGGGCTTGGAATCGCCACATCCGTTTTGGGCGAAATACAAATTTCTGCGGGGCAGTCGTACGAGCTATGGGGACGTGCTGGCGTTTTGAAGTTTCCTCATGGGGTCGCACTTCACGCAATTCAATTGCTACCGATAGTGGCATGGCTTGCACGCTACGTCAAGCAGACCAATACGGTACTAGTCGTTCAGTCAACACTAGCGTCTCAAGTGCTTTTTATGGTTTACGCGATTTGGCAAACAGGCCGCGGTCGCGATCGGTTTGATTGGGACGCGACGGGTGGCTGCATACTCGCAGTCGTTGCCTTGCTAGTCGCTTTCCCTGCGTTGGCAATAGTAAAGGGGCTAATCAATAACATTGCTTGCAAAACTTAAAGGCGATACGAGGCTGCAATTACGAATTTTTTTGATCGGGGCAGCGAAAACGACTAACACTGGGGCTACGAAGTGCAAGGTGCTTAGTTTTGCGTCCAGTTGTTCTTGTTCTCCAAAGGCGGAAGGAGGAAGGCTTTAACTCGGCCCGCATCAGCTTGATGACATCTCCTGGGGTGAGACCAAATTGCGATTGGATCAAATCAAAAGCCGTCCGATCCTCCCACGCCATTTGAATGATCCGGTCAACTTCACTGTCGGTAAGCGGCATGATGATTACTCAGGTAAAGAACTTATTGGGCGACCGGCAATAGTTGGTTTAACGTAGCTTGGGCTCCTAGCCCGAGTTTCGCACGGCCCAGGGGGCCATGCTACTGGTAGATTTCAATCTGCCGCACGCTTTAGACCGACTCGTCGTGCCTCAGCGTTATGATTTTACTTCATCCATTCGGTCTAATCGTGTTGACAGAGCGAAAAAAGTTGGAGCCCAAAGACCAATGAAAATGCCGAATCGCTCCGCATGTGCCTTCGACTCGGCGTCAGCCCCACCCGTTAAAATCCAGGTAGCGATCGATCCAATAATGGATGCAAATCCAAAGATAAAACAGATGGTTGAGAGTGTTTTTAATTGTGATTTGTTCATAAATAAAACTCCGAGGTGTAGAGAATGGTAAATCGTCATCCGCAAAAGCTGGAGCTTCTCATCCGCTCGCGGCGATAGGCGACTTGCACTGTACTGTGCTGGCAAGCCACCCACCCGACACCGATAAGGGGACCGGCAGGAGTTGGTTTACTGTAGCTTGGGCCCCTGGCCCGAGTTTCGCACGGCCCAGGGGGCCATGCTACTGATAGTAGACCTTGGTCATCGCTCGGTCCTCGAAATCGGCCGGAATTCGGGGCCTGAATTCGTCTACAGAAACAACTTTTTTGATCCGGTGCACTTTCTCTTGAATTCAATTTGGTAAACTCTCCACGTGAGGGATGGTTTTGCGCAGTGGGTTACAGAGAGGGTTGGGATCAGTGGCAAGTAAAATCCAAGGGACGGTAATACAAGTCAACGCCGATGGCGATTTGATCACTGACATTGCCGAAGAACATTTGGAAGGAGTTGGACGGTCAAACGATACCAAAATCATTGTCGACCATGAACACGAGACTTTTGGCTTGTACGACTCTAACCACAATCAACCCTCGATGACACTCATTGCAATTTTGGAACCCAAGCGAACGCTAAGGCTTCATGTCGTATCGGATTCGGCCGCTACGATGCTTGGCGTAAGGAAAGGTGCCAGTGTCGAAGTTCGCTGGTAGGTAGTCTTAACTCCGATTATTCCTGAAAATTTGCACAGGTAACTTACCCATGGAAAAAACAATATGAATACGGCGACCTCAATACTGCATTTCAAATCGTCAAAGTTGCGACTTGTCTCTTTCGTCCTGGGGATATTTCTGATCGCCTTCGTTGTGTACCCTTTTTGTCTTGCTCAAGAAAAATCAACCAAAATGCTTCGCCATATCGTCATGTTTAAATTTAAGGAGACGAGCAGCAAGGAGGATATCCAAAAGGTGGTTGACGCTTTTCGTTCGCTGAAAGCATCGATCCCTCAGGTAGCCGCATTTGAGTATGGTACCGACAATAGCCCTGAGGGACTTGCCAATGGATTCACCCATTGCTTCTTAGTAACCTTTAAATCCGAAGCGGACCGAGAGGTCTACTTACCGCATCCCAAACACAAGGAATTTGTGGAAGTCCTCAAGCCTCACCTCGAAAAAGTACAGGTTGTCGACTACTGGGCATCGGAATGAGGAAGCCATGAAACGACTTCCCCATAACTAAAGAAGCGTACCCCAGAGTTGGACCTATGAACGATTCCGAGTTTGTGAAGCGTGCGGATGCGGCAGCGGAAGAAGCCGCCTGGACGATTGTGTCAGTTGCCCGCGAGCACGATACGCCAATTTTAGTTTGGGCAAACGGAGAGACGATCGAAATTGATCCGTACACTGAGCGTAGGGTTCGCCATGAGATCTACGACGAAAGCAAAATCGAACCTTCTGATGAATCGGCGTAGGGATCGTTTCTTACTCAGAATTACCGGCATTTCTAGAGCGGATCGTCCCCAAACTGTTTACCAGCGCCGGTGTAGATCAATGGCTTGTTGTGCCTTTTGCACTGATCGCTGAGCCGGATGTAGAGATCGTCGTCTTGGAACCGACTCAGACGACTGGCATCGACGCAAAGTACGTAAGCGAAGTCCGAGCATTTCGCCAAATCCTCCATCATCTCGTCAAAGGCAGGACGTTCCTCGTCGATGCTCCCTGACTTCCCTGCATCGGAGAATTCGCGGATTATTTTGATGCCGTTTTTGACTGCCCAGGCTCGTATGTGAGCTTGCTGTACGGAAATGGAATGCTCCGATTGGCGTTCTGATGAACTGCGGTAGTACGCAATGGCATGCTTCTTAATGTGTGCATCGGCGACGTCAATAGCGTTTTGTTCCGACGGTTTCATCTTTTGCTTCCGTAAGTTGCTGTGACGACAGGGCAGGTTGTCGTACACACAGTTACCTCGCGTGGAGAGGAAGCTCAAGCGATAGTGTGGGAAATAGAGAGAGGATCGCCGAGGCAAAAAAATCTGGTTGACCTGGGGCAAATTTATGCGTGGGCAGTTACACTAGGTCCGGTGAAGCTTCCACTTTATGAGTCCAAGCCCTATGACTGACGTCACGCAAATCCTGTCTCAAATCGAATCGGGAGATCCTAAGGCGGCTGAGCAATTACTCCCGTTGGTTTATGAGGAATTGCGAAAGCTGGCTGCAGTCAGACTGGCACAAGAGAAGCCGGGGCAGACGCTGCAGGCAACGGCGCTAGTGCATGACGCATATATCCGGCTAGTCGATGTGGAGAATGCCCAGCACTGGAACAGTCGCGGGCATTTCTTCGGGGCTGCCGCAGAAGCAATGCGGCGCATTCTCCTTAACCAGGCTCGTGACAAGGGTCGCCTCAAGCGCGGGGGCGACGGGTACAAACTAGATCTAGAAAAGGTCGAGTTGGCAACAGACGCACCGCACGAAGACCTTTTGGCGCTCGATGAATCCATCGAGCGATTGGCGGACGAGAATCCCGAATGTGCCAAAGTCGTGAAGTTACGTTTCTTTGCAGGTCTGTCGAACGACCATGCGGCGGCCGCCTTAGGCATCTCGGCCAGCACTGCGAAGCGCCATTGGGTCTACGCGCGCGCCTGGCTCTTTGCCAGTCTCCGATCGGGCGAATAGTCCGCATCGACTAAATATTTTCGAATATTTTCGTCAATCTGTGACCCAATTAGCGCGCAGACGGGGCACTGATGTGTGAGAGCACAAGAAGGACAATCTTATGGCCGGTGAAAAACGAAATATTCAGGACATTTTCAGCGAAGCTATCGTTCTGGGCTCGAACGAGGAACGAATGCAATACCTATCGGAAGCCTGTGGCGGCGACCTGCGAATAAAATGCAGGGTCGAAGCTCTCTTGAGTGCGCATTCCGAAGCCGGTGGTTTTTTTGGAGGTAATTCTCAAGACGCCAATACCGAAACCCATTTCACGAGTGAAAAGCCTGGAACCGTCATCGGTCCGTACAAACTCATCGAACAGATCGGCGATGGCGGAATGGGCGTCGTCTACATGGCCGCTCAAAAAGAGCCGGTCCGCCGCATGGTCGCCTTGAAAGTCATCAAGGCGGGCATGGACACCCAGCAAGTCGTGGCCCGCTTCGAAGCCGAACGACAAGCCCTGGCTTTGATGGATCATCCCAACATTTCCAAAGTTTTGGATGCGGGCAGCACTG
>JANLRK010000623.1:0-13357 GCA_031361585.1 Pirellula sp. | reverse complement strand
GATAAAGAGGCGCGAGCGCGCTCCGCCTTTTCGACGTCTCACGACGGTGTTGGCCAAGATACTTTCCATACCATGGAAAATAGTAAAACTGCTGCAAGGGATATTCGGATTCCATGGCCAGCGGTCCGTCGATGTCCTCATAAAAATTCATGAACTCCTCGATCAAAAAGCTTTCTCGAGGGCGTAGTTCGACGGCGACAACAATTCCCATACATCCAAGCGCACATTTGGCCGCCCTGAGTTGCTCGGGGTCGCAAACCTGCGTAATCGTTGCTCGGTTCGTTGCCGGATCGTAGTGGGCCAAGTGGACTGCTGTGAGATACTCTGAGAGGCAGTGTCGACCCGATCCATGGGTAGCGGTTGAAGTGGCGCCCGCAATCGTTTGCTCTGAGATCAATCCAAGCGATGGCATGGCAAGTTGATGTTTAGCCAATTCGGCGATAAGCCGTTCGATTTTACATCCTCCTTCGACTGTGACTAAAACGCCTTGCTCATCCCGAGTGATGTTTATCGCGTTCAAGTGTTCGAGGCTGATCGATACGTTGTCGGTTTGAGTGGCTGGCGACCAAGCGTGCAAGCTACCCATGGCTCGAATGGTACCGTTCGGTTCACGATCGAGCACTTCTAGCAGATCTTGAATGCCTTTTGGTCGATACTTCGCGCGCGGTGCGAAGCGGATGTTTCCGCCGAAGTTAATGACTTCAGTAGGTGACTTCATCAAGAGTTCTCAAGGCCACGAAGTTTCTCCTCGAAATCGCCTTTTCCAAGATAGGAAAAAAAGTCGTCTGTACGTAAGAATTCTTTCCTGTTGCTCGGAGTTTTGGCTTTCGATAAGTTGGTTAGGTCATCCTTTGGCGATCCTAAACTAAGGATAGGCTTTGGAACAATTGATGGAGCATCAATAGTCCGACCCATTTGTGGTTTTGCGTTCGGCGTGTTGATCGGCATGCTCTGTTCAAAGCGAAGTGCTGCTACCCAAGAGCTTGAAAACGCAAATGGGGCGTCTGGAACATTGAGTCTGTTGCCTGTCCCCGTCCCTTCCTCTGCCGAGCCTGCGGCCGGAATCGTGATGTTTCGCAGCACCAATGAATTGATGATTCCTGACCGTATCAAAATAAAGTCTGCATTCAAGACGAAGCCATTCTTGTCGATATCCCTGTTATTGCCAACGCTGGCTGCCTGTCCCACGGGCAGTGCCGCTGTCAAATCTGCGTTGTTAACGAAATAGGCGCCACCAATTGTTTGACCGTCTATCTCACCTCGTAAATGCCCTAGGTAATAGACGTCGGTATTGGGGAGCCCAGTATTCGCATTGGCACGGATCTGAATCTGCAACCAACGGTTTTCGACGGCGTTGTCGGCCCATTCCAATCGCACTCGAGCCGGAGTCGATGCGGTTCCTGGTGTCACAAAGATTCCTGTCGGAGCCGGTGCAGCGGCCCAACTGCTAGGAGGGTTTGTTGACTCGTCAAAGAAACCTGTGGGGCTCATCCGAAGACTGAAATCACCTGCAGTGAGGCTAGATGAAATCAAACCCGCGACGTCAAGCACCACGCCGTTGATCCCGCGCGTCGTGTTGGTGAGATTAGCATAACTCAGTGTCTGAGGCATTGTACCTGACTTTGCTATCACCTTGCTTGGATCCAAGGCCGCTTGGATATTGGTGCCATTCGAGGCGAACGAGGAATCCTTGTAGTATATTTGTCGGTTCGATACGGCTGGAATCGCATTGAACACAAAGGAAACAGAGGTAGAACCACCGTCTTCATCCTGGGCGGTTAAGGTGACGGTTTGATTGTTGATGGCCGCAGATGGAATGATCGACCAATCCCAGGTCCCGTTTGCATTCATGGTCACATTGCCACTCGAGGCGGACAGGATCACCGTGTCCGCTGGTACGTCGCTAAAGGTTCCATTGTTGGTTATGGTTGTTAGAACATTCCCACTAACGTTGGCTAGGTTGCGGGTCAACAAAGGTGGAACATTTAATGCAGAGTAGGTAAACGAAGAGGTACCAATCCCCCCTAAGCCATCGTATGCAGCAAGGAATACATTCGTTGTGGAAACTTGATCGGACGCTGCCAATTGCCAAGCCCAAGTACCATCGGCATTCTTAGTAATGGCGCCAATCGACGCAGTCAGCGTGACGTTATTTGCTGGAACATCCAAATCCGCCCATGTCCCAGTATTTGTAAGAAGTGTCCCCTCGTTTCCAGTTACCGCGTTCTGAGTCGCATCGATCGTTGGAGGAACATTGGGAACAACATCGATGGTGACGTTGCCAGTCGCGGATGCTCCCAATTCATCTGCAATCGTATACTGAAAAGTCGCTCGGCCGAGGAAAGCCGCAGGAGGATAGTAGCGAATCCTTCCTGTATCCACGGAAACAGATCCAACCGACGGAGCGCCGACGCTCAGTATATTCATGGTGTCTTGATCGGCGTCTGTATCGTTGAGCAAGACGTCGATCAAAATCGAGTTTCCCACGCCCGTAATAGCAGCGTCGGTAACAGCAACCGGACTTCGATTCGGAACGACGGTTCCGCTCAATGTATACTTGCCGAGAGATGCGTAGTCGGAGTATCCTTCATCCCCTGTGACCGCGGCTTTTCCAACTCCATCTATGATTAAGGTATAAATGCCCTTGGGGAGGGTGGTTGTTAATGAAGCATTGATGTCGCTTGGATTATTGGCAACGGAAAGAATCGTTCCTTGCGCGTTGAGCAATGTTAATTCCACATCTAGATTCGCCTTGCCAGTCGCGAAGTCAAATGGCGTTAGGTTGATGGAAATGTTTCCGGTTTGCGTAACAAACTTGAACGCGTCTTTGTCGGTCCGGGTCGAAATAAGTCCGGAACCAGCCAATGCACCGTTCGAACCGACGACTAATTGGGTTGCGGCTGCGGACGCGTTTCCATGATCGTCAGCCACATATCCCACGGCACTGCTGATAATCGCTAAATCGTCTTGAGTATTGTTGGCACTAGTATATTCTCCTTTGCTCCATTGAATGAGGCTTCGGTAATAGCCTACTCCCATGATAGGGCCCCAGCCCGTTTGTCCACTGCCGTGCCCTTGATAGTATCCTTCGGCTGGCGATGAACGGCCGTCATGTCCCAAATTGAACGAGTGCCCTACTTCGTGCGAAACTGCCTCTGCCACGTATTTCGCAAAACCATTTCCCAGACGATTCGAGAATATCCAAACGGGTGAACCGTTTGTCCAGTTCCAGCTATTGAGATATGCGACTCCGCCCGCGTTTGCAAACCATTGCTGGCCCGACGTCGCATCGATATCGGTACTGATAAGAGCGCGAATCGCTTGACCGCCTGCTAGGAATGCTGCAGTGCCAGGGTCTTCCGTGGTCACGTCCACCTGGAATGGAGCGTAGTCCTCTGCGACGCGAGCCCACACGTCTTGGATTGTGGCGAGTTCTGATGCGCTAAAATTGGCGACGTCCGCATCGGTTGAAAAGGCGGGAGCATTGATAGTCGCGCCTGTATTGTAGGAACCTGTGTAGTTTTGATTGTTCCAAGTAGTACCCGAAACCAATTGGCCATCGAAATCGAGGTAGATTTTCTTCGAGAAACTTGGATTGGAATGGTAAACAGGTACGTCACCACTGGGAGGAGGCGCAGAAGGACTAAAAGGACTCAAAGGCAGGGGGCTGTCTTGTGGCGATTCGAGCTGACCGATTGAATCAAAACCGATTGAATCAAAGTGGTAGGCCAGTCCAAATTGGTCGTAGCGCAGCGTACCGTCATCCTCGTACCTGCTGTCTTGAGGCGTTTC
Source organism: Pirellula sp. (assembly GCA_031361585.1). Taxonomy (GTDB): domain Bacteria; phylum Planctomycetota; class Planctomycetia; order Pirellulales; family Pirellulaceae; genus JBKCUI01. The sequence continues at coordinate 9,565 of JANLRK010000623.1, read as the reverse complement.
TGGCGATGCGCGACCCATGGATGGGAGGCTTGGGGTGTTACCCGGCAAAGCGCCTTCGTCTGCCGAGCCTGCAGGCGGAATCGTGATGTTTCTCAGCACCAATGAATCGATGATTCCAGACCGTATGATGATAAAGTCCGCATTCAAGACGAAGCCGTTCTTGTCGATGTCCCGGTTATTGCCGACGGTGGCTGCCTGTCCGACGGGCAATGCAGCCGTCAGATCCGTGTTACTAACGAAATAAGCGCCGCCAATAGTTTGTCCGTTTATTTCACCCCTCAAATGCCCAAGGTAATAGACCTCTGTGTTGGGGAGCCCTGTATTCGCGTTGGCGCGGATCTGAATTTGCAACCAACGGTTGGCGATGGCGTTGTCGGCCCATTCCAATCGCACTCGAGCCGGAGTCGTCGCGGTTCCTGGAGTCACAAAGATTCCTGTCGGAGCCGGTGCAGCGGCCCAACTGCTTGGAGGGTTTGTCGACTCGTCAAAGAAACCTGTGGGGCTCATCCGAAGACTGAAATCGCTTGCGGTAAGGCTGGGTGAAATCAATCCCGCGACGTCAAGCACCACCCCATTGATACCACGCGTCGTGTTGGTGAGATTGGCATAGCTCAGTATCAGAGGCGATGTCCCCGACTTTGCGATGATTTTGTTAGGATCCAAGGCCGCTTGTACATCTGTTCCGCCGACCGAGTAGGAAGAACCCTTGTAGTACAACTGCCGATTCGTCACAGCCGGAACTGCATTGAACGCAAACGAAACTGAGGAGGTGTTAACACCGTCGTTTGCCTGTATCGTAACTATTTGATTTACCAACTTGACAATAGGGTTGTAACTCCAATTCCATGTTCCATTCGCTTGTTTATCAACAGAACCCAAGGATGCGGTCAGCGTCACGATTCCAGCTTCAGGATCACGCCATGTCCCTGAGTTGGTCAGTGTAGTCAACACGTTGCCGTTAACGGTTGCTTGGTCCACTGTCAAAACCACGGCTTCGTTGAAGTCGGTGAGTTGGACAGTAACTGCAGCAGTATCAACCAAGGCGGCCGCGCTGGAATCCGTTGCTAGGATAGTCAGCGTATACGATGGCGTCGTTTCAAAATCGAGTCCGCTAGCCACGGTCAAGTTGCCGGAGGGGGAGATGGAAAACACATTTCCAACGTTACCTTGACTGATAGTGTAAGTTACTGTTTGGCCTGGATCGGGATCAAATCCTTGTACTGTGCCAATCAGCGTGTTGACTGCTGAGGCCTCAGAAATCGAAAACGATTGTGGGGCGATCACTGGTCGATGCAGTTCTGTGATGAGTGCATCCCAATAAGTGGGTTTAGTATCGTAGGGATTGCCAAGCACATCGTTGGTGATGAAGACTTGTCCGAAGCCCTTCGACTTGGCGACTTTTGCTACACGCTGCATGTCGGCTGCGGATGCTACCGAATGGACAATTGCATCGAATTCGACCCCGGAAGCTGCATTGGCAGGTACAACGGAGTTTGCCAGAGAGACCGCACCCACGGCAGTTGGGCTCTCGATATTCTCATAGCTGACGAAGGCATCTGCCACCGGTTCGGTGAAGTGCGTACTCAACGAGATCGCAGTCCCAGGGTTGGCCATGATGTATTTGCCTGCGAGCAAGTCGCGCGAACGGATTGCGTCTCGAATCGATCGGTAATAATTCAGTTGATTGGAGTCCGCCATGTATTCGTCAAGGAAGACACCATCGATCAGACTTCCCCCTGAGCTATCTTTGTAGCCCGATGCGTACCAGTCCAAGAATTGGGAGATCTGAGAAAAAGCGCGACCACCGTAGCCGGTCGGCACGTATCCCAAGATGCGAACGAACGGATTTACGCGTAGCAGTCTCAATGCATCCACGTAGATCTGATAGTCGGTCGCCAATGGAATCGATTGAGGATCGATCGGCCCGCTGCTGGGATTGATAACCACGGTGATAGGCTGCGCTGAGGACGCAGTCGTTGCGATGTCTTGCCACCATCCGGACAACTGCGTTCTTGCACCATTGGCAAAAGTGGGGAACTGGTAAAGCGGGACGACGAGGTCAGTGCGCATGCCTGATGTCTCAAGCAAGTTTTCAACCTGAACCGTGACGACTTGCTCTTTTGCCAAGCCACCTTGATCGGTAGCTCGAATCCGAACGGAAAAGGCACTACGAGCTTCAAAGTCAAAAGTTGCATTGGTTCGCAATTGATTGCCTAGGATCGTGAACGCTTGATTGTCCGTGCTGCCCAAGCCGCTTACCAAGGCAAATGTGTGGCTGTTTCCTGCGTCCGGATCGGTCGCAGTCAGCGTTCCGACCAAACTGTTTACGGGGCTGTTTTCTGCTATTCTTCGATTGCTCAATTGAACCGCCGTGGGCACGCGATTGCCGGGCACGACCACTTGAAGCGTGGAAGCACCTGCCGTCATGGTTGTATTCGAAATAACTTCCTGACCGTTTGATACTACGATTACTTCATAATCTCCCAACGTAGCTCTGGCTTGGAATTGACCGTTGAAAGAAGTGCCGCGAGTATCGGTCCACCAATCGCCGAACACTAGGTCTTCATAGACTTGGCCGTTTGGTTTGATCGAAAAGTCCTCTCGAAAAAGAGAGGCTTGCGGTAGCCAATGCGACTTGCTCCAAAATCCCCATTGCAAGAATTCCGAGATCCCTGCCTGGCTGTATGTCATCGTCAAATAGTCTCGCAGGTAATCTGCCTGCAACTGCTCGTTGGCGGTATTGACGTCGAATTCAGTTATTGCGATCGGAAGTCCATATGTCGTACTGTAAGTCTGAATCAATTGAGCCAATGCATTCATGTCGGTAAGATTGGCTTCTCCATAATGGCTCTGTTCGCCTATCGTTTCGATCAGATTCTGTGATTTCAATCTTCCCAGCCAATAGTCGAAGTTGGCTCGGTGCGCGGTGTTTCCACCGTTGCGTGAGAAGATGTCGTATTCATTGAGTGTTCGTCTAGCCAATGGATCACTCGCTCGGAACAGCCTAAACCATTCGAGCAATTCATCGTTTCCCAGCACGGCCATGGCGTCGTTGTTGGCATAAGGTTCATTGACAATATCCCATTCAAACGCCGTTCCTTCGAACGTGTCGGCGGCATCGGCAATCCGTGCATTGATCGTATTGCGAAGGTAGGTCGCGGCAACGGCTGAGCCTTGAGAAGCCAAGAGGGTGTCGTATTGACTCCAAACGCTCGAGGGCATGTAGGTGCGAGATGGCCATATCACGTTGTGTCCACGCAGCTTCAGGCCGTTGGCTACAGCCCAATTGGCTGCGTCGATTCCTAGCTGACGATTGTTTTGGAAATCGGGCCATTTCAAATTGTTTTCTACGACCACCGTATTGAAGAGTCGTTTAATCTCTGCTTGGTACTTCAATGCGTCGGCACCTCCAGTCGAACTCAACAAATTGCTGTACCCATTGACTGCGGTTCCGAAGGCAAATGCGTTCTTTTTTTGCCGAAGTGTGACAACCGCTCCGTCGATTGGTGAACCGTTGGAATCTCGCACTTGAACGGTAAGATCAGCTGCACGGTTCTGATGGATGCGAGTGTCCGCATCCGTTCGCCATGGATCGGTGCCTTCGCGACCGACGTAGCTGCTAGAGGGCGACTGAGTGGGCATCGCCGAGAAAGCGTATCCTCGAGTAAGATTCGTCCACTTAAACCCGCCTACCTGGACCGATTGCGGCGCGAAGCCAGCGTTTAGGGTTGTCTGCAATTTGGCTACGTCGTAGGCTTGAGTCGTCGTCAAGTTAAACGTGTATTTTTGCCAATTGGCAGACAGGGTTCTTGAATTGTAAGACAACGTTGTAAAGCTTCCGAACGACTCTTGAACGACGATATCCAAACGAGGACTTGCACCGGTAATGCCTCGAGCCCAGAATTCGACTTGAAGTGTATCTCCAGTTTGAACGGCCGCAGCGCTACGGGCCACAGCTTGGAGTCGCCAACTGTCTGGCGGTGTCGTGACGGTAGTAATTAAGGAGGCGTTGGCAAAAGTCTGTCCGGTAACCGCAACGCTTTGCATTGTCCCGTAGTTTCCGCCGATGTTATTGAGTTCTATTCCAGTGGATGGCGCAAGTTCCGACGATGGGCCGTAGTTGCGAACGTTGAAAGCAGCGAAGCGAATGTTTTGAACCTGGCTCCCTAAATGAAATCCAAAAGTTGCTTCACCTGCGGCATAGTCCTCGCTCGAAACAAATGGCAACTGCACCTTGGTCCATGTTGTCGAAAAGTTCAATCCTCGGTCGAGCGATTTGGTAAATGGGGTCCCGTTGCGTTCGAAGATTGCGGAGACGGACCCACTACCTGAAACCGAGCGAACCAAAAATTCAGCGAAGAGAATATCGCCTTTCTTTACAGGCCCGCTGATAGGTTGCCGAAGCTGAGCATCCCACGGGTTGGCTGGTTTCGTTGTGATGGATGCTTGGATGGCGGTAATAGGTGAGGCTGCTGAGCCAGGTGGTGTGGTATCACTAACCGTCGTAAACGTGCCACCGAAGGAAGAGAAATGGGTGCCAAGAGCTGTACCCGCCAAGAGGGATTGCCCACCAGCCGGAGCGGGGACGTTGTCCTGAATGGTTGCGGTAGCAGTCCGTTGGCTAATCAAACCAAGTTGATAACCTGGAGCATCTACTAATTCTATAATCGACGTTTCGGAACCCTCGGTGATACCATCTGCGGAGGATGCGATATCGATGAACGCATAATCCTGTCCAGCAGGAATAATGACGGTGCCTGGAAGACTTGCAAAGTCAGTACCATTGAGAGCCGATCCGCGCAACGCGTAGGAAACCGTCAGAGCATTGTTGGTTGGCGCGCCTCTGCGAACGACTCGCATGCGTGCGGACTCCGTTGCCCCCTCGGCGGTCTCTGGACGTTCGGCAAACAACTCGACTTCAGGCAAGACCGGAGACAAGTACTCACCTCGAATCAAATCGATGGTTGGACTTCCAGGAGTCGTCCAACCAACGGCCAAATGATCCGAGCCAGTCCCTTCCTTGTGGAGAGCCTCCACATAGTAGGCTTGGCCGGCAACAAGTTTGTAAACGGACGATCGTTGTTCAGGAAACTTGGTCCATTCAGTTGCGAGCGTACTGCTTGGGACTGTCGCGATGCGTTGTTTGCCAAGCGCGTTGTTCGAATTACTAAGCCACAATTCGGCCGTGTCGTCGCCGGAAATGTAGAAAGTATATTCACCCGTCTGAGGCGGGTAGATCAAACCGCGCAGCCGTTCGCCGAAATTATCCGCTTGATTGGTTGGCGATTGAAATCCATTGGTGAGGCCAACAGAACTTGGCGAGTTGGGGTAGGTCGCTAGGCCAGTCAGGGCTGCAACTGAGCTACCCGCGACGTTGCTCCAAACCTCTCGCGAAGCGTTGCCGCGTTCGGATGGGAAAAGACGAAAAGTGGGTAACGTTTGCTGAGGCTGGCTGGAGCTAGACCAGTCCAACTGGACCGACGCGTTTCCTGTAGTCTCAAAGTATTCGAGGAGAATGTCGTACTTGCGACCGGACACCAGATTGATCGTTCCAACCGCGCCGACCACAGGTGCTTCCGTCCATCGGTCGATTAGCAATTTACCGTTGACCCACAATCGTACCCCGTTATCCGCATTGGCGATGAACGAGTAGTTTTCCGTGAATACCGCTTCGACTTGACCAGACCATCGCACTGAGAATGTGTCGGCACCAACGGATCCATCGGGGGAGCCAGCGCCCCAATTGAAAGCAATACTGGAGTCGGTGCGTGCAAGCACCAAATCGGTAAAATCCGCGTTGTTATAGTACTGTGCCAACAAACCAACTCCGGCGTTGGTATCACCAGCCATTAAGTGCCTGGGTTCCAAAAGTTCGAGCAAATATCGCCGAGATTGCTGTCGTCGAAGCGGCAACTTTCTACGAGAATTCGATTTTTGATTGGACAATCTGGACATAGCGAAATCCAAGTGTAGGCCGCAAAAAAATTTTAGAAGAGGAAGATGAGACGACTTATTGTAGCCAATGCGACAGGACGAGTGGAAAAAAGTTTCACGGCTTTTTCATTAGGGATTCGGACGTTACCGTTGTCAGCCAAACAGAGGACGCCAAACAGAGGACGCTAGCAGCTTCCTCAACGTGGAGGACGCTGCTAGCGTCCTATATGAATCAGCTCGGAGTTACGGCTTCGATACTATGGTATAATCTCTCAAATCTTGGCTGTTCGTACTTGAATATGGAGAAACGTCATGGCGCTGAGTGCTAAGAAATTGCAAGAGGTGATGAGGGAAAAACGCCGTCGAGACAAATTGCCGCCGCGGCCTGTGATTGCCGAACTGGTACCTCTAACGCTAAAGCCGCGGGAGCTTAAACAGATTACCGATCGTTGCTCGCTCGACCTTTTGGCCATAGAGACAACATTGGTTCAATGCGCGAGGGACCTGTCGCTGGTTGACGACGAAATCGTGAGACAGGGATTAGCCAGCTTGATCCGTCAAACACCGACGGAATCGGAGGGAGTAGCCTTTGTCGTATCTCGATTGGCCGCTACGCGTGAAGCGTCAAACGTTCACGAGGACGACTGGATATTAGCCTTAAGGGCGATATGCACATCGGTCATAAACCACTGCAAGCGCAATGCTGGCTCCTTTAGCTATCTGACCCACGCTCGAGCCTTTCTCGCTAAAGCCAGCGGGCTTCGCTCTTAGCGTTTGCTTTGGCCCCGCATGCTTTCGATACAAGGAGCCCAAGACTGGTTTTGAGACCTTAATGGCAGTGAAAGGTCACGCTCGGCAAGAGTGACCTACAATAAGCACACTTCTCGGCGAACGCCACCTCGGCGCAGCGGTTGTAGCGGAATGCGTCAAGCATTTCGTTGGTTGCCGAAGTAGGCAACACCTCCCTCGAAACCTTTGACAGGTTCCGCTATGAAAAGAACGGATTAACGTGAATTTGGTGGCGTTCAGCGAGAAGTCTCGAAATAAGACTTGTTAAAATCAAGGTTCGACCATGAGCAACGAATGAAGGTATGCTCAAATGGTATGCGGCCTTCAAAACCAAAAACAACCAACTATGTGTATTGCATTGCGAATCTACCAAGCACTTGTCGTTGCGACAATATTTTGTGCCATCGCAACCCCACTTTTTGCTTTCCAAGAAAAGGCCGTTGGCGCCAGATCGATCGATAACGTAGCTTCGTTAGTTCGCGTCGAGTTTCCCTTGACGGCTGCCAACGAGGCTAAGATTGTTGAATCGCTGGAACGATTGGCTAGCCGAGGCAAGGGGACGGATCGTCCAATTGTCGTCTTAGAATTTGTTGGGAAACAAGAATCGGCAACGAATGTCGACGATGCCACAATTGGTCGTGGAACGGACTTCGTTCGGGCCCTAGGATTAGCACGATGGCTGAGTGGACCCAAAGGGAGGAGTATTCGCAGCGTTGCATACATTCCTCAGTCGATCTGCGGACATGCGGTTCTGGTCGCCTTAGGCTGTGAAGAAGTGGCGATTGCAAGTGCCGCGAAAATCGCTTCTGCCGGAATCGATGAACCGAACCTCGATACTACCGTGAAGCAAGCCTATGCGGACATCTCCGAGCATCGTAGCGCATTCCCTGTTTCGGCCGTCCTCTCGCTTCTAGACCCGGCAGAACAATTATTCGAATTGACTCTAGCAGATAAGAAAACGGATTTTACGACCACTTCCAAATTGAATGAAAAGCTAAAATCCGGTGTAGCGCTTCCCTCCAAACCGATGACGATAGCCAATCAAATGGCAAGTTTCATGGGTGCGGAACTGCGGAAATGGAGGTGGGTAGCGCACGAAACCAACAGTCGCGATCAACTAGAAAGAGTACTCAAACTCACCAGGCCATTATCTGAGAAACCGGTCTTTGCAGGCCCTCGGATGATGATTCGGGTCCATCTAACGGGAATAGTCTCCAGCCGACAAGTTACGCGGACCATCCGCGCCATCGAGGAAGGACTTAATAAGCCGGGTACCAATCTCATCTTGGTCGAATTAGATTCCCCTGGTGGGAACCTAGGTGAGAGCATTCGCCTCGCCCAATACTTAGCTGACATTCCAACCGAACAAGCGGAAGTTGTTACTTACATAACGCGCGCCGCTAGAGGCGACTCCGCGCTCATTCCACTGGCTAGCGATTTGATCCTGATGCATCCAGACGCCAAGCTAGGAGGTCACGGCGAAGCGTCAATCTCCCCTGCACGATGCAATGATCAGAAAGCTGCGATACAAAGCCTAGCTAAATCTGCAGGCCGGTCTGAGGGTGAATTGCTCGGCTGCATTTGCCCTGAAATAGAGGTCTTTGCATACAACTCGTTCGATGGCCAAACGCAGTTGAACAATCCTCAATGGTTGGTAGACGATCCGATCGCGCCCATGTGGAATAAAGGCGCGCGGGTGGACTTCGACGGTGGCCTGTCGTTTTCTCGAGCCAACGAACTTGAATTGGCCACCGACAATCCCGTGTCGATGGAATCGGTTGGAAACAAATTCGGTATCGACAAGCTCCCACCAGAAACGCGAACCAATGCAACGGAGCAGTTCGTAGAATGGCTGGGAGGTCAAGGTTGGTTATCGATGTTGTTGTTTGTGGTTGGGATCATTTCACTGAGCGCGGAGTTGAGCACACCTGGCATCGGAATAGCCGGACTTCTATCTGCAGTTTGCTTCTTGTTGTTTTTCTGGATCCACTTGTTTCAGGGCACCGTCGAATGGTTGGAGATACTTCTTATTTTGGCGGGAGTTGTATGCTTAGCGGCTGAGCTATTCATTTTGCCGGGCTTTGGTGTCTTCGGCGTAACGGGATTGCTACTGCTAGCCACTGGATTGCTTTTGGCAGGGCAAACGTTTGTGATTCCGACAAATGAGTATCAATGGCAAAGAACTTCTCAAGGCATTGGTCAGCTAGGCTTGATTGTGATGTCGTTGTTTGCAGCGGCAGTGATCTTTCGCAAGCAGCTTGCCAATTTGCCGATGGTCCGCTGGTTTGCATTGCAACCCCCGAAGACCGATAAAGACTTGGTCGAAATGGAGCACGCGATTGAGGAATTACGAGCTTTCATCGGTTGGTATGGCACTACGATTTCGCGTTGCAATCCATCTGGAAAGGCATCGATCGGCGATCGCATTTTTAGCGTCGTGAGCCAAGGTGCTTGGATCGATGAGGATACGGAAGTGGAGGTAGTGAATCTGCAAGAGAATACGCTCATCGTTAAACCACGGCAGTAACGGGGCACAGAACTGGATGAGACTTAGGCGAGCGGGGGCATGTAAAGTACCAGTAGCACGACGCGCAAGCTAGAGAATTGGGTGCAGGAATCACTAGCTTGCGCGTCGTGCTAGGTATATTTAAACATGCCGCTCGCCTAATAGAATCGACAGGCTGGAAGCCTATCTTACATATGCAACTCGATGCTCATTCATTATCAGAGCTTCGAAAATATCTCATCCAAAACGGCGCGCTCATGGCCACCATCTGTCCAAGAAAGGTCAAGCTCGGTGACCATTTCGCGGTCCGGGTTTTCATCGAGCCCTGGGGAATAG
>JANLRK010000488.1:0-3741 GCA_031361585.1 Pirellula sp. | reverse complement strand
TGTTCGTGAATGGGGAATTCGATGGAGTGAAGATTCAAAGGGATCAGCTGAAACGACAGAAAAACTCCGTGCACTTTCCATGGACACGGATCCCAACGTGCGATTGCAGCTCGGGCTATCGCTAGGTCAATTCAATCTTGCCAAGGAAGAACAAGTCGCAATTGCGATTCGGCTCTTATCGTTATCGAACGACGATAAATTACTGAATGCCTCTAGCCTCAATGCGATTGGTTCAAATGCGTTGACCGCAGTTGAATTCCTCGGGGCAGGGCAGGGGGTGCAAATCGCCGACAGCCTGACAAACCCAAACGGGGCAGGGCAGGGGATGGGACTTCAGTCCGTTTGGCAATCGATCGCAAAACTTGCTGGTTCGCAGTCGACTTCCGAACAACTTGAACTACTGGACAAGCAGATCGGCGGTATGCCCAGTGGTGAACTAAGGAGACAGCTTTGCATCGGTTTGGTCAGTGCTCTCCAGAGCCGGTTCAAGGATGCTGCAACGCGAGATGGTGCTCTTGCAAAATTACCATTCCTGCTTTCCGAAAAAATGAAGCTTGTTCTCGATGCTAGAGCTCGATGCCAGGACGAAGGCGCTACACTCGAACAGAAAATCGAAGCCGTAGAGCTTTTGCGGTGGGAGCAATTGGACGCCGATATTCAGATGCTTGCCGGCATGCTCAATCAACGCGTACCGCAGCCAATACAGGAAGCGGCCACACGCGTTTTGATGCAGTATCAATCGCCCGAGGTTGCACAACGCATTTTGCTCGTTTGGCCCAGCCTTAGCCCGCGATTGCGGCAATCAGCGTCGGATGTGCTTCTATCGCGAACCTCATGGATCGAGACGATGCTCGATAGGGCAGGGCAGGGGGGCTTCCTTTTGACCGATCTAGATCCAGCACGGTTAGCCAATTTGAGAAACCATAAAGATCCAAAGATCAAACAATGGGTAACCGCAGCGATGAAATCATCGAACATCGGCAATCGGCAAGAGGTCCTTGAACGCTATCAGGCATCGATATCCACGTTAGGTGACAAGGTTCGCGGCAAGCAGATATTTGTAAAGTCATGTTCCGCGTGCCATCGGCTAGAGGGAGTCGGCTACGAATTGGCTCCCAACATCGCTGCGTACAAGTTTCGTGGTGCCGAAGCGATACTTCAAAACGTTATCGAACCGAATCGTGAAGTGAATCCTCAATACGTAAACTACACCGTTTTGACAAATGACGAACGCATCGTAACCGGTATGGTCTCGAACGAGTCTGAAACGAGCGTGACATTGCTTCGAGGCGAAAACGTTTCCGAGGTGGTCGCTCGGGCAGATATTGCCGAGATGAAGTCCTCAAAGATGTCGTTGATGCCAGAAGGGCTGGAAAGTCAAATCGACGTGCAGGGCATGTCGGATTTGATCGCCTATATCTTGTCGCTGCCATGAGGATTCAAGTGGAATCGGTGGAACAGCTTCTCATTCAGTGCGCCAAGAAGGGAATCGACATTAGTTACTCCGAGGCGCTGACCGCACTTGGCACGCGGTTTACTCGCCCGAAGATGCGACAACTTTGTCGTGTATTAGGGGAGGTCGAGGAGCGTGCTCGAGAAAACGGCGAGCCTGGGTTAGCTGTGTTGGTTGTCAGGGTGAGCGATCGATTGCCAGGCGACGGCTGGTGGGCAAGTCGCAAAAGCTATCGCGGAGAATGGACGGGAGAACTAGCCGCAAAGTACGTGCAAAGGCTGCAGCAAAAGGCATTCAAGTACTGGTCCAGATGCCCTTCAGTGTAGAACGGCACTCCGTGCCGTTTTTCTCGGCACGGAGCGCCGAGCTACATTTTAGCCGTCTTGCGTCAAGCCCCTGTTAAACCCTGTTAAACCTTTCGGGTCGTACCGATTTTGCTTATAGTAGTGCCTGAATTGGCAGTCCGACCTCCAGAATTGCCCGAACCATGTTCGGGCAATTTCTGTTGGCCTTTCCCAACCAAAGCGGAGCAGGGTAGGGGGCGCCAAACCATTTCATCCCAGTTTTCCCGCACGAAATCAACACATGGTCAAAGTTCGAGACTTCCTCGGTCCCTACCGTCTGACGCGTATGATTCGCCTTGGTAGCACTTGCCAGGTTTGGGAAGCCATCCGGGATGACGGTCAGAAACGATACGCACTAAAAGTTTTGCGCCCGGAACAACGCGGAAACCGGGTCGAAATTGGGTTTCTCAAGCATGAATACGAAATCGCCAAATCGCTCATTCACAAAAACATTATCAAGTTGGTTGAATACCGCACCGATGCCGAGACGCCCTTCATTGTTCTTGAGCTCTTCAGTGAAATCAACTTGAAACAGGCACTTCGTCGAGGCCCCGAACCGATCGCATTCAAACTGCAAAGCATTGTCGAGCAAGCCTGCGACGGTGTGAACTGGCTTCATACCAAGGGCTACGTGCATTGCGATATCAAGCCAGACAATTTTTTGCTTAGTCGAGATTTTGAAGTGAAATTGATTGACTTCACTATTTCAAAAAAAATCAAAACTGGACTTGGACGACTCTTCGGTGCAAGAAACAAAGTGGAAGGCACGCGTTCCTATATGTCACCGGAACAAATCCGCGGTCACAACATCGACCAGCGCAGCGACATCTATTCCATGGGCTGCATGATCTACGAGTTATGCGTTGGCAAGGCTCCTTATACGGGTAATACTCCCAACGATTTACTTAGCAAGCATTTGTCGGCTTCGATTCCATCGGTCTTAGTGATCAACGACAACATCAATCCAGAGTTCAATAACTTGATCAAAAAAATGTTGGCAAAGAGCCCAAAAGACCGCTATCCCGATATGTGGGAAACCTTGAAGGCGGTCCGCGCTATTCCTATATTCAAGCGACCGCCACGCATACCGGACGTCTCAATTTTCGATGATTTCCCATCCGGCGGCCGAATGGAAAACCCGTCCTAGTTTTTTCCACTGAAGCTTGTGATTCACTTACCAACTATTGCTAGCTTTGCTAGCTAAACAATTTAAATGTCTATGGAAACTACAGCACCTGGATTTGAGTTTGAGCAAGCGATGTTGGACATTGAGAATCAGTTGCGAATGCTTGAGAAAAACGACAGTCAAACCGAAGTCGAAAAGGAGCAAATCCGTCAGCTGCGCCGCAAGTGGACGGAGACGACAAGAAGCACATACTCCAACCTCACTCCTTGGCAGATAGTACAAGTTTCTCGGCACAAAGACCGGCCGTACACGAAGGACTATTTGAATCTGGCCTTCGATGAGTTCATCGAGTTGCATGGTGACAGGTTTTTTGGCGACGACCGGGCCATGCTGACTGGATTTGCAAAATTGGGTAGACACAAGGTGCTGGTGGTTGGTCACCAAAAGGGACGGACCTACAAAGAGCGAGCGGCATGCCATTTTGGTTGTGCCCATCCTGAGGGTTACCGAAAATCAATGTCCAAAATGAAGCTAGCCGAGAAATACAAACTGCCCATTATTTGTTTTATCGATACGCCGGGCGCCTACCCGGGCATTGGTGCGGAGGAGCGAGGCCAAGCACAAGTGATAGCGGAGAGCATGTTTCTGATGAGTCAGCTCAAGACACCGATTATTTGTGTCGTAATAGGCGAGGGTGGATCGGGTGGAGCATTAGGAATAGGTGTTGGCAATCGAATCGCAATGTTGCAATACGCTTATTACTCGGTGATCAGCCCTGAGGGTTGTGCGGGCATTCTATGGAAGAGCCACCAGTTCGC
>JANLRK010000482.1:0-1770 GCA_031361585.1 Pirellula sp. | reverse complement strand
GTGAGCCATTAAGCGATTCCCAAATTAACGCGATCAAGTCGTCCATCAGCCAGCGAGCAAAAGAGCTGGAAGACGCATTTACGAATGTTCTCATCCACTCTGTGCCGGTCCTTCAAAGTGCCGACTTGCTTAAGAAAGCGATCGAAGAGATTGTCAGTTGCTTAGACTGGGATCAATATGAGCATGCGGCAGACCTTGGGTATGAGGATCTCAGTTCAAATTTTATTTGGATGCAACGGACGCTTGGCAGTTTAAAAGACGCAGCGTTGCAATGCTCTGAAGCGATTTCGCAGGTCGCTGGTGACTGCGGACTTGCTCACGAACAAGTCAAACCACTGGTTGTCGAATACTTCAAGTCAGTCCGCGGCCCTCGTGGCAAACAACTTACTGAAGAGGAACGAAAGAAGCTCCGTGATGAGCTGTGGGCTAATTTCTTGGCCCGTAAGCGCAAACCGCTCGAGGACGATTCGCTATAGCAATGCTGTGGATTTCAGATCACTAGACTATCCCAGGCGGCGATTTGCCATAAGGTTCAATGTTGCCTTTATCGCATGTCTCATTGCGAGCTCGACGTTCCGCGTACGGATCAATCTCGATCGTCTCGCCATCTACCCAAACTAAGATGGGTGTTCCGTGTTGGCGGGCAACTGACACAACGGTCCAAGCGGCTAATTCCGCTGCTGCATCTGTACGCTTTATAAACTCGGAATTGCTCATTGAACCAACTCTGGGGTCAGCTTCTTTAAATCTGTAAACCTCGCTCCATTTCCCGAACCTTCGCTTGAGCTTCCCATCCACATGAGGTAACAGTGTTGGCGTAGTCGACGACCAGTGACGATCCTGGCGTCAGAGCAACGACACAAGGAAGCATAACATGAAACAGTGGTGGGAATCAGATGAGGTTGAAGATGCCAATGCGCCAAAGCGAATTCGTGCAATCGCGTACTACCGACATTCGGCGCAAGACAGACAAGAGAATTCAATTCCCATTCAACGAGACCAGGTTCGCGAATGGGCCGATAAAAATGGCGTTGAAATAATTCATGAATTCTCCGATGCAGGAAAGTCGGGACTCACCAGCGAAGACCGACCTGCCTTTACTGAGATGATGGAAGAATGGGTTACCAAACGCACCGATTTTGCGTACATCCTTTGCCTTGACGTAAGTCGCTGGGGACGGTTCCAAGACATAGACCTATCGGCCCAATTCAGCGCCCAATGCAAGAAGCACCGAAAGCAGGTCATCTACACCAGCATCGGAAAGCCGCGCGAAGACGATCCGCTTTATCCCGTCTATGTTCAATTCGAACGATTCCGGGCTGCACAGTACAGTCGCGAACTCAGCGATAAAGTCTGGCGCGGCTGCGTCAAAATTGTGGAGCAAGGATACTGGGCTGGCGGACGTCCACCGTATGCAACCCAGCGACTGCTACTCGATGAAAAACGGGAACCGTTGCAAAAACTGAATCCGGGACAGCGAAAGGGAATTCAGAATCAACGAGTTACTTTGGTAGAAGGGGATCCGGCGCAGGTCGCAACTATCCAACGCATCTTCCACGAGTTTGTTGATGATGGCCATTCCGAATACAAAATTGCCGAAGGGCTGAACCAGGATGGTGTCTTGTCGCCTGGTGGCAGACGTTGGGGAGCCGGTTCCGTCCTTTCTCGTATTCGGAATGAGACCTATCTCGGAACGCTTCTCTACAACAAGACCAGCCAAAAGCTTAAGACGCCACAGGTTCAAAACCCTGTGGAAAAGTGGATTCGTAC
>JANLRK010000478.1:0-7785 GCA_031361585.1 Pirellula sp. | reverse complement strand
AAACGGCACGGAGTGCCGAGCTACTCTTGGCGATCGACCCAAGAATTTAGACTTGAACACGAGCCATTATTTTACGCAGGTAATCCGCCGTTCTTTGAGCGGATTCGGCCGGTGTCTCTCCTGCCGTGGCGGATTGATGCACCGTAACAAAACCTTGGTAGCCCACTCGTTCGAGTCCTTGCACAACCAACGGAAAATCCAATCCACCAGAGGCGTGAACTGGAATGATGTCGAACGCTATCGGACCCCGACACCACGTATCTAGCGTCACGGCACCGTCGGTCCGAAGCATTTGATTCTGCAGATAGACGTTAAAAATCCATGGCGCAAGTCGTTCTATGGTTGCGTACCCATAGTCTTGTCCGCTCAGCTCAAGATTTGCCGGCTCGTAAACCAAGCCAAAGTTTTTGCGATCGATTTTTTTCAGCGTGTCCACTATGGAATCGACCGTCTCAAAAAGACTTAGGGTATGACATTGATGTACCAACCGAATACCCATCTCCGCTGCTTCGTCGGCAGCCCGCTGAGCCCAGGCGATGTCCTCTTTCTTTTTTAGCGCTACGCGAATGAGTGGGGCTTCCAAGTCCTTCGCAAGTCTCAAATACGGCCCGATATTTCTCAGCGCATTCGGTCCTCGTTCGTTGTTGTAAACCATGTCGAAATCGCCAGTCACCATGCTGACACGTAGCCCCGCTTGGCGGACTCGATCGATGGCTGCTTGTACTGCTTCCGCAGCGGTTTGAATTCCCACTTGCGACGCCCGCATGCATAAAGCAGAATAGCCCGCTCGGGCGGCGATCGCTACAACTTCGTCAAGAGGGAGGATCGGTATCTCCTTGGACAAGAAGCCTTCAGCAATTCGCACGGACAGAGACAACTTCATCGATTGGAATCCTTCGGGTTTGCGTACGGGGATGAAAGCGGATCGCCGATAACTATGTCTTCCCAACCGACGAATCGTGAAGCCGCATAAAAACTCTCGGCTAAATTCCAGCCTCGAGTGTAGCGATCGAAGAGAATCGTTGGCGAGGCTACCGCGAGCAAGAATGGTTCGTCGCAATAACCCTTAACCCCAGTCACTCGAGCTTCAATCAAATCCGCAATCAGCGATTGACCTCCGCTTGTTGGCAAGAAAGTTCTCGCTCCCGTCGATACAGCTGTCTCTGCAATAGCGCCGGGCGCGAAACGGAGCGATTGGTATTTGCCAACATCGTATTTAGAATCGTTGCTGCCCCACGAAGCGTAACCCATCAGTCCTGTCCTATTGCCGATGAAGTTTTCGGTACGATCGATCTCGACGGGTACTCCCGATTTGGTAAGGTAAGCCCACGCCGCAACCAAGTCTACGTTCCATTCTCCCCAAGCAAACTCATCTATCGTTTTCATATCCGTCATGCCATCGGTGGCTGGCGAAAGTGGCACTTTGGAATAATCGACGGGGTCAACTAGTAGCATCGAGTCAAGAAGAATTGGCCCGAGGGGTCTGGATCTCTCCCCAGCGAGCGCGTTATCAACCAGTGCCATCGCAGAAGCCGCAGTATATCCATCGAGTCGGGTCACCAAATAGCCTCCGTGCTGAGCATGCGAAAATCGCTCCGCCGAGTTCCAGAATCGGTTCACATAACACGTTCCCTTGGTGTCATTCTCTTTAAGGACAGCTCTCAATGCGTCGTTCCTACCGAAATAATCAAGCGCCGCCACACAAGAATCCAGCGAAGGCTGACCACTGCCAAATCCAACTGGAGCGGATGTCAACCGAAGCGGAATCCCTTTGTTCAGCACGATGTAATCGATCTTCGGGTCCTTAGACAAATACTCGCGCAGCGGCTTTTCGATCACTTCTTGAAACACTGCGAACGTCATGGTTTCACTGCTTGCATCGACTGATGAATCTTGGCAGTGAATCCTAAGGCTCTTCTTAACGCCTCGCTTCTCCATATAGTATTTCGCAATTTGCATCGAGGTTGGGCTGTCCGCGTTCTCAATGACCAACACGTGATCCAAAATAGAATCAACGACAGCCACGTTGTTTGCGGGCTTTGCGATTTCTATCGGGACTTCGTTTGCATCGGGCTTGATGGAGTTGCCGACTCTCGCTTCTTCCTCACGCTTCTTACACGCAGTAAACGAACAACAGAAAAATATCAAAGACAGCAACAGCGTAATAACAGGCTTGAAACTTTGAGGATGAGACAAAATCATGGTCGATCTCGGTTATGGCATTCAGTGTCTGCGTTCGCGGGCCTTGTGCCCAAGAACGCAATAGGTTTGGTGCCCTAGGACTATCGCGTTGCGTAGGGGGCTGACAACGGATCGCCGATAACGATATCTTCCCAACCAACAAAGCGGGAGGCCGAATAAAAACTCTCCGCCAAATTCCAGCCCCTCGTATAGCGATCAAAAAGTATGGTTGGAGATGCGATAGCCGGCAAAAAGGGTTCATCGCAATACCCCTTTACTCCAGTGACGCGAGCTTCGATCAATTCTGCGATCAGCGACTGACCGCCTTCGGTTCGCAGAAAGGTTCGGCCGCTTGTAGAAACGGCTGTCTCAGCTATCGCACCTGGACTAAATCCGATGGAGCGATAACTCTCCGCTACAAACTTGGCGTCATTGCTGCCCCAAGAAGCGTATCCCATCAGCTCTCGTTTGTCCCCTTTGAACGTCTCAGTTCGATCGAACTCCACTGGCACCTGTGCCTTGGTGAGATTCGCTGCAGCGGCGAACAAGTCTACATTCCAGTCTGCAAATACCATCCCAAGAACTTGCATATCCACTTTTCCATTTTTGATTGGCGATAGTGGAACCCTGGACGTATCCACAGGATCAACCAAAGGCATCGAATCCAAGAGGATTGCTCCGGATGGTTTCGAATTCTCGCCAGCGATTGAACTATCTACCAACGCAAGTGCAGATTCGGTAGTGTATCCATCGAGTCGCGTTACTAAGTAACCACCATACTTTGCATGCGAAAATCGTTCCGAAGAATTAAAGAACCGATTTACAAAACACTTGCCGGTATATCCGCTATCGTCGATAGTGACTTTTAAAGCGCTGGTCATGGTGAAATAGTCCAAAGCCGAAAGGTACGAGTCAAGCGAGGGCCGATTATTGGAGAGACCAACTGGTGCGTTCGATAACCGTATAGGAATGCCTTTGTTTAGGACGATGTAGTCGATCTGCGAGTCCTTGGACAGGTATTCGCGAAGTGGCTTTTCGATTGCGGTCTGAAATACCCCGAAATCAAGGGTCTCCCGCGTTGCATCGACCGAGGAATCAGGGCAGCTTACTCTCAGTACCTTTCTCACACCACGCTTTTCCATGTAGTATTTTGCGATCCGTATCGATGTCGGGCTGTTCGTATTCTCGATCACCAACACGTGATCCAATATGGAATCGAGAACCGGCAAACTTTCTAATTTTTTGCTAGAGTCGTGGATGATAAGTTCACCGGCAATCTCGACAGGTTCTTTATCTTTCTTGCATCCAACTGTCGCGATGGACGCGAACGATGCAGCCAAAAGAAACCAATTGCAACGCAAGCAGCAACCGCGGTTAATTGAATTCATCGTTGTGTTTCCCTAGGGTTAGTCAAAGATGATGTCGACGCTTACAAACTCTTAAGAAACAAGACTACATCAGAAACTTCATCCATGCTCCAACTCAATTTAGCATCCGGATGAGACTTTAGCAGGTCTCCGATCGTTCTGTATCTGCCGTCATGGAAAAAAGCTTTACGATGCGATATCCCATTGAGGGAAGGTGGGTTGAATTGACTCTGCCCCAGTTCGTCGACGACCCCAACGTCGAACGTCTCGCGTGATGTGTAATGCGTTGCTGGATTATGACATCGAACACAGCCTCGGCCTTCAAAAAGCAATTGTCCACGCTGGAATTTCCAAGAATCTGCATTTTCTTCCATTGGAATTTTTTGTTTCAGCAGAAAGGCCGTTATATCCTTCGCAATCGAAGCGTCATCGTCACCTTTTGCGCGCAAGCTTTGATCTCGATGCATGGTAGACAGCAACGATTTTTTGATCTGTCCCTCCAAACTGCTCTCGCCCCCGTGCCATGTCCATGGTCCCGTTTCCGATACATTCAATAGCGAGGGAATGCGCTTGGGATTACCAAATCGGCCGTCGCCTTTCGTGTCAGCTAATAAGTCTGGTGAGTGGCCGTCGACATGGCAGCTGCTGCATGACATCCAGTTATCGTGAGAATGACTCCCAGAGAAAAAAGCCGCCTCACCTCGGGCCTCGGCACTGTCGATTGTTTTGGTTTGACCAATTTCTTCAAGCACTTGCAAATGGCCTCCCGCGGTCTCTAAGATCGTTGCCTTATCGCCAAGTGTGCTAACCGAAACAAGTCTGGAGCTGCCGCTTCGAACTATTCGAGTTGGTGATTGATCTAGCTTCAGATACTGAAAACGACCACGCGGATTGTCCCTAAACGCGATCTGATTCGAGCCCGCAAGGGCTATCGCCAGACGACCATCCCACGCTACCACACCACTTGGATCCGCGGCACCGTTACCGACATCCCCGAGTGCGAATCTAAGTGCCGTCTTGGATATCAAGGCCGCGGAATCGATAAGGTCCGATTCCGGTACGACGGATACCAGATTTTGCATCAATGTCCCCCAATGGATATCATCCTGATTGGTTTGTGCAACGGAACTCAATTTCTGATGAGTGATTGCAATCGATTGCATGGAATCATCGCGGGCTAAACCACCGATGTGATGGCCGAGAATTTTGTGAGTGGCGATCACCTTGGCCGAATTCGCATCGATTATTGCCAATTGGTCGCCAAACGCGTCGGCCACTAGGAACATTTCGTTCGCAAGTGGCAAGACCTCTTTGGGTTGAAATTCAAGCGAGATCATTTTGCAAGGAAACCCCTGGGGCAGCTTCGTGTCGACGAGTTTTATTAGGCAAACTGAGTGCTTCCATGTCATGGTGATGCAAACAGAACCACCATCCAATGAGATCGCAAGCTTGGTCGGGATACCAGGCAGACCAATCGTTTTCGCCGCACTCCCTTCATTGGCGGAAAACTCGACGATTTGGGGTGGATACTTGGCAATCGCTAGGAGTCTATTGCTCGCAGGATTCACAACCAGATCCACCAAAGCAATGCAATCGCCATTGATATGCTTCGTTGCATTCGAATTCGGATCGACGACTGTAATGAACCGCTCGTTGTGATTTCCAACGAACGCCAATGTGCCATCGGCTGAGACGGCGATGGCCACCGGTCGGTTGAAAATCGGTTGCTCTGCTCTTAGATTGCGATTGCAGGCAACCAAGACCATGATGCAAAACAGTTGAGGTAGCGATAAGAGTCGGTAAATGAAAAACATGTTGGCAAACAAACGATTGATGGCTGCAGGGATTATAAATCTAAATCACGGAGGATGGTACCGAAATCGGATTCATTGTTTTTCTTCAAGGCTAATAAATTCTTCAAGTTGGTATTCAATCGTTCGGATGGCTCGGGCGTTACTATAGTACCATTTTTGTCCAACAGCCTATGGATCGTTATTCCAACAAAGTAATCCGTCCCAGGTACCGGAATGGATTCTCGAATCGCGGTAAGATTTTCGATCGTTCGCGAATGATTGATGTCTGACTTATGAGACATAAAATAGACCGGCAAGCCCGCATCGCTGGATGCATGCGCAAGCATATCTATAGCATCGGAAAGGCCTGGCGTATAAAGAACCGCAATCGCTACTTTCCCAAGGATCGTTCCGTCCTCAGTTTTCAATTTTCGGACCCCGGCGCGGGATTGCACTCTGCCGATATTCGCTTCATCAAGTATTCCATCTGCAAATAGATGCAGGTAGTGAAGGTTGTCAACGGAGGTGCGACGTAGATCGAGCACGATCGTTCGTACGTCAAGTCCCGCTCCTTCGGATTCGGCAACTACCTTCTGGATTTCGTTCAAGCTACTTGCGGCAACACGGTCGACTTGAATAAGCAACGCCCCTTTATCGTCATTTTTTTCAAGCAGCACGACGGATTTGATCGGGACAACACGACGGATTACGTTCAAGTCTCTGGGGGGTTGTCCAGCTGTACGTATAGTCAATACGACGGTCGTCCCAGCCATCCCTCGTAGAAGAGGAATGACCTCCTCCAAAGGGCTATCTATCGTCGATGTTCCGTCCACTGCTTCAAGGTAATCATTGGCGTGAATACCAACTTCAGCCGCTGGGCCATTGTCGAACACCCCTGTGAATAGCTGACCTTTACCTTTCGCTGGTGACGATACTTGTACACCTATCCCTACATAAGGATTAGCGGCGATTTGCTCTGTTGCCATGGCATTCGACCTAGAAATGATCTCCAATCCGCCACGCACCGTTTTGTCGAGCGCTGTTTCAATCGCTTCGAGGTTGCTCCGTGACGGTTCACCATCCGCGCCAAGCCGCGCCAATTCAGCAGCCACCAAGCCATACATTTGATCCTTGTCCGTGGCATCTGAGATTGTACTAGCCAAATCGGGAGACGCCGGCGTTCCTCTCGATTGGGAGATTCCGCGAATCACTTCGAGAACCATTTGCTGTCGAGTCGGCGGATCGATGTGCTCCTTGAGTACGGTCTCGATCACCGATCGAATCAAGGTGTTGACAGGTTTCGCCGAAGGGATTTCTTTTGAAGAATCCGATTCTTGCACCAGGCATGCGGACAGGATGTTCACGTTCATCAGGAAATAGAAGAAAATTGCTTTGGCGGTAAAGTGCATAGGATTCCTACTTTGTGATTGTAAGTTTGCCTGCGGCGTTCTGTCGGCTAGCCGCCATTGTAGAACAATTGTCTCAATTGTTTGTGTTCGATCCGCTAGGTAGGCAAAAAACAACCGGTAGGTCGCTCGTGCCGAGAGCGACCCTGCAGCGCAAATCAGTGCTCGAAGTCGCACCCGGCAGGTGCGACCTACCGTTCGAGACAATTAGTCTAAAATTTTTTTCGCGACGTGTGTGATTTGGCTTCTAGTTAGTACTCTACTATCAAAGGGAACCCTCAATGTCACCGCTCGAAACCCGACATAGCCTCATTGTTAGGCTCAAAAGTGAGCAAAATGAAAATGCATGGCGGGATTTCGTATGCGTTTACGAAGGGTTCCTGGGCCAATTGGCTAGGCGATTGGGTGTCCCTGAGCGCCATGTGCCAGACGTAACGCAGCAGATCCTAATGGTGATCGCCCGATCGATCGGCGGTTGGAAGGATGACGGCAACGCCGCTTCTTTTCGCCGTTGGCTTAGCACGGTATCTCGAAACGCTGCCATTCGATTCATGTCGCAAGAGAGACGCCATGAGGGAGGTGTCGGCGGATCCGATTTGGTTGCGTTGCTCCAAAACATCGAAGCGCCACCCGATGAGGAACATGTTCGCAAGTACCAACATGAACTCATCGTTTGGGCTGCCGAGCAAGTGAAACATGAATTCTTGGAGACAAGTTGGAGAGCTTTTTGGGCCACCATTATCGAAGAGCGTTCGGTCGAACAAGTCGCCGAGGAATTGGGAATTACAACCGGCAGCATTTACATGTCGCGAAGCCGGATCATGGCGAGCATTCGTCGGAAACTATCCATCACTATGGACAATGAATAATGGAAAGAAAAACATGAATACATCACTATGCGATGAGACGTTGCTCTTGCGATCGCTCGAGGAACGCCTATCCGAGCCGCAAGAAGAACTGCTTGCAATACACCTGACGCATTGCGAAGCTTGCTGCAAAAAGCTCGAGTCCCTTGCAGCTGATAATGAGGGATGGAAG
>JANLRK010000465.1:0-5745 GCA_031361585.1 Pirellula sp. | reverse complement strand
CCAGAAGGAAATCTTTTGGCAGAGTGGTCATTAGATGGGAATTCCGTCTCGCTCGAAATCGATTTAAGTGATCGATCGGGAGATTGGCATGCGTTGAATCTTGTGACAAACAACGAAGAATCAGAGCAGTTCGATTTGAGTGCGCCGGATAGCTGGAAATCGATCGCAGACGCAGTCAAAGGGATGGGAGGAGTCTCTGAATGATCGACGCAACGATTGTTTATCGGCAGATTCACCCCAGTTTCGTTCAAGCGGGTTTTCCAACTTCTCAAGCCTTTCGGCCAACTCCCAAAGACGAATCGAAACTGTCCGTTTACGACGGTGATCAGATAACATCGGAATATGCATTCCAACATTACATCAATGATTTAAAACTGTCATCCGTCGGCGTAATGGGCCTGACCGTCTCCGAATGTGTAGCCGAATCACTTGCAGTTCGTTCGGACCCCGAGCCTTTCCAAGAGCATGCCGTCATTGATTTCAGTGGGCTGAGCGACAAAGACTGTCGCAACAAGAGTAAGAAACTTCAATCGAAGGCCGTTCACCGTGGGTGGCTTCATCGTGCATCATGACTCAATCTCGCTCTTGAGTCAGACGCAACCTTTGCGCCACTTATAAACAGCCGATATGACCGACAATCAAAAGCAACTCGGCACTACCCTCTGGAAGATCGCTGACGATCTTCGTGGAGCGATGAACGCGGATGACTTCCGCGACTACATGCTGTCCTTCCTATTTCTTCGCTACCTCTCGGACAACTACGAGATTGCGGCAAAGAAGGAGCTGGGGAAGGACTATCCGGTTCCCACGACAGCGAATCACTCGGGCAGCGCAGCTTCTATGGTAGCGGAAAAGCGTGCGTCGTTCGGTGAGGATGGTCGAGTTCCATTGTCGGTTTGGTATGCCAACAATCCCAAAGACGTTCCCGAATTCGAAAAGCAGATGCGCCGCAAGGTGCATTACGTCATCCAGCCGCAGCACCTGTGGAACAGCATCGCCAACATGGCCCGCACCCAAAGCGGCGAGCTGCTGAACACGCTGCAAGCGGGCTTCAAATACATCGAGACGGAATCCTTCGAGAGCACCTTCCAGGGCCTGTTCTCCGAGATCAATCTCGGCTCCGACAAGCTGGGCAGGAAATATGAGGACCGGAACGCCAAGCTCTGCACCATCATCCAGAAGATCGCCGAGGGTCTGAACGATTTCTCCACAGACATCGACGCGCTGGGCGATGCCTATGAATATCTCATAGGCCAGTTCGCTGCCGGTTCAGGCAAGAAGGCGGGCGAGTTCTACACCCCGCAGCAAATCTCTGACATCCTCTCCGCCATCGTGACGCTCGACAGTCAGGAACCGAAGACTGGCAAGAAGGATCGCCTCGCCAGTGTTCTCGACTTCGCCTGCGGCTCCGGGTCCCTGTTGCTCAACGTGCGGAAACGCATGGGGTCGCACGGCATCGGCAAGATTTTCGGCCAGGAAAAGAACATCACCACCTACAACCTGGCCCGCATGAACATGCTGCTGCATGGGGTGAAGGACTCGGAGTTTGAGATCTTCCACGGCGATACGCTGCTCAACGAGTGGGACATGATGCGGGAACTAAATCCCGCCAAGAAGCCATTGTTCGACGCCGTCGTCGCTAATCCGCCGTTCAGCTACCGCTGGGAACCCACCGACGCTCTAGCGGATGACGTGCGATTCAAAAGCCACGGCCTCGCCCCCAAATCCGCCGCCGACTTTGCATTCCTGCTACACGGCTTCCACTTCCTCAAAGACGAAGGTGTGATGGCCATCATCCTGCCGCACGGCGTGCTCTTCCGAGGCGGTGCCGAAGAACGCATCCGCACCAAGCTGCTCAGGGACGGCCACATCGACACCGTCATCGGCTTGCCTGCCAACTTGTTCTATTCCACCGGCATCCTCGTCCTGAAGAAGTGCAAGAAGCCCGACGACGTGCTGTTCATCAACGCCGCCGAACACTTCGTCAAAGGCAAACGTCAGAACCAACTCACGGACGAGCACATCGCCAAGATCATCGAGACCTATCAATTCCGAAAAGAAGAGCCCCGCTACTCTCGGCGAGTAGAAATGGCAGAGATTGAAAAGAACGACTTCAACCTGAACATCTCACGTTACATCAGCACCGCTGTGGGTGAGGCAGAGATCGACTTGGCTGCAACGCATGGCGATTTGATTGGAATCGAAGAGGCAATTCAAGCGGCAACCGCCAAGCACAACAAGTTCCTCATAGAGCTTGGCCTGCCCGAATTACCCTAACCATTCACCCAACGCTACAAAGTCTTTTGCCGAGCCATAATGAACTCCTCCCCAAGATTTCAAATCGACCTTGCCGAAGAATTCCCTAGATTGCAACACTCGCCGATCGTGGAAGCGGTTCTTCAAATCAATGCGCCTCCACTAAAACCTTTTCAGCAGGCAGAACTGAAGGATTTGCTGTCTAAGCGATTTGAGGGCTACGCTATCCACGACCAAATGCAGTTGGAAACGGGTTTCCGAGGGTCACCGGGGGGGAACGTCGAGATGCATCACAAATCGCAATGGGACGGCTACCGCCTTCATTCCAAAGACGAAAAGTACATCTGCCAATGGAAAAGAAGCAGTCTTATTTTCAGCCGTTTGCAGCCTTACGAAACTTGGAACGATCTCCTCAAAGCTGTCATGCCATTTTGGGAGGCGTACCGCGAAGTGGGCGAACCGGAAATCATCGAGGCGATTGGAGTCCGATTTATTTCTCAAATCCCACTTCGCGCGAACGAAAAACCGTCGAAGTACGTACAACAAGTACCATTGCCACTCAAGGGGCTGGGTTTGCGTGCCGATTCCTTCTTTCACCAGGACAGCATCCCCCTAAAAGGTTATCCTTACGATTTGAAGCTGATTCGCGCGATGCAGCCAGCAGCCGAGACGACTGGCAGCAAGAGTGTGTTGATTGTCGATATTGATGTCTCGACGACAATGGCAGTACCCTTCGACCAGCTCGCTAGAACGCTGGACGAAATGCGATACATAAAGAACACGGTTTTTTACACCTACATGAAAGACGCCGAAAAGCGTTTCAAATAGTTAACGGGACGACTTATCACCATGAACTCTGGAACAAGTCATGCAGCTAGGTTGCTTGAACGCACTCGGAACGCCATCTATCAACGTTGCGACAACTCAGTGACGTTGTCACGAAACGAAGCAACGGAAGCCGTTTTCGAAGCTTGGCAGTCCACCGACGAGACTTGGAAACTATCTGCCGACGAAGTCGGGGTTTCCGAGGAGGTGAAAGACACCGCTATTCGCTTCATTCAGAACCTACCACTTGGATTCCCGCAGCCAGAGGTTGCCGCTGAACCGGACGGACATATCAACCTTGAATGGTATCGCAATCCACGCCGCGTACTCTCCGTAAGCATCGCACCCAATAATCGATTGCATTGGGCCGCGCTGATCGGAACAGAATCCCCTCGCGGTACAGTACGGTACATCGATCGCATCCCCAACATGATTCTTGACCAGATCGCCCGGGTATTCGAGGGATGATCGATCCGAGCAACATGCCAGTTGTTGCAGACAACGAATTACTCGCAAGATTCATCGTCTACAGCGACGAAAAACGTCCTGATGGAACCGTGAAGCACAAGCTTTTCTTGCCGTATAAGTTGATCGAATTATCGGTCAATCGTCACCGTGAGGCGACTTCCGAAGAAACGTGGAAAGTTGGTTACGATGTCGCCGCTGAGCGGAACAGAACTCTTTACGGACTTGCTAACATCCGCGCGAGCAATTGTAGATTCGATAAATTGAATGTGCTCCCTGATCCGATTCTTCCAAAAAACCCGAACCACGCGAACATCATTGGCTACCCTCCAGCCAAAGAAGATCAAATGGCAATCGCTAAAGTGCTCGCGGCATCTATCGAAGGGAAGTGGCAGGAACCGCCCGCAGCAAATGCTGTCAATTAACGACACCGAAGAGAGCTACCGAGTACAGTAAAGCCGCAAGAATCGCCAAAAGAAAAACTAATTCAACAACTCGTTAGAAACATAAAATTACTAGCCCCAAGTGGCTCCCTTTCTGACTGTCATTTCCAGTCGACTACGATCGACCGATAGCTGAGAACCTTCTGCTGTTGCTTTTGCGTCTGGAGACCAATCATCTTTTCAAAAAACTTTGGCATGCTCATTGTCCTACTCCATTCGCACTCGAGGTATGACGTTCATAGTGGTGAACGTCGGAATTCCAGACTTCTAAAAAACGACTCGGCCATTCCTCCTTGAAAATGTGGCAGGTTGGTAGAGGCGGGTTGGGCTGCCTTACGCTGGACATAAAGCCAGCCATTCCAGGTGGTCGCGAAAACCCAATGAATTCGTTGCTGGAACGCGACATGTTCAATTCCACAAACGCATATTTAGTAAGCGAATAGCGATAATACTTGGTAACACTCAACGGGACCCCCTGGACAAAAAGCTAACATTACGCCTGTTTTTTTGGACCTATCCCGACTCCATCGTTTTCGGGAATAGGAGTCTGTGTTAGGATCTCCGGCGGGGGGCTGGATTCAGAAACTCTGGAAACCGCATTCCCATATTGATTGGACTACCGAGAAATTCAAAAACAGACGCAATGACGCTCTCCGTCGATTTCATTCAGAATCGATGGATGGTCGAATTCGAAACGTGCCCTGATTGCTCGACCAACTTTACCGATACCGTTCACATGATCACACTGTTCCTCGTCCTCTTAATTGCATTCGTTGTATTTGCAACGATCGTTTTGCAGCCACGTAGCCCCGTTTTCGGTGCAGCAAAGGCTGTCGTTAACGATTCGAACCTACATCGAACAAAATCCGAGCATGGCTTGTCAACGAAAGTTGACTTCTGGCCGCAAGCACAGTCGTTGCTTGGTGCTATCCGCATCGCGGTTGGCATAATGCTAGGATTGCAATCTCGGACATCACGAAACCGCACCAATGCAGGCTATCTAGCCGCGATTTGGTTTTGTTGCGTGTAGTTAACATAGTGTCGAATTGTCGAAGCGTTCGTATTGTTGATTGTGCTTGAAAAAATCTATTCTGGCCGCTTCGCTTTTCGAACAGCACGTCACCGCCTGTTGATTAACAGAAAGTAATGCCGTGCTCACATCCGCTTCGTCCTTTTTCCCGATTGCGATGCAGTTCTATCTGTTCGCAGAAACAACCGACTCAAATCCAATCTCAGGATGGATACTTCCCGCAGTCGCAGTCGTGATTGGTGCTGCGATCATGTACGGCATCAATGCTCTACAAGGACGCGACGCCAAGAATCAATCGAAACGACTGCTAGAACAAGCGAGGCTGGATTGCGAAAATTTGACCAAGACCGCTGAGCTAGAGAAGAAAGAAAAACTCCTCCAGCAGCAATCCAAATTCGATAGCGAAAACCAAAAAGTGAAAGACGAACTTCGAAAACGAGAATCAGCACTTGAACGAAAAGAAGAGCAGTTAAAGCAATCGTCTGATGACGCTCGCAAACAAGAAAAACTCGTTGAAAACACACAACGAAAACTGACCGAACGAATGGAAGACGTCGGTCGCAAGAATGAAATGTACACGAAACTCATTCAGCAACAACAGACGGATTTGACTCGCGTCACTGGCATGTCCATTGACGACGCAAAAAAGCAATTGATGTCAGTCTTAGAAAAGGAGTTGCAGGGCGAGCTGGGGTCCGTGATTCTCAAACACGAAAAGAGAGTGGC
>JANLRK010000395.1:0-2818 GCA_031361585.1 Pirellula sp. | reverse complement strand
CTCAAATCATTTTTCCGATGGTTTTCGATTTGTTTCATCGAAGACTTTGCAACTGACGCTAGCAGCGTCAGCCACGTAGTGAACGCTGCTAGTTTCCAAGCCACAGTTTCCAGGCTTCCGTCGTATTCGAAAAAGCAGTCTGCGAGGGAAGCAATCGGAGTGGTCCAGAACGTTCACGTTGCACCGCCAATTCATGGATCTCCCCGACGATTGCCGGATGCTCGAGTAAGTGATGTTCGAGTTCCGTTCGTAACGGTTCTGGTCCACTTATTACCGGTTGGTCTTTTCCGTTGGCGGTAATGGAGAAGCTAGTCAACTCGCTCGAATCGGATGTCCGTCCATAGCCCCCACGAGCTTTCGTCACGACGCTAGACAGATAACTACGAAGCGATTCGACTCGATC
Source organism: Pirellula sp. (assembly GCA_031361585.1). Taxonomy (GTDB): domain Bacteria; phylum Planctomycetota; class Planctomycetia; order Pirellulales; family Pirellulaceae; genus JBKCUI01. Next base: position 2,415 of record JANLRK010000395.1, on the reverse strand, counting down.
TGACCAACTCCGCTGTTCGCTATTTGGTTTTAGACTCCGGTCTGACTCGATCGGCACCGAGCGGCCACTGTCCGCTTGTGGCGTATTTATCGGGGACGGATTTGTCTGGAGTAGACCTCCAAAGAAATGGCTGGCAGAGGTCGCCGCGTAGCTGGCCGTTTGTTTTACCAGCTGACTGGCTGGAATCACTCCCGCGACTACCCACGATACAGGTAGATTCATCCAATACCTCGACCGTTTTTTTTGATTCCATCACTCACGTAACCGCTGGGCACCAAGACTCAAACCAGACACCTAAAAAAGTGACTCGGCAATATGGAGCCTGTGCGATGAGTTTTTCTTTTGGGAAATCTCTTCCTTGTTTCCATTGGCTAGCATTGGTTCATAAGAAAGTCGGATTATTGCTGCATTTGACTGAATAGACTTTGCCGGTTCTACCGATGAAACGCTTTGTGCCTAGGGGGAAGAGGTACATGTGCGATGGAGCTACTGCGGTGCCTAGCAGTAGCTCCTTGCACATGTTTTTTGTTGTATCCAGCAATCTCGTTCCCGACTTCAAATGAACCTCAACGCAATAAACTCTTCGGATTCAGGTTGTAGCGTGGGTTCCTCGACCGAGAACCACACGGCCCGGGGGGCCATGCTACCCAACACGGCCCGGGGGGCCATGCTACCCAACACGGCCCGGGGGGCCATGCTACCGGTAGACTTCAGGCTGACGCTTGTCCTATTTGGACTTGTTCGAGTCTTGGTAGTCCTATCCCTGGCTTGTTTGACTGGTTGCAATCTCGTTCCTGACATCAAACACAAGCCACAGTACCACAATCCATTTCCGCAGATTAGCAAGGTCGCCGTTCTTCCGTTTCGCAATCAAAGCCAAGAGCCAACCTTGGGTGGTGCTCGAGTCTCCATGGCATACTACAATGAATTGCAAGCGATTCGTGGTTTCGAAGTCGTGCCATTTGGCGTTGTGGAGAACCAACTAGCCGTTTTCGAAACACAGGTCCTTCGTCGACCTATCATGACACCGGTGGACTTCCAGCAGTTTGCAAAGCACCTCGGAGTCGACGCGGTATTGCAAGGTGCGATCACGGACTACGATGCGTACTATCCGCCTCGCCTCACCTTGAAAGTGAATTGGTATGCTGCCAATCCCGGTTTCCATCCAATCCCCGTAGGCTACGGTTTGCCCTGGGGCACCAAGAAGGAAAAGAAGATTCCTGAGTGGATTCGGCTCGAATCAGAACGGGCGTTGGCCGCCGAGCAAATGAAAACGCAAACTCCGGAAGAGGCTGATTCAACAGTTCAGCCAGCCAAGGAGCCGCAACCATCGCCCCGCGAGCCGGAAAACAATAGCAGCCAAAAAGGGAAACTAGGACGCGTCGCCGCCGCTCGAATTGAATTGCCCGTCTACCCTACGCCCAACGAAAATCAGGACAAAGCTCCCAACGTAATGCAAGCGACCGCTTTTCAAGAGCCGGCCAGGATGCCGGAGTCCGTAATCGGTTCACCCGTACGCGAACCATCACTGGAACCAGACGCGACGATCGCTGGTGGAGACCCATCCAAGGAATTGGAAAACGCAAGTATGCCAGCTAACTGGCCGGACCCGCAAGGCTTCATTCCTAGACAGCCGACCCCTCAGTCCCCCGAAATGAAGGTTCAATACGAGCCAATTATTTCACATATGCGCACTTATAACGGCAATGACGAAGATTTCACGCATGCACTTGGGGAGTACTTTTACTTTCGTGACGACGCGCGCTTCGGTGGCTGGCAAGCGTATCTCCAACGCAGCGAAGACTTTATAAGATTTTGCTGCCACCAGCACATCGTGGAAACCCTCGAATCGCGAGGAGGATCGCTTGAAAGTCGGTTGATCCTTCGATGGCCTATCGGTCGATACGAACGCTAACTGCCCAGGCACGGCAGCCAGGTTTGAGATCCAGGCACGGAGGTTGGTGGAATGAACGGCGAAATCAATGTAGTCGCGCTTGTTCGCGGCGAAGAACAGTACATCTTTATGTTTGACGAAGCCAATCGAACCGAGACTTTACGCATGCTAGGACGCTATGCCGCCGATCCGGGACTCTCGTTCACTTGGTTCGACGCCGCGGTCTTGAGCCAAAAAGTCCGAGAGATGTTGCCAGCAAAATCTGCCATGGCGGCTCCCGCATCAAACAAGTTGTCGAAGCAGGAGGTGCAGTCTCAGGGTGGAACTAGCGCCAAGATCACCAAGGCCCCGCCTCGATTCAAATTGTCATAGGCACTTTACTTTTTGTATTTTCCGCCTCGAACGAAACGGTCATTAGATACTGGGGCAGTCCAAATTCTACCTCGAGTATGTAACTCGCAGCGTCGTCTTTTGCCTTACTGAGCCCTCCGTCATCTGCACGAGCAACTTGCAAGACCGAC
>JANLRK010000359.1:0-2617 GCA_031361585.1 Pirellula sp. | reverse complement strand
TACGAGCGTGTTCAGGCCGTCGTTGCCACCTGCCAATTCCACCACCACCAATATCTTGTCCTGGCTAACTTGCGTTGCATCGCAGGTCTGTCGCAAGAAAAATGGTATGGTGGGCGCAAATGAAATGAGGCTCGCTTGTTTTAGGAAATGTCGACGCGATGGCATAATGTTTATTCCCGTTTGGAGGTCGGACCACATTGTGGAACGGCTGTCCTCAGCCGTTTTGGGTAAAAAATAGTCGAACGGCTGTCGTCAGCCGTTTTGGGGTATCGAAGTTAACCAAAACAGTTGAGGACAACTGTTCTACTCTGTTCTAACTCAACTGGTTTTCGGGTTCGGTCAAGATTTGCAACACGACACGACGCAATTGATCAGGTTCTGTAGTCTTGACGTCGCTCCCGTCTCCGTAGCGCACGACCGCGTTGGGGAGATTCGAAATCAGTAAACCGTAAAACTCGAGAACCTGTTCGCGATTGTTCTTAAAGCCATGCTGTCCCGCAAGACGTTCGAAGTCGAAGGACGCATGAGAGGATTGATGAAGCTTGCCAGCAATAAGCGAATCTGCAAAGCCATAGCGGGCTAAGACGCTGCGAGTATGAATCCACTCTCGGCCCTCAGGCCATCCAAAGACGTTGGGAGGATGGAACAAATCTTGTCCGAGCTTGCGCAGTTCAGCTGCCAATAGTAAAGTGCTGGGTGGATCCTGTTGCATCTCCAGCGCACGCGCCGTTCCAATCACGATCTCGACCGGACCGGCAATGCGGCTACGGATGTTTGCTATGGAAAAGAACAATCGGCTGCGAAGGATGGTTTCGACCCCCCATGCAATGCTCAGCTCATTATTTCGCAACCCTGCTGCAAGTTCGTTAAGCGACTGTTGATCAACCACCCCTTCGCCAAAGAACATTTCGCACAGCCGACCTGCGATACGTTTAGCGGTCGCGTCTTGTTTCAATAATAATTCCAAAAGTCCATCGCCATCGAATTGCCCTTTGTTGCCAAGTACCGATTTTTCACCATTGTCATGCATTAGCGGAACGAACTCAAAACGATTGCCGCGGATGGTCCAACCGGTTAAGCAACGTGCTGCCTCGACCACATCGGCTTCACGGTAATGACCTTCGCCAAGCGTAAACAGCTCCATCAATTCCCTTGCTAGGTTTTCATTCGGATGCTCTTTTCGATTCGCAGCAGCGTCCAGCCAACTCAACATGGCTCGGTGTTTTACAACGGCTGGCAGGAGATCGCTAAAACGACCGAGGCAATGCTTTCGCAGTAGATTGTTTTGCTCGTACATGGCCGACAAATCTTGCACTTTGTCATTGCTTGTTGCAAAGTGGTTGTGCCAAAGCAACGTCATGCGTTCGACCAACGGACGAGGCGTCATCAGCATGCGAAACACCCACCAAGCCCGCAATCGATCGGCATTGTTGGAACCCACAGCGGCGTCACCGATGGTGGCTGCGAGCTGCTCGAACTGTATTTCGCTCCTTTCAGCGATGTCATTTTTAGAATGCTCTGGTTTGCTGTTTCCAAGCAATCGGTCGATCGAAGCCTCGCAACCGTCGCGCAAGCTTTGTTGGATCGTCGTCCAATCCGGCGTGAAGCTTGCGCGGCGGTGCAGGTGCGCAACACGAATCACATCCCAAGGTGCCCCGGGTGTGGGAGTCCATTTGCTAAAAGGTGAGTCCATAGCTGCGCCTATTCAAATGCGATTGAAAAATACCGCAGGCTTGCCCTGCTGGATCATTCTGTTTCCAGGCTAAACAAAACAAGCGACCCAAATAAACAATCCCGTGAATATCACTCTCTCAATCGCCTCAGTTTATATCGAAAACAACATCTCCAAGATCTAGCCCGTTGGTGGGCTCGACGTCAACGTCTTTGGCGATGGCCAGCATTTCCTTCCCCCAGATTAGAGCCCACACTGTGTGCTTGTAACCTGGAACGGCCCCGCGAAGTTCGAATTTGCCGTCCTTGTCAGTTGTGTTTCGCAAGGCGGGGTTACCGCTGTTGTCTTCTGGAATCGAATCGCAAAGCAATCGAACAGATGATACTGCAACACCCTGCTTGTCCACGATGCGACCACGCACACTCCCGGCTGGCTTTAACGTGACAACAATCTCTCCCTTTTGCGGACCAGTCAGTTGAACATAAGCCGCCTGATGTGATTGTGGATCATAGGCGAAAAAATCCCGTCCGGTATCCGCGTAATAGCCTTCGATCGTCACGCCTCCATCTCGACTTGGGTACCAGCCACTGCTTTCGGCCGTTCCGTTAAGTATCGCGGTGGGTACGGGTTCTCCATTCGGATTGACCACACTGACCTCCAGGGATTTACCTGATGCCAGTTCTATAGTCAATTCAGTATCTTTTACGTCGCCTTCGATCTGTAGTTGCTTTGCAAAATTGTAGTCTCCTGGGCTTACTATAAAGGGGGACGGTTTCATACATACCCATTTCTGCGGGTGAGGTGAATCGATCGCCAATTTTACTTTTCTTGCTAAGCGCTCGACGGTAGCGTGGATTGTCGTCGGCCCTGAATGTCACGACGCCGTCTCCTGGGAGCACAGCAATGATGAATCGACCCTCTTTGTCCGTTCGGCATTCATGAAAA
>JANLRK010000345.1:0-7307 GCA_031361585.1 Pirellula sp. | reverse complement strand
TTCCCTTGAGTGATTGGTTATTGATCGTTTTCAATTCATGAGTATGCCCGACTGCACTTCTGACAGCGATTGGAGAGTAGCCACTCAAGTTGATTTGCGTAAGTTGATACCCACCGCCGAGCGTCGTCATTGCTGCATTTGCGGCTACAATATCGCTTGAAATCGCAGGGAAAACGTTTGGCTGAAAGTGCGTTCCGAGAAGTACCAGTTCACCGCCAACCAGCACAAAAAGTGGGGCGCCACTGTCCCCGCTGATTATCGTCTCAGTCAACGGCAATCGAACTGCGGCTACAGAGTTTGCATGGGTCGCATCCGGTGCAGTGTATGCGGTCCAATCTCGAACCAGCATTTTCGATTCTTGATCGACGCATACCAATGGAAGCGTCGTACTGAATTGCAGGAAGGCCGTAAAGTTTGCTGGTAAAACTTTCCCGGGTGTTATTGTGCTCGGCAGGTCAGAGTCGAATTTCCCAATCTGCAAGTCACCCGAGACAGTTGCCAGCGACGATATTGTTCGCGTTACCACTAAGTTGCCGTTAGTCAAGAATCGGAAAGTATCGCCAACCTGAATCCCTGTATGCAACGCTAGCAGGATATGCCGTGGACTGATGGCGCAGCCTGAATACGCCTGGGCGTTTGAACGGCTGTTCCATACGGCAATGCAGGTCTTATCTGCGGTTATCCAACAACTAGCGTTCCTGGTATATGTTGCCGTTCCATGATTGATCGACGATAGAATTAGCTTGTTGGTCGACGCAGTTGCAAGGGTATCAACAGCCGTCGAGATTGACTGCGTTAGATCCGGTCCAACCCCCATTAATACGCCTACGTCATTCCAGAAGCCTCCTGCTAGTGGTGCGGCGAGGGGTGCAGAGAGCAAGTCCTCCGCATTTACAACGTTATCTGAATCGCGTAAAACAGGATCGTCGTCGTCGCGTTCTTCGGCGAGGTATGGTGAATTCATAGTTGTCATAGGCTGGAAATAACCCCTATGTACCTCGTGTGTACCCTCAACTTAATCCGATAGGGATCGCAGAATCGATACGGCTGCTGGGCACCGAAATTACTAACCTCGTACGCGTGTAGCTTGACACCGTTAGTTTCAATGATGCGATCTCCGACCTCTGGTAAGATGAGCATTTCATCTAGCAGTAGACTCGCAGCCGAGATGAGAAAGTCTCGTGATTCGATTTCAACCAGGATCCCGCTGGTGTCCGTTAGTTCAAATGACGTTCGACCCTTGCCAGCTTGGACAGGAACAGTGAGCGAACCCCGCCGATACAATACACTGGATGAAGCGTAATGATCGATCTGTTCGCTCAGCCATTGGTTGCCTCGCTCCAGCATGTTGGTCATTTAAAACGTCTCCTAGAAACTACAGGACTACTTGACCGCTTCGGCAACCTTGGCTTTAACTGCCGCTTCCTTGTCCGCAGTCTGCTTCTTGAGCAGGGCGTTGCGAATGATCTGGATCTCCGATTCGTCGAGACCGTCGGATAGGTCGATTGCGGAAAGCTCTTGCCTGGAGGAGATCAATCGGTACGCGCCGACACCGACGAACAGGAGGACTATTAGTAGGATCATGAACACGATCAGGACGGTGATTCCCACGAATAGGACGCTAATGAAACTTGTTCCCATAGTATTTACCTGAATAATTTTAGTAGGATGGTCAAAATACCGACACAAAACACTCCCAAGCAAAGCAGCCCACAAGCTGCCATGAATAGTCCGACAAGCAAGCTGAACATTGGCTACCTCCAAAGCATGCGAACAACGAGCATTGCACCGACGAGCAATACGAAGAAGAACAAGACGAACCCGAGTGCGATGACTGAAAACACCAGCCAGATGCCGGATGAGATCGAGTCACTGAACCAACCCGATACGGGATGATCGAATGGGTTATGGTTGGGTTGTGTAAACGGACGCAGGCGAGGGAAACGCGATCCTTGATCGTCGGTTTGGTTCGGATAGCAAGTTCCATCCGGACAATCCGCTTGCAGGACATTTGACACGTCCATTTCCACAGGAAGTCGCGTTGACGGTTTGGCATTCCGGGCAAGGAACGCGGCCGCCTTCATTTCTTGAAACAACGTTGCGCCACTACTAGGTAGCGTGTTGCGGTCCGCAAAATACACGACGCCGCCATCTGGTCGCAGGTAGGCAACGATTGGGAAGTCGGTACCTAGCGTTGACTGATACCGCTCCTTAAATAGTTTTGAAGTGGGAGTGAATAGCGTAAAAGCTACCGCGTTCTTGACCTGCACCAGATCAGGAATTTCACTAAACCATTTCGCAGGAGCTTCGCCTGGCTGGCCAACGATGATGAGTTGATTCTTGCCAGCGTCGTTGGCAGGCAGGTCAGCGGCAGTCGCTACCGAAACGCAACTGCAGGTGATTAATAGTAGGAGTAGTGTTCGCATTATTCACCGATTTCCTGGTGCAAGAGGGCGGTTTTTCCATTCTTCAATGTTTGACGTGCAGCATAGGCTTGGTAGGATGCGATCCGCTGTTGCGGGCTCATGCGTGAGTAGCAGCTTTCGCAGAGAAAGGTGATGGGAGTACCGTCCTCTGACCAATCGGTATGCCACTCCTCACCGACATGGGGTTTTTTACAGTTCGAGCAAATAAAGGATCCAGTCTTGCTTTCTGATCGGGGCGACTCTTTCTTGCGAAGAAGCTTTTCCACTTCCACATGTGGACGACATCTCGGACAATCGCCAGTCTCCGACTCGAGCGGATTGATGGCTGGGAACTCTCTGGTTGCGGAAGTTGGCGATTCAAAACCAGTCGCTTGAATCACGTATGGCTGCGGCTGTGCGATCGCATAGGAAAAGGTGCAGTCTGTGGGATCGATCACTCTTGTGGTCTGAACCGGGACACAGACTTGCTGTTGAACGCGAGTGAAAACCTGTTGCTGAACAGGCACACATGCCTGTCGTTGAACAGTCGCACAAGCTCGCGATTGGCGATTGTCCCTAATCCTTGCAAACAAGCCGTTTTTGACCTCCTTGGCTGCGTCCAAGTTCACTGGTCCATACTTCAGTTCATTGATGGACCGTTCCGCATCTCCGATCGCTCCGGACTTTGGCCTGAAGATGGCGGGTGCCAAAGTTTGTTCATTACTGTGAATGCAAACCGTCGCTCCGATGGCTAAGCAAATCATCAAGACCATACAGACAATGAGAAGACCTGTCCCGATGGACACTGATACAACAATTGCTCTGGACATTAGTTCACCTCGTAGGCTTGGAATGGAATGTTAGGGGCAGGGGACAACAACGGGATTGCGCAGAAGCCGCCATACCCACGCCACTCTGTTAAAAAATGTTGCTTGGGGATTGGGATGAACCGCTCCTTGCGATTGTTATCAAGTAGCCAAGCGACCTCGCGACCCTGCCAATTGGAGAATCCACAAAACGTCACACAGTGATTCGGGAAATACCAGATGATTGCTGCGCGACGTGTTTTACTGGCCCACTCCAATAAATCGGGATCGCCGTATTCATGGTCTCGATCCGGAGCAACAAACTTGATTCCGTTGGCTGCCCATTTTTGTTTGATGCTGGTTTCGGTTTGTCCACCCGCATAGGACTTGCGAAACCGCTCTGCCAATTCTGGTTTGTTGTGCCACTGCAAGGCTGAGCAAGTTGAAGCAATAACGCATGAGCCGGATCCGCGAGCGTCCGGCCAATTCTTTTGGCGAAGAGCTAGTGGTACATTCGCAGCCGGAATTTCCACAGTGGGTCTAACAAGCTCTCGCCATTGATGCTCCGAACAGCCAGTCAAGAGCATGCTCAAAAGAACAAGCACTATCACTGTCCAAACGGTCAAGTTCGCTAATCGAACCATGTCTTGATCCTCTACTCCGTTTATTGGTCTGATTAGTTGCCCGATTGCTCAACAATCGCTTTGATCTGAATGATGGTCGCTTCGGCGTTGGCCAACTCGCTCTGTAGGAGCCCGTTGTTCTTCTCTCCCGGCTTGCTGAATGCGTATGCCGAAGTAATTTCCAAAAGATCGGACCGCAAATCATCGAGGCTGTCGCGTAGCCTTTGGTTCTCGGCACTTAACTTAGAATTCCAAAAGAACATGGTCCGCCTCGATAACGAGTGAGCAGAAGGAAACCTAGTTGAAGTTGATAGACACCTTGACCTTGGTTGGTCCGTTGCCAGCTGCTTCAACGCATCGGCCAAGAGGAATAATGCCCGCACCTACTGCGGCACTCGTCGCCAATTTGGTCGCCGTCACAAAATTGACGTCGTCCCCGACCGCAAACGTGGTCGCTCCCGCTTTGTCACAGTTAAAGACTGCCCCTTGCTTGCGACAGATCCCTGCGGTTTCGTTAGCAGCAATCGGGCGATGGGTAATGCCGAGTGGCTTGCTATTGGCAACCACTACTTCTCCGGCAGCCAACGCTGTACCGCCGTTGGAGTAATCGACAGCGTCGCCGTGCTTTAAATAGTCGTGTGACATCCGTTATGAGTCCCCTTTTCTAGTAATGATGTTTCTTGAATTGAACGCAGGACAAGTCGCGGTTTACGCTTCGCCCTTGGACTTCATTCCCCCACGAGGATCTTGTAGTGCCACACCAAAGTCGTGGTAACCACGCATTTTGACTCCAAGAATGTTGAAGTCCGCTTCGGCCGTTTCGATCGTCGGTGACTCTTGACCGTTGAGGAAAGCGACTTCAATCACTGGCAAATCGTTGGGGTCAGCCAAGAGATACCATGCTTTGACGGACGAGCCCGTATAAGTCGTGTTGCCCAGGTAGCGGCTTACTTCAACTCGGTACTTACCTTGGTGTGGATTGCTGGTCGTCGACTTGGTGTTGGCAGTTGTGTCGCGCATTTCGAGCGACTTGTAGAGCTGGGCGGCAATGGTCGAAATGGCCGTCGGGACAAGAAGCACTTGAGGCATGATGCCAACCGGTTTGCCATCGGTATCAACTTGATCCATGAAGGCCGTCTCACCTTGCGTCAATCCATCGATACCGAGGTTGGTAGCGGCTCCCGCGATGTAATTCTTGTTACCACCGACGAAAAACGCGGCGTTATTGAGAAACGTCGTCCAGAAGATGTCGTTGATCTTGAGTCCGGATCCTCGTCCAAGTTTACGGGGCACGGTTGTAATTGCACCGAGGTCGTCATTGATGAAGTCGCGTCGGTCGATGGCCAGCATGAGACCGTAGGTATCGGCCTTGTTGGTGTATTTCTCTTCGCCGAGCGTACCAGCGGAGATCTCGCCACCGGGCGAAACCAGTTCATATTGATCCTTACCCACAAGTCGGTAACTCGAGATCGTCTTGAAATCGTTGACGGTTCTGACGGCGCAGATGTTTCGCCACACTCGTTCAACTGAGAAAAAACCTTCCAACAGAAACTTATTGGCAACGTTGGAAAGAATGCCCGAGACTTCAATGGTCGAAAGTCCAGCTTGAATCGACGGAGCGAATGCAAACCGGAGTACTTCGCGGGAATCTCGGAAGTTGCGTCCGGTGTAGCCATTGGCCCAGGCGGCTTCAAGCACAAGTTCCTGGAGTGTGATTCCGCCTCGGAAACGACGGTTCGCTGCCTCGAGCGTCTTTGGTTCATACATCGTTTCGACATCGGTGTGTCGAGCAGCCAACATGCAAGCTGCTTCGAGTACCTGCCCTGTGAGCGATCGATCGACCGAGTGAATAGCGGGTGCTTGTGGGCGCTGCGATCGTAACATCTCTAACTCCGTTCGAGGGGAATCCCATCCTTCACCGATAGCCCGAGCTTCGATTAAGGCGTCGCGACCATTGCAAATCTTGCGAATGGCTGCAATTCGTTTGAGTTCGGTTGCCATTGTTGCGCGGAGGTTTGCCACAGGATCCACTTGGGATGGAATGGTTTGTTGTGTGGAAATTTCAACCGACGGTCGGCTATCGTCGAGCGAAACGAAATCGATCTTGCTATGAGCGACCGCAAACATTTGTCTCAGTGAATCGATCTGGGAGGGGGACAACGATTCAGCGTCGAAGCCATGGATTCCTAGCCATGCGTCGAACGCAGTTGGCTTTACCACAGTTGAATCGCCACCAGACAAGGTAGTCGTCGCGTTATGAGTAGCTGCGATCTGAGCACTCGTGTTGTCGTCTGCCCCCAATACCACAAAGCTAACTTCACCCAACATGGATCGGCGTGCCACATTGACGGGACCAGTGACTTCCTGGCCGTTCACCATGGTCGTTTTACCTTCGGCCACAAACTCAACTTGGTCGGCCCTAGCTCCGATCGACGCTTGCCAAGCAAAGCCCTTGTCATTCAGCGAAATGACTTGTCTTGCCTTTGGCGAATCTCCCATGACTTGACCAGCCACAATGAGTGCATTGTTCATAACTGCGATGGAATCGGTCTGGCCAACCACGAAATCCACATCTCGAGTGTGGTCCAGCAAAATTGGCCGACGTTGCTTGCCCATCTGCATCCCTTGCAAGTCGACGACGACTGGATAGCGCCAACCATTGAGCTGCATTGGTCCGCCGGTGTAAGCGGTCATCGTGAAACGACGAAGCGTCGATTCGTTGCCATCGGCTGGCGCAGCTTCGAACTCGACCGAGCAAGCTTGCAGGTTGAGAAGCTTGTCCTCGGATTGCGCCAGAATGTTTAGTTCGTTTGGTAATTGGTTTTCAATCGTTAGCAGCTGGGTCACTGAGAGACTCCTCGTTTACATCGGGGGTAAGTACAGGCACCGGAGCGCCGGGTAATGCGAGACCAAGTTGAGACATCAAGGCCAATTCTTTGGATCGTTGATTAAGAGCATCTTCCCAGTCACGACCTTGACGTGCATACTCATACGCAAGTGTCGTTGTATGATTGGCGAGACGAGCCGCTTGTGCGTTGGCTTCTTTCAATGGATCAACATGTTCTTGTCCATCCCAAAACCATTGATGGGAGGCGTCGAAGGTCGTTGTTCGGACCGATTGCGGTAGCAAACCTTCGATGAGAATGGCTTCGTTAAGCCACGCGGTTAGGATGCGATCGAGTACCACCCGTGCCATGGTTGATTGATCGACACGGATGGATTTAAAATACGTTTGGTGATCAAGTCTGCCCGAGGCATAGTTATAGCCCGACGAATTTCCAGCCGCGACGTTGTACGGCATGTTGAGGCAGCGCGAGATTTCATTGAGGATCTCATGCTTAAATTCCGCATATGAGGTTGTTGGTTGTTCCGCGTGGATTTGACTCATCTTCCATCCACCCGGCATCGTGACCAAAGTGCGCCGTTCGAGCTCGATCGGTTCGAAAGGTTCGGCCGCATCGGCTTCGCCGTTG
>JANLRK010000323.1:0-28382 GCA_031361585.1 Pirellula sp. | reverse complement strand
CAAATAAACAAGACGAAGCAACCGGCCACTTTTGGGAAGGACGCTTCAAAGCTCTGGCTATCACCGACGAAGCTGGTCTGTTGGCTTGCAGTATGTATGTCGATCTGAATCCAATCCGAGCCGCAATGGCTCAAACGCCAGAAGAATCGCTCCACACGTCGGCCTATGATCGTATCAAGTCGCTCCAGGGTGCAACCATCCCATCGGCAGCAGCCGAGTTGGTTGCCATTGAAACCTCAGAGGCTGGTCGCATCCTACGAACATCGACTCCGGATCAACTAAAAAAGAGGATCGCCGAAGCAAAGAAAGTCAGAGGACCTTCGATTCTGCGAGATGCTTGGCTATCTCCACTGACAATCAACGAACGAGCCGAGGTTGGCCCTCAAGCGAGCGCGACTGGCGTTCGCGCAAGCGACAAAGGTTTCTTGTCGCTTGATCTACTAGACTATTTGACACTGCTCGACTGGACAGGTCGACAACGAGGCATTGCTCAGAAAGCCGACATACCAAAAGAACTAGATCCGATCTTGAAGCGAATTGGAATCGACGGTCGGATGTGGGTAGAGTTGGTCTGGCGATTCAAGAAGTACTTCGGCAGAAGCGGAGCTGCAGGCTCGCCGCAAAGCCTGAAAGAATCCGCAGCGAAAAACAATCGTAAATTTGCAAGAGGCCAACGGTCTTCAGCGACCTGCTTCGTCGTTGGTTGAGCATTAATGGATGGCGGTTCTGAAACAATCGATCGCAGCAGGACGCAGCCGACCATTGGGGCTCTCCATCCTAAAACTCGAAAAGTGATTTCCTTTTGAACGTATGTTCGTTGGAGAAACCATGTCGATATAGTGAGCCTTTCCTCGGTTTTGATGGATCATGGCTTGAGAATCCTGCAGAATCCAAGACAATCACCAAAAGGAAACCACTTACCTTACATGGAACTTCATTTTGGCATCTTTATCTCGAAGCGGCGTTTTTATAGACGGCATGGACGGACGCTTGGCACGATTTAGCGAGAGTATTTCTTTTGATCACCGCCTTTATAGGCAAGATATACGTGGGTCTATTGCACATGCGAAGATGCTTTCTCGGCAAGGGCTTTTGACAATACAGGAGTTTGAAGCGATCGAACGAGAGCTCTTAAAAATCCAGGGGACAATCGAACGTGGCGAAATGCCCTTTAAGATTGAGCTCGAGGACATTCACATGCACATCGAGCAAGCGCTCATCGATCGACTTGGGGATGTAGGGCGAAAACTTCATACGGCGAGATCACGAAATGACCAAGTTTCGACGGACCTTAGGCTATGGGTCCGAGAGCATTTGGATCGAGTGGACACATTGCTTACAGAGCTCCAGGGCGCATTCATAAAGCGGTGTCACACGGACCACGGGGTTATTATTCCCGCTTACACGCATATGCAACGGGCTCAACCGGTATTGGCGGCCCACTATTGGCTAGCGTACGTTGAGAAGTTAGAGCGAGATCGCGGAAGATTGGCAGATTGTCGCAAGAGGGTCAATATCTGTCCGCTGGGTGGGGCTGCAGTTGCTGGCACGAGTTTGCCGATCGATCGGCATTACTCCGCTGAGTTGCTCGAATTCGATGGAGTGGCAGCCAACAGCGTCGACATCAGTAGTGATCGCGACTTTGCTGTCGAATCGGTATTTGTATTGACCATGATTTCGGAGCATTTAAGTGGTTGGGCCGAGGAATGGATTCTATGGTCCACAACGGAATTCGGCTTTATTAAACTACCACATGCTTTTTGTACAGGCAGCTCTATCATGCCGCAGAAGGTCAATCCGGACACGTTGGAGTTAACCCGTGGCAAGTCAGCCCGGGTTGTTGGGAATCTACAGACCCTATTGGTGTTGATCAAAGGATTGCCATTGGCTTACAACCGAGATTTGCAAGAAGACAAGCCACCCTTATTTGATTCGTTTGACACCGTAATTGCATGCCTAGAATTAGCGATTCCAATTGTCGAACAATCTGAGTTACAAGCGAACGTCATAGCCGCGAAATTGGATCATGGCTATCTCGACGCAACTGCATTGATGGAGGGGCTTATTTCTCGTGGAATGCCCCAGCGGACCGCTCATCATCGAGTGGGTGCCCTGGTTGCAATTGCTAAATCGAGAAGCGTTTCTTTGGCTGAGCTTACCGATATTGAACTCAAGTCCGTTGACGATTCGTTGGACAGCGACATTCGAGAAACACTTGGCGTGGCCGGTGCAATCCAATCTTACTGTTCCTTCGGTTCTAGCAATCCCGACCGAGTCGAGGAGCAAATTAAGCGATGGGAACGTCGATGAGCACCTATCGCGTACCCTTTTAGTTACCTTACACCCTTACATCTTACACCTTGCACCTTCATGCGCCCTGACTTTGTATTCTTCGACCTTGGCAACGTGCTTCTCTACTTTGATCACTGTCTCGCCATGCGCAAAATGGCCAGGGTAGCCGGTGTCACTGCCGACCAAATGCGGTCAATAGTTCTGGATGGAACGCTGCAGGTTGAGTACGAGACCGGTTGGATAAGTGGCGTGCAGTTTGTTTCGCGCATTTCGGATTCGATTGGCAGAGACCTCGATGTGGCAGACATGCTCCAAGCTGCTGCCGATATGTTTGTGCCGAATCCGCACATTTTGCCAGTTCTTGAGAAGATTCGCGAATTGGGGATACCGATGGGATTGCTGTCCAATACCTGTGAAGCGCATTGGAAATGGATCGTCGAAATCGGATATCCGCAGGTGCGAGGTTGGTTTAAGCCAGTAATCCTCTCGTATGAGGTAGGGAGCATGAAACCGGATGCGTACATCTACCGCGAGGCTCAACGACACTCAGGCCACGATGCACCTCGGATTTTTTTTACGGACGACAGAGCTGAAAACGTAGAAGCTGCGAAGAAAGCCGGTTGGATGGCTGAGGTCTTTGTGAACGCGGACCGGTTCATGGGTACGGTTGAGCGTTGGCAGTAACTCGAATGGTCGCTACAAGCTAGAACCGCTGATTGGCAACCAGTCGACATCGACCCTGGCCAATAATCTATTCGCTAGATTCCAAATATCCGACGACGGCATCCAAACACGTTCCATGATGTCGGAAAGGACCAACCTCTCACCGATGCACATAATTTCTGTTGCTTGACATCTCGGACTAATAACTACGGCAACCTGCCTTTCTTGCATGGTTGCTTCTTGAATAGAGTCAAACTGTTCGGCAGTACCGCTTGATAATAGAACTACGTTGCGAACCGCTCCTCCGAATTCAACAAAGTACGGACGGGTCGAATCTATTTCGATTTTCAGGCTTGGCTTGTCCAAAATGATCTCCTCGATTGAGGGGGCTGAGGCCGGGTCTGTCAGAGCGCTCGAGCGAGGAGGTTCAAAGATTGCCGGCGGGTTCAATGAATCGATTGTGGTAGCTGTTGGTGCAGGATTCGTAATTGTTTCGATGGTTGTGTTTGTTAGTGGTTGAGGTGGATTAAACGAATTGGTTGCTGAGTCTAGGATAGCTGATAGGGAAGGTAATGGAATTGGGAGCTCGACCCCAACCACATTATTCGTTCCGACGGCATCTAGCAAACGTTGAGATGCCAACGAGAGCAGTGACTTGCGAACTTCTTTGTTGGCAGCGTCATTGCACTCCGTTTGAAGGAACGCTGAGAGAAATGGATTGGACGAAAGGGAATTATCTAATTGGATACCGACTCGCTTCGACAATGTTTCGGCCCATTCGCTAATTTCAGATCGCAACAACTTGCATTCGTTCAGCCACAGGTCTTCGAGATGGGCCATATGTTCAGCCATTCTTTCCAGCATCTTGGCACCCATGGAGTGGAATCTAGACTCCAAGGCCATCGCGTGCAATTGTTGCTCCAATTCTGGTGTCGACTTTTGCTCACCGCTATAAAGGCGTTCCAAAAAAGCGTCATGATTGTCAGCGAGTTTTTGCGACACAACATGAAGCGAGTTTGCGTTGACACTGAATTTGCTTGCAACCAAACGAACAACTTCTTTGAGATGCGACCATTCCAAAGGGCTGACCAACCAGCGTGAAATGAGAAAGTCAGCTAAACTGCTCTGTGTTTTGGAAATCAATTTTGAAATCGTTTGTGTGGCGTCATGCAAATTAAGCGCCAGCTGCTCGCAAACTTGTTCAAGATCTCGACGTTGTTCCAGATTTAAGACACTTTCCAACGGAGAGGGATCACTGTTATCCGATGTTTCGCCAGCGTCGCTGGTTGATGCTACCTCTTCGCTGGTGGGCGCTAGGCAGATCATACATTCCCGGACCCAGGCTTGCGCTGTCCATCGATTGGTTCGAAACATATCTCCGACGAAGAAATCCATTTTTTCAAGTAGCTTTGGATCCGCGGACTCACTCGACGATGAATCGGTTCGTTCCGCCACCGCATTATTCAATACAGTTAACCAAGTCAAACCTGCACGCAAGCACATTCGACATGCAGCCTCGATCGGTTCAATTTTAGACGTGATTTCCAAGTGCCGAGAATTGACAGTACTGAGCCAACTTGTCCATTCCTGATCCGTACGAACTTTGTCCGTTTCATTGGCTTCCTCTCGCGTTCTGGCAATACGGATACCCAGGTCCGTTTCGATACAGGCCCATAGGTAATCTGCTGCTTGAATGGACGTTGATAGCCAATCGCGACTGTTACCGCATTGGCCCCCGTAAATGAGCATGACATTATCGAATGGAGGCCTATTGATTGCTCGCGATTCAGCTACTTTATCGATTTGGGGATGAAGTCCCTCTGTTTGAAAGTAATGATTGATTTCCATCAAACAGGCCAGTGCAGAAGCCGTTGTAAGGTCGGTCGACGCGATCCCGTTTGGCGTGGAGCAAGTGAGTACCAATTCGATGTCAACGGTCAATTCAAATTCGGCCGCAAGTTGTCGAATTAGGAACCCGATTTCAGTGGCAATCGCACCACCGGTCCCTCCATGAGCTGACGCAACAATTTGAACTCCAATCCGTTCAGCGTATTGGTCATTGCCGTTGCTCTTTGCGATTTCTAGTAGCGTTTCTTGCAATGTTTCAAAGACGGTCAGCGCATTGTCCAAAAACGCAAGCATTCCAAGAGGGCGAACACCCTCCGTTTTCAACGATCTCGGAATGTTGTATACCCATCGCCGGCTCAGCTGACGGAAATCGCCTTTCGAATTCTGCCTGTAGTACTGGGGGGGCTTCAACGGGATCAACACTGTCGCATGGTATGGCAGACGTTCGTTTAGATCGGGATCAAGCGCCGATTCGATGGACTTTTGGTCCGTGTCAATCAATAGAAAACTCAATTGATCACAATGGAGTTGATTGGGACACGTATCGAGAATTTTCCTTCGCAATTTCAAGAGGGACTGTGCACCAGTACCTCCAAGACCTATGACAAGTGACTTTCTTTGCGTATGATCGATTCCCAAAGTAGGGCCAGACGAAGTATCGGAGTTCTCCAGGCAATCCAGTAGCATAGGTAGGACATCAACACTACGGCTTTGAATGACTGGATGGATCTCACTCTCGGTGCTCAAGCCTTCCGACTTTTCGGAGTGTCTGCGTGGCCTTTGAGACGGACTGTACTTTGGCGATATGGGCCTTTTGGAATTGCTTGAATTTGGGGGGACCTTAGGAGACCGCTTGTTGATTTGGCTACTCTCGATCCGTTCCCCTTTTTCCTGTGTGTTGGATTGGGAGTGGACGCGTTCCAGAGCATTGATCAATTCGCGGCAGTCGTTGAATCGGGATTGTGGTTTTTTTCCGAGCGCCTTGCTAAGAATTGGGCGTTCCAGCAAAGGCACCGCTTCCAGGTTGGGCGCCTTATGCAAGTGTTCGTTGGCGAGTTGTGCCGTTGTTCGTCCTCGGAAGGGTAGGGTTCCTGTTAAGAGTTCTTGATACACAATGGCCAGGGAATACTGATCGCTAAAGCGACCGGGTCGTCCATCGAACATCTCGGGAGCTGCGTAAGTTGGCGTCAGGCCTCCCATAACGGACAAGCTGTTCGATTGTATATCTTTAATAAGGCCAAAGTCAGCAACCTTGACCCGGTCTGCAACGAGGAGCAAGTTAGCGGGTTTGACATCTAGATGTTGAAGATCATGTTGTTGACACAAAAAGTCGAGACCATCTGCGGTGTCGCGCATGTAACCTATTAATCGGTCTTTCACAATTCCAACAAATCCCTTTTGCCGGAACTCTCCGAAGCGATCATGGAGAGATCCCTGAGCTAATTCTGTAACGATGATGAGTTGTCCATCGATAACTTCGATTCGCTCTAAAGAAAGTATGAATGGATGATTAACTTGCCGGACACGTTGTAGAGATTTCAGTTCGCTGCCGGCTCTATTGCCGTCGATACTTCCATGAACGAACTTGATCGCCTTCTTTAAACCGCCTGGCGCGTCGGCCAGCCAAACTTCGCCGTACCCGCCAACGCCAAGTTTGCTGAGCAGGACGTAGCCAGGAATTGGTTCAAAACCTGCTTGAATACTCGATGCTGTTACCGCCATAGAATGAGCCCTTAAACTAGTTCACTCGCGGGTTGACTGAGGCCCATTAAATTAGGCGATTCAGGCGCCCGAGTCGGACGTGGAACCTGCTTCTTTTCATTGGTGTTTGGAATGGACAAAACTACAGACTGACTCGGAGGAGTCGGTAGGCCATTCGAAGAAGCTTGGTCGCGAATGACTTCAGTGCGCCAAGGTTGACTATTCATGGGTTGACTATTCATGGGTTGGCTATTCATCGGTTGGCTATTCATCGGTTGGCTCCGAATGGGTTGACTATTCAACGGCTGACTTCGCATCGGCTGGCCATTTACCGGAGGACTGTTTTGAGACGTCAAAGAGTTTGGCGCGGGTCGAATCAACTTGGGCGCGGCGACACCGTGACCATTTTGATTGGGAACGTCCCTCCCTAATGGTTTTGCAACCATGGCAGCAGACGACTGCATGATCGGTTGGTTTCCAAAGTAGTTCGTGCAGGCAAGGTCCAAGAACTCCGGCCTGAGTTCAACACGTTCCCCTCTGTACGCGCAAAGGCAGCTGACTTGGTGCAGTAAGTCGCGGGG
The DNA here is from genome assembly GCA_031361585.1 of Pirellula sp. Classification (GTDB taxonomy): domain Bacteria; phylum Planctomycetota; class Planctomycetia; order Pirellulales; family Pirellulaceae; genus JBKCUI01. Next base: position 21,297 of record JANLRK010000323.1, on the reverse strand, counting down.
ATGGCAACGACGAAGAGGTCGACCAAGATTTCGATAATGTTTAACGATGAGTTTCTCAACAGAATCGGGACGCCATGGAACATCGCTACTCTCGCAAGCTCGCTTGAACAGATCCATAAACTCCTCGACGGTAGGATCGCCGATATTGATCTTAAACGGGACCCGTCTCAGGAACGCTTCGTCAACCAACTCTTCGGGTTGCAGATTGGTTGAAAACAAGATGGTTTGTTCAAAAGGGACGCAAAACTTCTTGCCTGTTGGCAGATTTAAAAAATCGTGCCTGCTCTCCAACGGAATGATCCATCGGTTCAATAGTTCTGCGGGTGCAACCCGTTGCCGGCCGAAGTCATCAATTAGCAAGCATCCGCAATTGCTCTTCATTTGCAGCGGAGCTTCGCAAGTATTGCTTCGTGGGTCGTGTCGAATTTCTAAATTATCCAGCGTCAGTTCGCCGCCAACGACTACAGTTGGACGTCGTATTCTGAGCCATCGACGATCGTGTTCTTGGTTTGCAAAGATGCCTGCGTTCGAGGTGGGAGTGTTGGACGCAATATGGTAGGAGGCATCGAAGAGTTTGATAATCATCCCGTCTTCCATGATTGCGTGGGGAATCCAGATCTCTTGGCCACGGCAGTTTGCCAAGCAGCGAGCCAAAGTTGTTTTTCCGTTTCCGGGAGGGCCATATAAAAATATTCCCGAGTTGCTGTTGATTGCGGGGCCTAGGAAATCAAGCCACGAGGGTTCGTAGGTAACGCCATCCAATGCGGCTTTGAGCTCATTGCAAGTGATGGGCTCGAAATTGCTTGCTTGAGCCTCGACGCTTAGAACGTAGTCCATTAGCGGAACAGGGGCTGGGCCGGTGTACGCGCATGCCTTCTGATAACTCTGTGCTCTTTTTTGTCCGTTTTCGGTCAAACTGTAATAGAAGTCGTTGAGAGGCGCTGGCCGGGCGTGCACAAGCAATTGGCGCACTCGCAGTTGAGCAAGCTGTTGTTCCAAAATTCTGAAGGGCAGTCGGACGCGATCGGTCATTCCGCGGCCCGTAACCGTTCCAACGGACTGAAAGGTTTGAAGGACCAAAGACTCGACTGCCATCTCGGAGAGTCCACACTCTTCCAGCGTCTTCGGTTCGTAGGGCCAAAACGCATCGTCGTTTAAGGCTGCGGGCAATTCTGGGCCAGTGACCGCTGAAGTATCTCGTATCCCAAATAGTGATTGCATGAAAGACCCCTAGTCACAGCGCAAACGAATGAATCGGAATGATCCGCAGAATCGTCAAAATCATAGACGACCCATGCGAGGCTCCGTGAGTCATCGGCACGTTTATGTTGGTGGGATTGAATGCAAATTGAAAGTTGGAGCTGAGAAGAGAAAATCGTGGCGACAAATCAAGTATTTCTCTCATCGCGCGCATTTTGTGACCTACATTAACCAGTTAGGGTTAGTCTCGCGCTGTAGAGGTTTCCCGGACCAATCGTCAAATCCGATTCGATCAATACCCACATGGCTAAGCCAATGATTAGCGACCTTCCTCTCCACCATAAACCTATTTCGACCGGTGCCCGCCGAGGCAACTCTTCGGAAACAAAAACCGTTTGGATTCTTGCATCGGTTGGAAATCAAATCTCCAACGCCCTCACCGTCGTACACCCTGTCCCTTTTTCCATTGGCCGGAAAGCTGGCTGTAGTCTTCAACTGCCCTCCAAGACGGTATCCAGCCATCACGCGGACTTGACCAGCCGAGACGGCCATCTTGTGCTGATCGACAGAATGAGCACAAACGGCACGTATGTAAATGGCAGACGAATCACGGATATGGTATCGCTGAGAGCGGACGACTTGGTACAGTTCGCTGATATGGCTTTTCGAATTCGCTGTGACGATCACGCTACTGCATCCAATACCCTTGCCGAGGATGTGTGTGACCAAGCGTTAGCCCTCGTGCAATTCGATAGGCTAATGGAGAATAGACTGGTTACCCCTTTCTTTCAACCGATAGTAACCATGGATGGCGCAAGCGTTCTCGGGTACGAGGTTTTGGCGAGAAGTCGAATGTTTGGTCTCGAGTCAAGCGCCGCCCTGTTTGGGGCTGCATCCAAGCTCAATTTGGAAGTTGAATTAAGTCAAATGTTGAGATGGGAAGGAATTCGCGAGGGCATGAGGCTGCCGGGATCGTCGCGAATTTATGTCAACACTCATCCGTTGGAGTTGGGGAAACCGGGCCTACTTGAGTCGATGGCTCAGGTGCGAAGCATGACGTCAGAACTGCCTGTAACATTAGAGATTCACGAGTCGGCCGTCACCAGTGCCGAGGAGATGTACGAATTAAAGAAACAGTTGCGTGACCTTGATATTCAGATCGCTTACGATGACTTTGGAGCGGGCCAAAATCGATTGGCGGAGCTTTGCAACGCAGCTCCGGATGTTCTCAAATTTGATATGGGGCTGATACGCGACATCGACAAAGCGCCACCCGAGCGAATTAAAGTACTCGGTTCGTTGGTGCGAATCGTTCTGGACTTGGGTGTTGTGCCGCTGGCGGAAGGAATTGAAAACGAAGCCGAGGCAAAGGTCTGCCAAGAAATCGGCTTTACAATGGCTCAAGGTTATTATTTTGGACGACCGGCTCCGCCAAGTAAATTCCAAGATTAGGGACACATGCAAGATCGCGAGTTCCTAGGGTGGGTCAAAACCCCCTTTGGAGAATGGATGGCAACGAGCGATCCGTTTGACTCCTTTCCATAGACCGCGAATCGCACCGTACTTTTCTACGGCTTCAATTGTGTACTGAGAGCAGGTCGGGGAAAAGCGACAGTTGCTGCCAAGCAGTGGACTAATCGCGCGCTGATAGAAGCGAACCAGCGCGATCAAAAGTTGTTGAACGTATTTTCGCAACAGAAGCATGGCGAAAATCTTCTATCGTCTCACACTGTAAATTGGTGGCAAGGCTAGTTTACTCGCGGGTTTAGCCGGGAAAGGCAACGGTGCATACGTGACCGCCGGCACGACAGTCTGCTGTTCGCTCGAGAATGGATTGTTGGGCAACATAACCTGATTTGTCCGATAGGGTTGCCGTCCATCACTATACACGGTAGCCAGCGATTCGTCGCTCAATCCGTCACCGGAAAGTGTCATACCGTTTTTTGCTTGGTACCATAGATTCGGCACATCCAATATTCTTGCTAGCGCGGGCTGCGTACAAACCTCTCTAAGGTGTTCGACGAGTATTCCGCGTACTTCTAGGATTGCCCTTGGTTTACTATGTATGTCCTGGTGTTTAGATTCGACCAAAATTTCGCTGGCGACATCATCCATATGAGCGCTCTCGACCTCGACGATTCCATCGCTCAACTCTCCTTCTCCACCGAACCAATTGGATTTGTGGACGACTCCAACGATGTTGTGATACTTTACCCAAGGCGCCCTTCTGGCTCGAAGCATCGTCGGAAAGATTGGGGATTCTGGGCTAAGCGAATCGATGCTAGTCGTGGTGGTTACAAGCTCGGTATTGCGAAAGAGGTTTGGGTTTTGGCGAATAAGTGAATTGCCGATGTCGGTGATGCTGCTTGGCAGCTTGATCAGCTTTCGGCCCACCCAACGCGTGTAGTCATTCGAATACTTGCTTCCTCGGTGCGGCGTACCGATGGTAACAACCCGCTTGATGGCGCTATTGGGATGAAAGAAGAGTGCGGCCGCCAGTCGTTGTCGCTCCACTTCGTCTCCTTTGACTTTCTCAAAAGGTTCGTCGCTGAGAATTCTCCAAAATTCTTCGCCGCTCTCAATCGTTTGCATGCGTGATACCAGTCCACCCATGCTGTGCCCGACCAACACCATCTGATCCAAAACGGGGTCGCTTGCATTGGGGTCAAGTGTTCGTCTCAACTCAAAGAGATCGCTTCGCATTTGTGTGGCGCTTATCCAAAACGGTTGGCCTGTCGGATATTGATAGAACCAGAATTGGTAGTTGCGACGGAGTTCCTGAAACGAACGCAAGTCATTGAACATGGGCATCCAAGTAAGAGGACTGGACCAAAGGCCATGTACCATAACAACCGGGATACGATTGGGATCGTATGGCTCGAGCATATAAATGCCGCGCAGTTTTTCTGTTTTGTGCGGGTCGCGCAGCCCCAATGTGCTGTTGGTCTGCTCGCGAAATTTTGGGTTATCCAAAAAGTAAGCCAGCGGAGTGCTCAAATCGGACTGCAGGGGGACTTTGCGAGCATTTAAGTCAATATCGGTGGAGTCCAACGGATCGTGCAGCTCCAAAACACATGGATGACGGTGCTGCGAGTCTCGCGATGCATAAACGGTGGGTGAAGTAACTCGCAACAGAGCGGTAATTGGAAAGGAGAGTCCCTCGGGATAGAACCGCTCAAGTGGGCTTTCGTTCTCGTGAGATTTCCGAACCGCGATCATTGGCACACCGACGCCGTAACTGACGTTGGCCGTCTGAAGCCCATTGACTTGAAAGTCGCTGCAGAATTTTAGACCTTCGAAATCGGTATCATGCCATTTGCCTCGCGACACAACCTGCACATCGTAGTCCTTCTTCGAAGTTGTAATCCGATAGCTATTGCCCGGCTTTAAATTTCCCTGGCTGCTTACCATTCTCAAAGTGGACTCAAGGGCCGCATTGTAGAGATCGCATGCTCCGCGAAACTGCGGGTCATACGGATTGCGGGAGGTGTCTAGCTCAGGACAAAAGAGGTACAGGTATGCGTTGCTGACAGATACCGTATACATGTCCAAGGCCTGCCCTTCGCGATGGGCTCGTTCTGCCTGTTTGCCGATCGTATACGCGAGTTCGGAAATGGCATAGATCTTTTCCGCACCCTTTTCATCCATTGCAAGTTCCTGTAGCTGAACTAGGCAATCATCTGGATCGTTTTTATATGCTTCAAGGAGCGCGTAATGGCGCAGCAAGGTTGTAGTACGAGCCGTGATCTGAGGCCCGGATCGCGATAGTAGGCTCAACGATTCAGTGAGCGGATTGAAAGGGTTTTGTCTAATCTGCACGTACTTTTGAGAAGCGCAGCCCACGCTGATCAACGGAAGGCAAATGGCAATACAAAGAATGGCGTTACGAAGGCGATCCCAACCTTGGTTTGCCTCCAACGAATGAACATGTGTTTTATGTTTCCCAAACCAGCCTTCCATCTAACCCATCGATCTCGCCACAAGGTAACTCGTTCCAAAATGCCCACAACCAATACCCATGGATAAATAGCATCCCGGCACAGTTCTGAGCAATGGCAATGAGCAGACGATGAAAGATTGGGCAAGATCGGTAGTTTGACGTGGGGCTCAGAGCGCTTTAGCAAGCATTAGATTGACAGCTCTTTCGGAGGTTCCGTAGTCAACGGGGCCGACTTCTTGGACCCTTGAACGAGGGGGACCCAGCGTTCTTCACGATTGCTTATCTCGGTAATTCGAAGTCCGAATTTGTCGCCAACCTTGACAACCTCTCCCTCTGCGATGACATTTCCGTCGATTTCCAACGAAAGCGGCCTATCGCAGGGCTTGTCAAATTGAATCATAACGCCGGGCACAAATTGCAGGATTCGGTCCACTGGCAACTTTTGTTGGGCGAGCGTTACCGCTATTTCGGTCTCAATTCGTAACAGGCTTTTCCAATAATCGACCTTGGCCGGATTGTCTGTAGAATGCGGTCTGATCGTACTCATTCAATCCAATCCTTAGCAAAAAACCGGAAAACAACTGCCGATTTGTAACTATCGACATCAATCCAAGGCTATCTTGATCGCGACCCATCGAAATTCTTGAAAGATTCCTATAATTTGAGTAAACCAGGACGATGACCGCATTTAACATCCATCTCTATTAACTATCAAAACATGAGCGTCGCTCTCGAACCGCTACCATTCCCCCCCTACCGAGAACTTGCAAACGAAACACTGCATGAACGAATTGACCTTGCGAAGAAGGAACTAGGCAAGAGCCTGCTCATACTCGGCCATCATTACCAACAAGACGAAGTGATCGAGCATGCCGATCTAAACGGTGACTCTTATCAATTGAGCAAACTGGCGGCCGATAGCGAGGACTGTCGAGCCATCGTATTTTGCGGCGTGCATTTCATGGCAGAAACAGCTGATATATTGGCCAATCGACCGGAAAAGATGAAATCAAGGAACGGCCAGCGGGTAACCGTAATTCTGCCAGACATGTCGGCTGGCTGTTCGATGGCAGACATGGCGGGCATCCGTCAAGTCGAAGCCGCTTGGAAACAGCTGGGAGAAGTGATCGATACGACGGACTTGACACCAGTCACTTACATTAACAGCGCCGCCAGCTTGAAGGCGTTTTGTGGCCGGCACGGCGGCATCGTTTGCACGAGCAGCAATGCCAAAGCGGTACTCGAATGGTCCTTCGCACAACGCAAGCGAGTTTTCTTTTTCCCGGATCAACACTTGGGTCGAAACACTTCACTCAAGATGGGCATTGCAAACGAGCAAATGCCTGTGTGGAATCCGCACGACCAAGTGATGGGTGGCAACACAGAACAAGCGATCACTGAATCTCGCGTCATACTATGGAAGGGACATTGCTCTGTTCATCAAATGTTTCAAGCAGATCACGTTGCCTCTTTTAGGAAGAACCATCCAGGCATCAAGATCCTTGTTCATCCCGAGTGTCCTCAAGAGGTTAACGACATCGCAGACATCTCGGGTTCGACTAGCAAGATCATTGACACTGTCAGAAAAGCGCCCCCGGGAACCAAATGGGCAATCGGTACAGAATTGCACTTGGTCAATAGGCTCAAGAAAGAACACCCTGAACAAGAGATTCATTTCCTCTCGCCGCTGGTCTGCATGTGTGCGACTATGTATCGAATCGATCTAGCGCACCTTTGTTGGAGCGTCGAGAATCTCGTTCAAGGAAATGTCGTGAATCCAATTGTTGTTCGAGAAGATATCGCCAATTGGTCATTGATTGCGCTCGAACGAATGCTAGCCGTCAAGTAAAACCCTGTAACGTAATTACATTAATTCAATTGGCAATGAAAGCGACGATGCCACGCTCAGGCGAGCGTAGCTACGCTCTCCAGACTGTGGTCAACCAACCGTCGCTTTCATACCGCCATCTATAGAAATCGAATCCTTTATGATCAGACTTCCGTTTGTATTGTTGTTCACCGCCATGACCGCTTTGTTTTGGGGAGTGTATGGCATCTTGCTTCATCACGGAACGGAGCAGTTGGGACATAGTTCGCTTCGCGCATTTGTTGGGGTTGGAATCGCTTACTTCCTCATTGCGGTTCTCGTTCCATTGGGACTGCTGAGTCGAAAACCCGAAAAAGGGTTTTGGTCGATGGGCGGCACGTTGCTATCGCTTTTTGCTGGGACGGTAGGTGCCCTTGGAGCCCTGGGAGTCATTCTCGCCGTTGCGTTCAAGGGGATGCCAATCTACGTGATGCCGATTGTGTTTGGTGCTGCTCCCGTAGTGAATACGATGGTTACCTCTTGGCTAAACAAGTCGTTTTCGCAGATCAAGCCGGCCTTCATTCTCGGACTGATTTTGGTTGCACTCGGGGCCGTCGGAGTTTTGATCAACAAGCCTGCGGCCCCTGCTAAGGCAGTCGTGGAAGCAGTCGCGGCCAATCCGCTGGCAATCGCAGCATCGATTTGTTTAGCCGTGATTTGTTGGGGAGCCTACGGGCCATTCCTGCATTTGGGGCAAATGAAAATGGGCGGTTCGCGATTGCGTCCCTTTTGCTGCGTAGGGATTGCTTACTTTATTATTGCAGTTGCCGTGCCGGTCATGATCTTGATGGCAACGCCGGATAACGTTTCCTTAAAATGGAGCGAAATAAGTGGCGGCATGATGTGGTCTATTCTTGCAGGTGGGGCGGGCGCGATGGGAGCCTTAGGTATCATCATGGCCTTTAACTACGGTGGCAAACCTATTTTTGTGATGCCCCTCGTATTTGGCTTCGCTCCGGTCATCAATACGCTAACCTCGATGGTCGTGGGTGGCTCGCTAGACAAGATCACGACGTACTTCATTGGCGCGCTCTTGCTCGGTATTGCCGGTGCAGTGACCGTTTTGGTTTTTGCCCCCAAGGCCAAGCCACACGGTACGCCTACAGCGGATCCGAAACCCGATCTCACGCCGTCGACTCCAAAAACCGTGGAGGGCTCAAGTTTTGATTCGTCAAGGACGTAGATTAGCCTGTCATACGTGAGGACAGCCGGACCTACTTTTTGCAGAACTATTTAATCATGTTTTGCATCATGTCGTTCATGCCTGGAAAGAACTCTGCTCCGCCAGTGAGTTCTTTAACTTCGTTGATGTGCATCTCTTTGGCCGACCGGACCGCTTGATTCATGGCTTCCTTAGTAAGTTTTTCCAACAAGGACTTATGATCGCTCGACATATATTCTTCTGAGATGCTTATCGATTGAACCACGCCCAGCCCGCTCAATTCTATGTTGACCGTAATCGATTCAAAGCTCGCGCTTCCATAAACGCGTGCAGCTTCTAGCCTCGCATTCATTCCTTTTAGCTGAGACCCAATCTGGGTCATGTTTTTCATGGCACTGGCAAGGTTGGTAAGATTCTTGAACATCGTTTATGGTTTAGTTTTTAGGGTGATTGTAATTAACATCTGGATTATTCAACGGCAGCCGTCTCAATTCGAATTTCGTTGCGGAGGCTTTCTCGCAGTGAAATGTCTTCCGCATTCGATGTGTTCGATTTCGGAAAATCGAGGTGGGGCACCGAAACGGGTGGTTGAGCCGGATCCACACGAACAACTTGCGCCTCAAGGATATCCATAAACTGCTTGATAAGCGGATGAACCATCGCATTCCGAATGAGTTGGGCCTGAGGGATGTTTGGCTGGTGTGCATGAACCAATTGAGTGGGTTCAATCGTTTGTGGATTCTCAGCCATTTCCAGAACAGGCGGAATCAGTTCCACTTTTTTTTTTGGCTCAATGGGTAGCGAAACCGCTGGTCTCGGAACAACTGGCGCGGCATTCACTGCGACCCGCGGGGGCGGGGCAGTCTGCGTAGAAAATGCTTTGACGAGATCGGATAGAGATTGGAGATCTTGCAAGTTACAGATTTGCACCAGGGCCACTTCGAGGAGGATTCTACTTTGAACGCTGTGACGCATTTTGACGATGGTCTCGTCGAGCAACTGCAAAGCGGACAACAGTGTCATGGTCCCCCAGGACTTTCCCCAATCCTTGAGTTGGTCAACGCTATTCGGATTAGCGGTTCGAACAAGATCGGCACTGCCACCAACGGTCACGGTCATCATATCGCGCAGGTAGCCAAGTAGCTGTTCCGCGAGTTGTCCGACATCAACTCCTTCCTCTGCCGCAGTATCAAGTTCCCGAAGGGCACCGCCCGCATCGCGTTCAATGAGTCGGGTCGCAAAAGACGCGAGCCGAGTCTCATCGGCCGTCCCCAACATTGCGTGAACCACTTCGGCCGTGATTTGGTTTCCGCTAAAGCTGAGCAACTGCTCAAGCAAGGATTGGCTATCCCGCATCGAGCCGGCAGCACGGCGAGCGATCAAACGCAGGGCGTCGTCATCCGCTTTGGTCCCTTCGTTTTCGCAAATGAACCTAAGTCGTTCGAAGATCTGCTCGGTTTTCACCGGCGGAAAATCAAATCGTTGGCATCTTGAAAGAACCGTAATTGGTATCTTTTCCGGATCCGTTGTGCAAAAGATGAACTTCACGTGTCCCGGCGGTTCCTCAAGCGTTTTAAGCAATGCATTGAAGGCCTGTGTTGTCAGCATGTGCACTTCGTCGATAATGTAGATCTTGTAGCGCGAGCGACTAGGCCGAACGGCTGCGTTGGATCGAAGCTGTCGAATTTCGTCGATACCCCGATTGCTAGCGCCGTCGATTTCCAATACGTCCATATCTTCGCCCGCATCGATCGCTTGCGAGATGTCCGAGTTTGGATCGAATTTCCCATTGGTCTCTGCGGCAGCGTTGAGGGCTTTGGCAAAAATGCGGGCAGTGCTCGTCTTTCCGACCCCTCGTGCGCCGGTGAATAAGTAGGCGTGACCCACGCGGTTACTTTCAATGGCGCTCAGGAGCGCCTGGGAAACCGTTCCTTGCCCCACCAATTCCGCAAAAGTTTTTGGTCTGTAACGACGTGCGACGACCGTATATTTTGTATTCCCACTCCCTTCGACCACCTGAACCGCATTTTTTTGATCGGCTTGCGTTGCGTCTTGTAAAGTAGCCGCGGAGATTTCCTTTACGCTTCCCTTCTTTGCCATTATTGATTCCGCAATACACTCGTGAAACAGTTCAACCAATTGGATGGAGCGAGAGTATACCATGGCCCCGTAAGAATTCATCCCAGCGATAACGGAAAGAACCCGTCAAGTTTCAATGATTGAATGACGGGGAGCGGCAGGAGTTGGTTTGCCGCAACTTTGGCCCCTTTCCTGAGTTTCACATGGCCCAGTTGGCCCATTGGCAAGTGCGAACACGGACCAGTTGGCAAACTATTGGGAGAGTTAATCCTGCAGGTTTCTTGGGAGCCTGAGGACTCGCTTCATAGCGCTACACTTGCACTAATTCTTTGCCGCGTACGTGCAATTGCTTCAGTCGACTACCTAACGTTTCCAAAATCTCCGCGTCGGACATCGGCAAGTATATTGAGGACGGGATCGGTTCGCCGAAAACAACAGCAAGGGGTCTCCGTATCGGAAATCTGGACCCTTTCGGCAAACAATCGTAAGCGCCTACAATGGCGATCGGCATCAATGGAACTTGCGAGCGTCTCGCGACTGGTATGAAGCCGGGTTTCAAAACTGCAATCTCGCCATCGGGGGTACGCGTTCCTTCGGGAAACATCAGGACCAACTCCCCTCGCTGCAACCGCTTTAGCATCTCACGCAATCCTGCCAGTCCACCCCTCTCTCGATCTATTTCGATTGCATCGAGCAGCGATATAAGAGTGCCAAGGGCCGCGTTCTGAAAAAGTGTCTTGCGGGCCAGGTAATTCAACCGTCGATTCGAAACCAATCCGACGAGTATCGGATCCAACAACGACTGGTGCGTAGAAAGTAACATTCCTCCCCCCTCGCAGTTCAAATGGTGTTGGCCTTCCGTACGAAGACAGAATGTCACGGTGGCAACCATCCTCGCTAGTAGTCGGACTCCTCGATAAAAAAGCTGGCGACCAATGTATTGAATATCAAAAACAGTCTTCTTGATAGGTGAGTTGCTCATCGTGTTTTTGCAGGCATGCTTCCCGACAACGCCAAACGTTTGCTTTGAACGATTTGGATCAGACTCTGCAGTACTTGTTCCTCAGACATGCCGTCCGTCCAAACCGTGATCGAATCGGATGCTGCTTTTAATCCGCCTGATTCTCTCTGGGTGTCGTGATGATCGCGTTGATTCTGCAGTGCAAGAATTTCCGAGTAATCCGCGTCTATACCTAGTTCGATCAATTGCCCGACGCGGCGCCGCGCACGCTCCTCCGGAGTCGCCGTTAAGAAAATTTTGCATTCGGCGTTGGGAAATGCGACTGTACCTTGGTCGCGTCCTTCCGTAACGACATCGCGTCCTTCTGTCCATCGGCGTTGGATTGCAACCAAAGCTGCTCGTACTTCCTTGTTGTCGGCAATGGGGCGAATGGACTGAGTAATCGAGGGCCGCCGAATTTCTTGAGAAACATCTTCTCCATTCAGCAAGACGCGGCTTCCTTTTAGCTCGATTTCGACGGATCGGGCGACCGCCGCAACCTCATCGAATTGAGTCAAAGGCAATTCCTGTCTGAGGCAAGCCAGTGTGACGCTTCGGTACATTGCCCCAGTATCAAGGAAGTCAAAAGCGATTTCATTGGCCAATCGCTTTGCAACTGAGCTTTTGCCCGCGCCTGCCGGCCCATCAATCGTTACTATCACTCCTGCCCCCGACATTTTTTTGAAAACGGTCCAAAGTTAATTGCGATTTTACTCTAATCGCAAAAAAATGCTTGAGCCATTCGAGTAGCAACCTACTTGAAACTCAAGCTATACTAGAAGCGTTCTCCAAACCACAAGCAGCCATAGAGCGTCCGGAGTTGCCATGTTTCAGTTGTTTTTGCGAAATGTCCTTTTCAGTTCAGCTTCGCTCACTGTCTTGAGCACCGCCTGTTTCATTGGCAGCGCGTTTGGATTGCAGGAGGCGGTACCGCCGTCTGACTCGGCCAAATCGGTTAACAATCAAGCCCAATCAGTTGATACTCCGCCTGCTGTTCAAGAAAAGCCCGCTGTTGAGGAAAAGTCAGCTTCTCAACAGACGCCAATCGAAATTGCGGACCAAAAGGACGTCGGTGAAAAGAAGGCTGACAAACCTAAGTCTGCAAAGGAAAAGCCTCCAGCTAAGAAACAACTTAGGCACATAGCGTTGAGCGGTTCCTACGATGATTTGATGCAACCAGCCTCGCTCGACCCGGCTAGTTTGATCCTTGGACAAGGGCCGGTTAAGAGCAAATCGTTCTTTCGACTTTGCGAGTACTTGCAGGAGATGGGGGAAGAAGTGAACCTCACACATGTTCTCTTCGACCTCTCCGATTCAGCCATAGAGTTTAACTCCGCACAACTGGATGAACTAACTCGTCGCATTGGATTCCTGAAGGCCAAAGGTAAGAAGACGCTCGCATGGCTCGAAGACGCTGGCAACGTTCACTTAGCGATCGCAGCCTGCTGTGACGAAATCATTATGGCTGATTTTGGTGGCGTCGACATGCCCTCCTCAGCTCTTGAAACCATGTTTTACCGCGATGCAATGGATCTCGTCGGCGTCAAGGCTTCCGTTGTTCGAGCCGGAGATTTCAAAGGCGCAGTTGAGCCCTACACCAATCCCGTGATGAGTGAGCATCTCAAAGGACATTACCTTGCCATGCTCGAATCCATCAACGCTGCTCAAGTATCCAGAATTGCAAAGGGTCGTGGTTTAACGACCTCTTCCGTGCGGGAGCTTCAAAAAAAGCGGATCCATTTACCTGCGGATGCTCTAGCTGCGGGTCTTGTTACCAAATTGGCACCCTACGGGTCCATGAAGAGCACCATCCAAGGATCCCTTGGAACCGAGATTGAATGGACCAAACCAAAAACCAAGCCGAAGCGCGAAGTATCGATTTTCGAAATCATGAGCAAGGCCATGGCTGGTCCAAAAGAAAATACCAAGCTCAAAGACGATTCGATTGCCATCCTGCATTTGAGCGGCGCAATCGTCGATGGTAAGGAAGCGTCGCCTGGCTCCATCGTTGCGGGACCAATGGTCAAGTCGATAGAAGAGCTTATCCAAGATGACCGTGTTAAAGGAGTCGTCGTCCGAGTCAATTCACCGGGCGGCAGTGCCACCGCTAGCGAAGCCATTCGGCAAGCGTTGGACGAACTTGCACGCAAGAAGCCTGTCGTAGTTTCAATGGGTGAAATGGCTGCTTCCGGAGGCTATTGGGTCAGCTGTATAGGCCAACCCATCTATGCCGAACGCGGTACCATTACTGGTTCCATTGGGGTCTTTTCACTAAAGCTCAGTCTCGGATCGCTGCTTCGACGTGTTGGCGTGCATGTGGAATCGGTCACGCTCGATGAGTCGGCCGCCTCCAATGCCATCGATCGCGCTTGGTCGGAAGCTGAAATCCAAAACATGCAACGTTTCATCGATGAGGTCTACGACCGATTCCTAAAATTGGCGAGCAAGTCTCGCAACATCCCGATCGAGAAACTCAAAACACTTGCAGGTGGTCGAGTGTGGTCCGGCGATCAAGCGAAACAACACGGCCTGATTGACGAGATTGGTGGAGTAGATGACTGCATCGCCGTCGTTGCCAAGAAAGCCAAAGCAGAAAAGTACAAAGTGATTCATCGACCAGAGGTTTCTTCCGGTTTCGATTTATTTCGAGTACTAGACGAATCGAGCGGTAGCGACATTGCTATCGAACAAGCGGGTGTACTGCAGTCGCTCGAGCAAAAGCTTCTGAGCATTTTTTCGCAACGGGGTTTCCGGTTGGATACCACCCGAGTTTTGTTGCGATCCGCTTGGAAAAGCACATCGGGTAAGCCTGCGATTTGGGCGTTGATGCCTCAAGAAATGCGAGTGCACTGAAACGGAAGCATTCGTTGAAATCATCTCTCCGGCTACAGTTCTTACTCCCTATGTTGCTTGCGATACTGGCGACCGCGTTGGGGGTTACTGTCTGTTCGAAATGGTTTGCAGATCGCTCATCTCGTAACGCAACATTGAGCCGGCTATCAACCACAGGTAGGTTATGTGTCAACGCGCCCTACCCATTGACGGAGGGAGTCTTGACGCAGATCCAAGGTCTTTCGGCCCTCAAGCTCGCAATTGTCTCTACGGACGAATCGTTGTCTGCAAAGGGTGGGGAGACGATGCGTTTGGAGGCCAAATCGAGCGAGTTTCCTTCGGACGCAAATCTGCCTCGGATTCAACGACTCGCTTTGCGGGCCAGCATGTATCCTGCAATGCCGTTCTTCGAATCCATTGAATTAACTGCGGGTGATCAAGCCAACGCGACCGCCTTTCCATTGCCGAAGGATCAAAGAGTTGGGGCTGGTTACCGCTATTTGATCCTCATGGAGTCGGCGGCCAAGCCAACCAGCGGTTCCGACCAAGCGTTTTGGTTGCCTTTGGTGACAGGCCTTTTCTCGTCGATCGCGATTGCTTTCGTCGCAACCATTGTTGCGGCCCGCATAGGTCAGCGGATAGAGGCACTCGGAACGCACGTCCAAAAGATAGCAGACGGTGCGTTTGAAAGCATTGTCCCCACAGGCCCTGTCGACGCCATCCGCAATTTGTACGAATCGATAAACTCGATGAGCATTCAGCTCAAGCAATCTTCATCACAAATCGCTCAAAATGAACGATCGAGAATGATCAATCTTTTGGCCAGCGGATTGTCGCACGAATTGCGGAATCACTTGACAGGGGCCAGACTAGCGATTCAAACCTGCTTGCCTGAGAGCAACTCGCTGGAGGCGTTGTCAATAGCGTTAAAGCAAATGAAACTCGCCGAAGAGTCTATCCAAAGGCTGCTTACCTTGCGGGTCGATGCCACGGACGAAAAGTCAGCGTCGATGACCGTTAAGCAGATTCACGATTCGGTGCGCGAACTGGTACAGCCGATCGCGACCCATCATCGTGTCGCGTTCCAAATGCACGCATTTTGCCAATCCGCTGGAACGGATTTCGGCAGTAAAAATTTGGATGCTTGGGTTGCAGATGGCAGTTCGATTGTTGGTGCCCTACTGAATTTGATTCTAAATGCATTGGAAGCTGCGGGGCCAGGCGGCGCAATTGAAGTTTACTTAAAGGTTTCGGATGATAGCTCAACGACAATGGAATGGACCGTTCAAGACAATGGTCCTGGCCCGACGGCAGAGATCGTACCGATGATGTTTGAGCCATTTGCGAGCACGAAGCGCGAAGGCGTTGGGCTTGGTTTGGCCATGTGCAAGCGAATCGCTCAGCGTCACAATGGCGATGTGCACTGGCAACGCAAAGATGGTTGGACGATTTTCTCCTTTCAGATCCGTGGATGCGGTGAGCCTCCTTTGACGCATATTTGAACCAGAGTCGCAGGTGACACTGTACCCCCCCTAGTTCGTCGGTACTTAACTTCGTCGACGTACGATCGTCGCCAACGGTTCGGGTCTAACAAGGCGTTACGGCTTTTTACTTAGCCGTTTCTTTGCGTGTTGGTTCGCGCCCCCTTGGTGCAAGATTAACTCAGTCACCAAGCCTTTGGCCCCCCTTACGAATGTGATTTGGGCATCCACTACTTTCAAGAAGAACTTCTCCTCTGATTCTGCAAAAATCTCAAACTTGGGCTGCCCTGTCGCCTGAAGCATTAGTCGATTTTCTTCCTTAGTAATGGATATTACGAACGTCGGAATCAGTTCATATTCACCGACGTAACTGTCTAGGATTTTCGAATCCACTTGGATGGTCTTGCGTTCCTTTTTCGGTGAGATTTTTTGCAGCGCATATTCACTGTCCAATAAATGCTTTCCAATGTCGTCGATGTCCAGAGCTGCATTGGCAAGCACCACCACGCCAACGCCTCGCTTCTTGTCGAATCCAACGAACGAATGATAGCCACCGGTTTGGCCATTGTGCCACACCACTTCTGAGCTAGGACTCGCAAGTTTGTGCCAACCTAAACCGATGGACTTGTTGGGATCACCAGCTTCGGCTCGCGTCGCATGTTGCACGTTCATAGAGGCGTATAAATCGGTTTTTGTCTTGCCCATGTTCGCTTCCACGAATCGCACCATGTCGTTTGCTGTCGAACGTATTGCGCCCGCGCCAGCTAGGGCATTTAAATCCCAATTTTTTACTTGGGACAAGGTTTCATCGTGACCTACTGCAAGCCTTTTCTTCATGTCGGGGGTTAGGGTTATCGATGTACTCGTCATCCCGAGTGGCTTGCATATCCTTGTCGCAACGAGAGTTTCAAAGTCCGTTCCGGCACGCAAGGCCAACACGTGACCAAGCAAGCCTGCGCCTAGGTTGGAGTACTCATACTTTTCACCGATATTGCTCGTCAGTTTGCATCCCGAAAGGAATGCGTACATGTTGTCAACTGTGTAGTCTGCATAGGGGTTCTGGCTGTCTGCCGGTGCAAAATTAGTCGGCATACGAGGCAAGGCTGACGTATGTGTGGCAAGATCCAACAGCGTTATTTCGCGTCCGTTGCGCGACGGCATTTTCACGGTTTTCGGCAAGAACTTCGAAACGGGATCACTCAACGCTACTTCACCTCGGCCCACCATGTCGGCAAGCAACAAGGAAGTGAAGACCTTGGTTGCAGAGCCTATCTCGAAAACCGTTTCGCCATCGGGCTTGGACGCAACACTGTCTTTGTTGACCGATCCATAACTGATGATTTGCTTTCCTTTTTGGTTGACCAGTCCGACAACAATTCCCACTCCCTGCTTTTCAACATCGATTCGATTTTTAAGGATCTGTTGGACTTGGTCGGTTGTCCATGCGACGGGTTCCGACTGTGCAGAGAGGGGTCGAGCTGCGAACGAAATAAATATAATGCAGACTGTTTTTAGAATGGAATGATACAAAACGGATTCTCCCCATAGTGTTCAGGTTGATTGGATGGCTTGAAGTCACATTTTAACTAATTTGGAAATGCAATGCATAGCTAATGTCCGTCGCGACTTTCCGATGTTTACAAAAAACGTGGGGCCGTTCGCCCTGTTTAGCTTGGAAACAGAACAATCCAGCAGGACAAGCCTGCGGTATTTGAATCCCACCTGCTTGGCCGGTGGATAGTTCGGGCTTTTTTGGCCACCCAAGTTTCAATCGTACAGGTCGAATTTTTTTGCATTTAGTTTTCAATAATGGGTGAACTAAAAAGTTTCACTCAACATTCGTGTTTAGAATCATAGCGCGCATGGCGAGTGGCCATGTCGAAGGCCAGAGCATGGAGCCAAAGGACGTTAGGATGTCGATACCGCAACTGCCTCAACACTCTCGGCGAAAGTATGCTGGCTACGCGTTCCTAGTTTTTTGGCTTATTGCTTTGTTGTTTGCGATTCATGAATTGAATGCATTGGTTCCGGCTATGCGTAAACAAACCTATTGGTCCCACGTTTGGGCTACTCCGGATTTACATCGCAATACGGTCTCCGTCCGTCTAGCATCCAACCCAGAAGTTTACGGGTTACTGGAATACGACTTTCAAAAAAGAGAACTGGAAATCCGTTACGACCGAACTAAGCCTCGTGAATTCATAGCAGAGGGGACCCGATTCAAGGTGGCGAGAGCACCATCAAAAAGACGACCTCGCAAAGGTTTTCTTGAAATAGACAATTCGCCACCAGAGCCTAATCCGTGGCTCGCGACGGAACTTGACGAACGCGGGGAGATTCAATCGACCTTTCGGTTTTCCATTGGCGATTGTCTCGCCGACTATCCTATGGTGTTGTCGGATCGATTCGCAGTGGCAATGGACCTTCAAAGTATCAACATCGTTGATCTCGCAAGTGAGAGTCGAGATCTAAGATCCTATCCGTTCCCAAGGGAGTATATGGATCAAGTATTCCAATTCGGAACGAATCGATTTGGAAGAGTTCGTCGAATTGGGGACAAACGCGAATTTGAGATTTTTGAGGTATCGCGACAAGGTGATGTTGCCAAGATTCAAAGCTGGCCCGTCGGACCGAAGCCCGCATTCAGGCAGCCCGGACAGTTCCATGATTCCTACTCGACCGACGTGTCTCGCTACCGCAATTTGCTTTATGGCCGTTCAGCAATTGACAACAAAATCGAAGTTCATTCTGAGAGCGGCGAGCTTGTATCCACATTTGAGATCCCGGGTTTGGATTTAGCAAAAGGAAACTGGGACTGGGACGGGAACTTTATTTGCTGGGAAGAAAAGCTGGGTGAGTTGTCCTATTTTGACATAGAGAAGCATGTCGGGCTACAGATACCCTCGTACCTCTCGCCTCTAAGTTTTGGGAAGTCAAGTCGAATCGGCATTAACGAAGAGTTAGTTGTTCTTGGTGGCTTTATGAATACCAACGCAGCAGCATCCCAGTTGATCGTCGTGAATCGTAAAACGGGTGAGATTGTATGCGAATTGCCACAGAATCCAAACTTCAGCTATTCTACAATGGAGACTAATGGTAAAATGTCGATTCTCGAAAGTGGTTATCGGTGGGGATTGAGTTTTACTAAGCTAGACATCATCGAAGGAACCGTCATCGAGTCTCATTTCCCACTTAAGAAATGGCTGGCTTGGATAGGATTGGTGGTTGCTGCTACGATCGCTTGGGCCATAACTTGGCTGATCTATTCAGCAACGAGAGGTGGAAGAGCTTGGATGCATGTCTCATTGGTTGGCTGTGTACTACTGGGGATCGCAGTTTGGCGACTTCAAGTGACGGGCCGGCCGCATGATGATTCCCGATTGCCCTACGAATATGCAACAGGGGTCTTTTTTGGTCTTCTCGCCGTAACGTGCATGCAAGTCGCGAGTACCCGAAAGAACTTCGTCAATATGATTACGCCGATGTGCATCATCGTCGGAATCGGCAATTGGCTGATTGCCAATATGATGTGCGAAAGAGTAGAGGCTAATAACCTCGTGGCTGTTTCGCAGTTTTCCAATAATTCCAATCAGCGCGTCCATGTTGCTCTTAGCCTTCTCATGGTAACTGCATCTATGGTTCTGACTGCTTGCTTCGTTCTTTATGGCTTGGGTTTAAGGTTGAGTCGTTTCCAGAAAGCCAAACCGAAGCGCGATGGCAAGAAGTCGCAGTTTTCCATCCGAAATTTATTCTTGCTGATTGTTTTGCTCGCTTTGGTCTTTCAGCCACTTGGTATGTCGCAACTCAGCGTTCGCTCGTTTTACTATGTTCCATGGTCATTGGTGATTTCCAATTTGGCGATAGCCACGTTGGCAATGTCATTCGCGATCGTTTTAGCGCTATGGGAAAACCGGATTGCCAACTGCTTTGGCTGGATAGTTATCGTTTGCGTTCTTGCTGCTCTTCTTGGCGAGTTCATTTTAGATTTTGCCGTTGGTAAATCCATTCTCTATATTGATGTTTTACGTATCGTTAGGGCCATTTTGACTGCTTCGGCGGCAACCTTTATTTTCGCAAGTCGATTTCGAATGCAATCCACTTAACTTAGAATTCAACGTCGCACCCGGCAGTTGCGACCTACTTCACCACCCGATCCCGTAGTCTTCACCGTGGTTGCTTGAGCCGCCCCATAATGTTCCGTGCTTCCGATCGAACCAAATGGCATTGATAGGACCAGAGGTTCGCTCTTGAAAAGTTGATTTGTATCCCATTCGACCAAGGTCCTTCCGAACCCATGCGGGTGTTTGTTCGTTAAGTGTTAGGCCACCAGGACTCTTCTCGTGGGCTCCAAAACTGGAGTGCATTTGAAGTGTCTTGAAACTCGGTGCTTCGCATGCTTCCTGCACTGTCATGTTGAACTCGACAATGTTCAAAAAGAATTGGATGAGCAGTTGATCTTGTTCATCACCCGCTTGTTTCGCAAACGAAAGGTATGGCTTGCCGTCTTTCATGGCCAACGTGGGAGTAAGCGTGACTCGAGGCCGTTTGCCAGGCTCCACAACGTTGAAGGGATTCTCGCTTGCATCCAACACAAAGGACCGCATGCGTTGGCTAAGGCCAATGCCAGTGTTGCCGGCGATGCAGGCCGGAACCCAACCGCCGCTTGGAGTCATACTCACCACCCAGCCTTCTTCATCAGCGGCTTCGACAGAGGTCGTGCCTGCTTGAAAGCTCTCTAAAAACTTTTCGTCCGAAAGTGGATTGCCCATAACGTGTATTCTCGCATTCGAGTCGGCCCATTTGTTGAGTGTATTAACAAATGGGTTTACTTTCCCTTCGAACGGATACGGGTCGCCTGGTCCAATCTTAGGATTATTCTTTTCGGGATCGATAAGTTTGCTTCGCTCCTTTGCATACTCTTTCGACAATAGCCCTTGCATCGGTTCCTCGGGTGCAAAGGCTGGGTCGCCGTAATAGAAATCGCGATCCGCGAAGGCGAGATTCATAGCTTGGTAGAGCGTGTGAATGTAGTTGGTCGAGTTGTAGCCCATTTGCTTCAAGTCAAAGTTCTCGAGGATGTTGAGCATCTGCAACATGACGGGGCCTTGAGTCCACTGTTGCAGTTTGTAAACGTCGATTCCTTTGTAGTTGGTCTTGACGGGCTCCTCGATTTTCACTTGCCAATTGGCAAGATCTTGTTCGGTGACAAGCCCCCCTTGTTCTTGGCAGCCGCGTGCAATCTCTTTGGCGATATCCCCTTTGTAGAAGCGCTCGTTAGCAGCATAGATCGCTTCTTTGCGAGTTCGGCCATTTGCAAGCGCTAGACGTTCCGTTTCGACGAGTTTGGAGAGAGTCTCCAGGAGATCTTTCTGAGCGAAGACTTCGCCGGCGTTTGGAGCTTCGCGAGTTTCGTCGAGGTGAGGCAGAAAAACCTTTTTCGAGTAGGGCCACTTCTTGATTTGGGCCTTACCGCGTTCGATCGAGTTGGCAGTTTGCGCTTCGATCGGATAGCCTTCGGCCATTTGCATCGCGGGGGCGAGCACTTCGGCAAGACTCAATCGACCGTACTCAGCGAGCATGGTCATGAGCCCACCTGGCGTACCGGGAGTAACCGCTGCCAAAGGTCCGTATTCTGGCGGGTACTTCATTCCTTTGCTTTTGTAAAACTCAGCGGTTGCTCCCGTTGGCGCAACGCCAAGCGCGTTAATCGCGACAACTTGTTTGGTGTGCGGATTG
>JANLRK010000316.1:0-15613 GCA_031361585.1 Pirellula sp. | reverse complement strand
CAACCAGAGCGTCGAAAGTTCGGCGGATGCATTGAGCCGAGCGATATCGAATGAGGATCAACAGGCAATCGATCTGCTATGCACTTATGGAGCTTCTCGATCTGTCGAGTTGTTGGCGTATTATGGCGACTTGCTCACCGGCGCTGCTGTGTTTGCCGCCAATCCTCAGTTGGCCGATGATCCCATTGCGTTCGCCAATGCTGCAGGCGAAGGCCAGGATGCGTTTGTGCATTTGATGCTCCGGTACTGTCCTGATCTCCCTGAGAAGGTCGAGTTTCCTTCTTGGCTGGTAGCGGCTAAGAATCCTGAGATCAATCGACTGCTATTTCGGCTTGGCATGGACCCCAATCGAGGTGACTGGTTAGGCGTAACACCGATGCATACGATAGCTGGCAAAGGCAGGCTTGATTTGGCCGAGCTGTTCATCGAACATGGAGGCAGGCTTGATGTTCGCGACGAGGATATCTATTCTACACCGCTTGGTTGGGCAGCTAAGTTTGGGAAGGTTGAGATGGTTCAATACCTGTTAGAGCGAGGGGCACCTCTACAGCAACCAGACGAGCCGGATTGGACGCGGCCCATCGAATGGGCCAAGCGCCGAAATCATTTGAAAATTGTGGAGTTATTAAAACAGTCATGAACAAGTCTTTTCTAACCTTGCTCGCTTTGTTCTGCGGTGCAACAATTACCTATATCGATTCTCGCCCTAACTGGGACGATACAGGCATAACTGCGATAGCGATACTACTGACATGTGGTGTGTTTGCATTTTTATCACCGAGCCGATGGTGGCTTTGGGCAATTGCAGTTGGATTATGGATTCCGATAATTGGTATCGCTCGCTCACAAAATTTCGCCTCGATCTTGGCACTGGTCGTCGCCTGCATGGGTGCGTTATTGGGAATGTCAATTCGCTATGGAATCACGAATAAACCGGCAGCATCAATCTGACAATTGCCAGGGTTTAACGCCGACAATAAATTGAGATGGCAATGTTTTTTGTTCGATTCAGATACGCGTTCACCACGTCTTTCGCAGAGATCGGCTCGTGACTCCACTCCCCGAAGCTGCTCCGCGCGCCGCCTGGCTTGATTTCACACAGTGCCTGCTCGACTCTTTTCGCCAATGGACCGGCAAAGAGTTGATCGAACGCAAAACCAGGGAAGAGGACCTCCTATCCCTTAATGTTTATGCCTTCTGCGAACTGTTCGGGTAAACTTGATGGAATGAGTAACAAATGCGACACTCCGACACGTCTACAATGGGTTATTGACCAAGGTGGCATGCCCTGCGTTCGATGGGGACGCGTCGCCGCTTATATCGGGATCGT
The DNA here is from genome assembly GCA_031361585.1 of Pirellula sp. GTDB lineage: Bacteria > Planctomycetota > Planctomycetia > Pirellulales > Pirellulaceae > JBKCUI01. The sequence goes on along the minus strand of JANLRK010000316.1, from coordinate 14,283 downwards.
CGGTTGCGCCAACGCTATGGCCATGTTTATGCTCTCGTTGGTTATAGGTGTCCGCTTCAAATTACCCTTACTATTTGTTTTGTCATGCGGACCAATGGCCTACATGACCTTGGCGGTGGAATTGCAGCGTCAGCGAGTCCTGACAGGAGAATGGCGATTACGTCTCAGTATCAGTACTGGCTTGGTATTGATGATCATTGCAGCCTGCTTTTTTGCGGTCGTCGGAAATGAGATTCGCGCCAACCAACGAGGACATAACGCGAATCTAGCCTTGAAGAACAAACTAGATGAACTTATCGATGGTGGCAACGCTTACATAAGCACCGTCGAAGGTACTGGCGTGTCATGCTATGTATCGCGCACTAGCTTTTCCGATGACGAACTACAGCAGTTGATTCAACTAGCATCTGAGCGAACACCCGGTATTTCGCAGATCACCCTTTTGAATCTCGAGAAGACGAGCGTCACCGACGCAGGTTTGCAGGTGTTCCATCTTTGTCCTCACCTCACTTGTTTATTTCTTCCATCCCTACGACTTAGCAACGAATCCATCAAGAGTTTGGTCTCATGCTCCAAACTCAAGTACTTAACCCTTGACGAGAGCAAACTCACATCCGATCAATTGGCCGCTTTGAGAAAATTGCTACCCAAACTCATGCTAAACGGCAAACAGTGGAAAGATCGCCGAATGTAACTCCGCAGAACCCTTAATTCGGAGTCACATCGCGGAACTTGCGGATTCGAGGCTTGAATTCGCCAGTGATAAGGCGAGCGCCAGTCGATTGAAATATATAGGTGTAGGCCCAGTTCAGCATGACGAACACCTTCGACCGAAAGGTGATCAGAAACATCAGGTGAATCATCGACCACATAAGCCAAGCGATAAAACCGGTGAACCTCCATCCGTGGATATCAGCGATAGCTTTGGCCTTGCCGATCGTAGCCATGGAGCCTTTATCCCGATATTTGAATGGGGCTCGTGCTTCGGTTGGTTGCTTGCGAAGGATTTCCTGCCTAATGACCTTAGCCACATGAGCGCCCATCTGCATGGCTGCCGGAGCGACACCAGGAACGGGTTGATTGTTTTCAGGGTTCGTGGCGCTCGCAAGGTCGCCAGCGACGAAAACATTTGGATGGCCTGGTATCGAAAGGTCAGGCTTTACGATCACTCGGCCTGCCCGATCCATTTCAACGCCGAGGGATTTCCCTAGCGGTGAGGCCTGTACACCAGCTGCCCAAAAGACATTGTTGGCATCAATGCGCTCGTCGCCAATCTTGACGCCTTGCTCGTCAACCGCCGTCACTCGGCCGTTCAGTCGGATCTCGACTCCGAGTTTTTCAAGATCTCGCTTGGCACGAGCGCTTAGATCTGGATGAAAGGACTTCAGTACTCGGTCATTGGCTTCGACCAGCATAACGCGGGCAGTGGAGGTATCGATGTGGCGATAATCTTTTTGAATTTCCTTTACTGCAATTTGTCGGAGTGCGCCTGCAAGTTCTACACCTGTCGGGCCACCACCAACGATAATAAAGGTCAATTTGGCGCGTTGCGCGTCCAGGTCCATTTCATTCTCAGCCTCTTCGAAAGCAAGCAAAATACGTTTGCGAATGTACAGCGCATCTTCGATCGTTTTTAGACCCGGTGCATTGCTCAGCCACTCTTCCTTGCCGAAGTACGAGTGCGTTGCCCCAGCCGCGACGACGAGGTAGTCGAAATCGATCTCTTGGGAACTGTCAATGGTTAGGCACTGGCGGGTCAGATCGATTTGGGTGACGTCTCCGAGCACGCATTCGACGTTTTTCTGCGATCGGAAAATTCGCCGGATCGGAAACGCGATATCCGCAGGCGATAGTGCGGCCGTGGCTACTTGGTATAGCAATGGTTGGAAAAGATGGTAGTTGTGACGATCGATTATCGCGATATTCACCGGAACGTTTGCGAGTCCCTGAACCACTCGCAGGCCTGCAAATCCAGCACCTATGATCACGACATTGGGGCGGGTAGAGGTAGGATTCGCGAAATCTGTCACAGCTTACATTTCACGCTTCCGCGCGCCCGTTTCGTTTGTAAATCTATCCGCTAGACGCACCGTTGCGAGTCACCGAATGCACTTTTCAATCGTCGGCCAAAGCGGCTTGAAATCAGAGGGGGCGCCATCGACGTATGTCTAGCAGGGTTTTCAATGAACACCAGCTTAGCGAATCGGTTGGGTCACCGCAATCAGCCTGACAATTGCCAAATCACCCGTCTATGCGCATGTGCCAGGTAATTTCCAACTCGATTTTTGAGAAACGCCAACGAACTTGCGGAGAGTGCTTCGCATCTGCTAGACTGAGGCGTGATTATCGAAGAGTGGGCTTTTTGCTCGCTCGCAAAATGAAAGGACCTAAGCAAATGTCCAATTGGTACTATGAATTCGGCGGCAAGAAGACTGGGCCGGTGCCCGGCGAAACACTCCATCACCTTGCCGACCACCATGCAATCGGGCCCGACACTAACATTTGGAAGGATGACATGGGGGCATCAGTGCCCGCGAGCAAGGTCAAGAATCTCTTCCCTGCCTCCGCTGGCGACATCAATGTTGCACATACACATTTGACCACGGCACTTGACGCAGTAATGGACGAAGACGAAGGGCGACTTTTGAATCACAACCCACATCTGTTTTTTACGCACGCATCTTCCGGAATTCTTGTTGATTATAAGATCGTATCGATCACTCCTATTTTGCCACCTGTTTTAGATTCAAAAATGTCTTTCGAGAATCAAACGAAACCGGTCCGACACATGTTTAGTTCGCAAGTTCTTGTAACGTTTTGCGATCGTCCCCTTCATCCTTGCCCTCTTGCTGAATTGCGCGCAACAAGACCGGGACGCCGCGTCGAAGCGATGCGGTTAGAGTGCACGGAGTTCGCTGACGGTGATTGGAGTTTCTTGGACCGGGCGTACTCTCGCACATGAAGGCGAGGGATGTCATCACAGAGCACCGGAATTTCACGAGCAACTAGACTCCTCTCGCTTGAAACGTTCGCGGACGAAGCCGTTCGAACTTACACCAGCCGCCGTTGCGTTGAACTGCACAACTATGCTTCCTATGAATAGGATGCATGAACAATCGGACCAACCCGCTCAACTGGTCGCTTGAATGAATTTCTAAGCAGAATTACGTCGTCGTTTCCGTTCAATCAAGGTTTTTTTCAAATCGCAGCCTACTTTTTTCCGGGTCCTTTTCAGTCCGGAGTGTATGCATGCCAACGTCTTCGACAACACAAGAAGTTAACGCGATGAACCAAGATGAAAGCGCGAAAGCGTTTTCAATGGCCAAAGAAGCGTTGGCGTATATCAGCACATACCGAACACCGCCTACTCCTGAAGTCTACGAAGTATGGTATCGCTATGTGGAAGGTGAGAATAAGGCTATCCACGAACAGCTCACTTATGCCGTGAAAGTCGCAAAGTCGATTAGTGTTTCACAATTGCACGAGCTACGACAACAGTTTTTGAATTCATCTGACGCGGCCGAAGCAAATCAAAAAATAAGCCACAACCTTGCTACGGAAATGGAAGGGCTTCAATCTCTGATCTCCACGCAGCAGGGAGCCAACGTAGAATTCGGTGGCTCGATCTCATCCGCCAGCAGCCGATTGCTTGATGAAACCGTAACGCCAGCGGAGATCAAGAGTTGCCTCAGCGCCGTGTTGCAATGCAACGAGAAAATGCAACAACAAATCTCGGATTTGGATTTGAAGCTGAAATCATCTAAGAGCCAAGTTGACCATCTTAGAGAGACTCTCGTTGATATGCAAAAGACAATTCTTATTGACCCACTCACTGGGATTGGCAATCGGCGATTATTCGACGCAACAATCTATCGTGCAAATGAGCCTAGGACAACCGAAACGCCTAACTACTTGATCCTGGTGGATTTGGATAAATTCAAAAACATTAACGACACACATGGTCATGCGACGGGTGATGATGTTCTCCGCTTTGTGGGAAGCTCACTAATAAAACTGGCGGAGGGTGCAACGATTGCCCGTTATGGTGGCGACGAATTCGCACTCTTCGTTCACGTTGGACCGGACCAGGTCAAACAATTGGCGGACGGCATTCGCCAGTTCTTTTCTGAAAACGACTTAACGGTGCGGAGCACAGGCGAGCCATTGGGGAAGCTAACTATTTCGCTTGGAGCCGCAATCCTAAGAGCGGACGACAACTCCGACAGTTGGTTTGAACGAGCCGACAAGCTCCTTCACAGCGCCAAGTCCAGTGGTCGAAACGTGGTCATGGTAGAGCGGAAACGCTTGGAGTAGCCTTTTTTTCGACCTGTACGATTGAAATAAGCTAAGAGCAAAGGACTTTTGCCCGCGTGTGGCACGCTCTAAGGTACGAAGGGCGTGGGAATTCCTAGTACTTCCGGCTCACGCCCACGCTTCGCTTAGGGCGTGCCACACGAAAGGGTCGAAACATTTCTCTACAAACTGGGAAGATCTACTATTGCTTCAGCCTCAATGACTAGCAAATGCAAAGTGAATCGTACAGGTCGCTTTTTTTTCTTCTGAGGTCTCTCACTTGAGTCTCGCACCTACTTTTACTCGATACGGCACATGATGTGCACTGTGGGAATAGGCATATGAGTGTATGCCATTAACGGACCCGCAGTGAACTTGAGCTATTCTCGAAAGCGACTCGTTAGCGGTATCAATGCATCTTTGGCGTACTTTCAGTCCGCTGCATCATTTTTAACCAGGAGAAACCCATGTTTAGACATCCAACGATCCTCGCACTAGGTTTTGTCCTGGCGACGCTGTTCGGCACATCAGTCTCACACGCCGGACTCGGAGTGATTCGCGACAATGGCGACTTTTTTTCCGATTCGGCCAAAACGGAAGCTACCCGCAAGATTTCTGACATTGAGCATCAGTACAAGAAAGATCTTGTGATCGAAACTTTCAAGGAAATCCCGGAAGAGATCAAACTGGGGGTGGACCTTAATGACAAAGCCGCCATGAGTCGGATGTTTGAACAGTGGACAGTGAAGCAGGCTAAGCAGCAAAAGGTGAACGGTGTTTACATTTTAATTTCGAAAACGCCCGCCCACCTCCAAATTGTCGTTGGCAATGAAACCCAGACCAAGGCTTTTACCTTGAACGATCGCGACAAGCTCGCCAGCCTCATGCTTAGCAAACTGCGCAATAAGCAGAACGATGAAGCGTTGACGGACGGCGTCAACTTTGTATCTACCACCATGGCAAGCCATGTGACCCCGCGCAACAAGGCTAGTAGCGCCCCATCTACATTCGCGGCTACGCCAGCGAAGAGTGTTCAGACCGAACCTAGTAACTCATGGGTCTGGCTAATTATTGCGGTAATTGGCATTGGAGCGATCTGGCTGATCGTGGGAATACTGCGTTCGGTGTTAGGGGGACGGTCTTCTAATGCTGGCGCGGGAATGTCTCCTGGCTTCGGCGGAGGAGGTATGTTCGGTTCTCTGCTCGGTGGTATGTTTGGCGCGGCGGCCGGCATGTGGCTCTATGACCAATTCTCGGGCGGGCATGGAAACGCATGGGGTTCAGACCAGGATAATCGAGTCGGTGATTCAACCGGATTCTCAGGTCAAGATACCGACTACTCCGGGTCTGGTGGCGATTTCGGTGGTGATTCGGGCGGTGGTGATTCTGGCGGTGACGCCGGCGGAGGAGGCGATTTCTAGTTGCTGGCTGTGGTAGATCATGAGGATGGAAAGGTGCGGTTGAATGTAGTACAATTCAGGACCCGCCTTTTGTTCTTCTGTTTAACTTTCCCTCCCGAGTGCCGTATACCCGGCCGATACAAGCACTTTCGCTTGATCTGATACATGTTTGCTTTTTCATTTTTGAGCTTCCGTAAGTGTTCTCTTGCAGGTTGGATTTTCCTCGCGCTGTTGACCATCGCGAGAACTCCAAGTGAATGTTTGCATGCAAAAGAAGATGATGGGATTGCTTTTTTCGAATCGCGAATTCGCCCTGCCTTAGTGGAGCATTGCTTCGAGTGCCATTCTGCATCCGCTGGAGAGATCAATGGTGGTCTGCTGCTTGACTCCCGCGAGGCTATTTCCAACGGAGGTGATTCAGGGCCGGTGATTGATTTGAAGGATGCGGGCAAGAGCCTTTTGATCCAGGCGTTAAGGCATCAAGACTTGAAGATGCCACCAAAATCGAAACTCTCAGACGCCGTGATTGCCGACTTTGAAAAGTGGATCGCTATGGGAGCACCGGACCCTCGAAATGAATCTGCAGCCAAGCCGAAAAACGAAGCCATCGACTGGCTTCAAGCCAAACAATTTTGGTCGTTTCGCCGACGCGAGCCGATTGCTATTCCGACGGTCCATTCGAATTGGAGCCGCACACCCATCGATTTGTTCATTGAGGAGAAACGCTCCCGCGCGGGTCTTGAACCGAATACCGAGTCGAGCCGAACAACTTGGCTACGTCGAGTGTTCATAGATTTGAACGGCGTCCCTCCGTCGCCGAACGAAGCAGATGCGTTTGTTCAGTCTTTGCAGTCCGATGCTTACGAACAGGTGGTAGATAGATTGCTTGCATCACCACGATACGGTGAGCGATGGGGACGGTACTGGCTCGACTTGGCTCGCTACGCAGACTCCAATGGGGCGGATGAGAATCATGGCTACCCGGTAGCTTGGCGTTATCGCGATTACGTCATCGAGTCGCTCAACGCGGACATTCGCTATGACGATTTTGTCATAGAACAGCTGGCAGGTGACTTACTTCCAGCCTCATCCGAATTGGAGCAGGGAAGATTGATCACGGCCACCGGCTTTCTGGTGATCGGCCCCAAGATGCTTGCTGAACAGGACAAACCGAAACTCGTTGCAGACATGGTGGATGAGCAACTGGACACAATAGGAAAAGTGTTTCTGGGCTTGACTCTAGGCTGCGCCAGGTGTCACGACCACAAGTTCGATCCTATTCTTGCAAAAGACTACTACGCTCTCGCGGGAATTCTGCAAAGCACAAAGTCCATGGAGCATCTCAACTTTGTTTCGCAATGGAACGAAAGGGATTTGCCGGATGAGATGTTGTCCAAGACAATCCGAGTTCATCAAGAGCGATTTGACAAGATCAAGGCGGAGCTTGATGAGAAAAAGCGTGTCTACTCGGATCGGGCTTTTGAGAAGCAGTTGAACTCGTTTTTGACTGCTATGTCGAGGTCACTCCCAACAGATTCATCGCAAGGCGAGCCGCTCATCCAAGAATCGGAGAAATGGCAACAACTTCTTCAACGCGATCCCGTAGCGCCATCAAGAGAAGTCGACTTCCTCCGTGTGTGGCGCCGTTTGGCTTCGTTGGAAAAAGAATTATTCGCTGAAAAATCGGCAACGGTTTGGCAAGAGTTAACCGCGGATGAGAAGAAACGAAGTTCATGGGAAGATAAACTCAGCAAACACACATGTCCGCGTTCCACGCAAGAGTTGATGGACACCTATGCTGTGGTCCTGCGCGAGATTTGGGCAGAGATCCGGGATGCCCCTCGCAACGACAAAGGTAAGATCACGTCTTCGGAGACAGCAAAACTCTTTAGGCAGTTCTTCGACGGTGAATTGTTTGTCTACTACCCAAAAATTGAGGAGACGCTAGCGGATGACGAGAAGAAAGGTTTTGTAGAGCTGCAAGCTGCGACCGACACGCTAGAGAAAGAGATACCGAGCCTACCGCGCGCAATGGCGGTTACGGAAGGCCCCATTCGATTTGTCGCGGTAAACGTACGAGGAAATCACTTGCAGACCACCGGCGAACCGTTGGTGCCCTCGATTCCGACGGTGTTCCGAGGTGAGTCGAGTAACGTAGAGTTGGTGGGTCGAGAAAAGGGCTCCGGTAGACTGGAGTTGGCGAAGTGGATTGCGGACAAGGATCATCCGCTAACAGCTCGCGTCATGGTCAATCGGATTTGGCAAGGTCACTTTGTCGAAGGATTGGTAACAAGCGCTTCGAATTTTGGACTACGCGGTCAACCTCCATCCCACCCAGAACTACTCGATTGGCTCGCCAATGAGTTTGTAAAAAATGACTGGTCTATCAAACGGCTCCATCGGCAAATCGTTTTGTCCTCAGCTTACAGGATGTCTTCGCACAGTGACCAGGACTCTGAATTGGTCGATCCCGATAACCGAATGCTTTGGCGACAAAACCGTCGTCGCATGGAAATTGAAGTCTTACGAGATGCATTGCTTTCGACTGGCGATGTATTGAACTCAAGTCTGGGAGGGGCGCCTCGAAATGCAACTACAGCTATGATCAAAAACCTTAGCGGAGCCGAGAACATTGGCTGCAATCGCCGCACGGTCTACCTCGACATCAATCGCGCTGCGATGTCCGACTTCTTAATGACGTTTGACTACGTGGAGCCAGGCGTCTCGGTGGAACGTCGCCCAGCGACGATCGTACCTCACCAGTCTTTGTATATGATGAATAATCCACTTCCCTTGGAAATTGGTAAGCAATTGGCGACTCGACTTCATATGGAACAAAGTAACGACTTTGCGCGTCTGGAGATGGCGACGAGGACCGTGTTTGGCCGAGCTCCTAAAACCAGGGAGATCGAAACCATTCGAGAATTCTTGTTGAGCGTGTCCTCTGGTTCTGTCCAGGCCCGCTCAAAACCAAGCTTGGCATCCATGAATTCGAACCTTGAAGACTGGGTGCGAGTTTGTCGGTCACTCCTTTTGGCGAGCGAGTTTCTCTATGTCGAATAACAACAAGTTCAGTTCAGCCGGAGATCACAAGTGCTTTGGATGCAACCTGCCACGTCGTCAGTTGTTGAAAAACATCGGAAATGGATTCGGTGGATGGATGCTTGCGTCGCTGCTTGATGAGCGAAAAGCCCACTCCAGGTCGACAGACGGGTTGCATTTCCCAGCCAAAGCGAAAAGGGTCATCTTCCTGTTCATGCATGGCGGCCCATCGCATGTGGATACCTTCGATTATAAGCCAATGCTCGCGAAAGACGACGGCAAGCCTTTGCCGTTTGACAAACCTAGAGTGCAATTTGCGCAAACCGGAAACTTGCTTAAGAGCCCTTGGGGCTTCAAGCAGTATGGTCGGTCAGGTGCTTGGGTAAGCGACCTATTTCCGAATGTCGGCGAATGCGTTGACGATATTTCTTTCATCAAGTCGATGCATGGTTCGAACGAAGCGCATGGAGGCGCGTTGTTGAAGGTACACACTGGGAGCGATACGTTTGTCCGACCAAGCATGGGGGCTTGGATCAGCTACGGACTCGGTTCCGAAAACGAGAATCTGCCAAGTTTCATCACGATCAATCCAACGCTTGGGCACGGCGGAGTGCAAAATTTTGGCTCGGCTTTTCTGCCTGCCGACCATCAGGCAACGCGCATCGGCAGCAAACGAGCGTCGATGAAGGTCGCCGAGATTAGCAATATGAGCAATACAATCGTTTCATCGCGCGATATGCGACAACAATTGGACCTAGCGCAATCGCTCAATCGCGCCTATTTGGATGACGTTGGAGCCGACAAAAGTCTCGAGGCAAGAATCCAGTCGATGGAACTCGCCTTTAGAATGCAGACCGAAGCACCTGAGGTCATGGACCTCAGTGGCGAAACCGGGGCGACAATGAGATTGTATGGCATCGACCAACCCAAGACCGAAAACTTTGGGCGGCAATGTTTGTTGGCCCGACGATTGAGTGAATCGGGCGTGCGATTCGTGCAAGTGAGCCACAGTTATTGGGATCAGCATGACGAGTTAAAACAAAAACATCAGGAATTAGCCTTCGAGGTCGATCGACCGATTGCAGGCCTGTTAATGGACCTGAAGGCCCGAGGATTACTGGAGGAGACATTGGTCATTTGGGGGGCCGAGTTTGGTCGCACGCCAACCGCACAAGGCAAGAACGGTCGAGACCACAACCCTCATGCCTTTACCTATTGGATGGCTGGTGGGGGCGTCAAGAAAGGATTCTCTTATGGCGAAACCGACGAGTACGGTTTTTACGCCCGAGAAAACCGGGTTCATGTTCACGACTTCCACGCAACGCTACTACATTTGCTCGGCATCGACCACGAAAAACTTACCTATCGCTATGGCGGTCGCGACTTTCGTTTGACGGACGTTCATGGAACTGTGGTTCACGACTTGATTTCATAGATCGATCCGGACGAAATAAGACACTTTCACAGAAGGCGGCGATCCCATTTCGTGTCGAAGTGCGATTGCCGTCTATCTTCGAGTACGCCGAGACATTATCGTAAGAGTAAGATCAAACCAGACGTAACCCCTCGACAATACAAGGCGCAGTGAATTGATTCGCTACTCGTTCGTCGTAGTCGCCATGTGTATTAGCAATACTGACGCTATTTCAAGAGCATACGGACAAGCGATCTCGTTCAATCGACAGATTCGGCCCATTCTTTCGGAAAACTGCTTCTCGTGTCATGGTTTTGATCCCAATCATCGCGAGGCCGATTTGAGACTGGACCAATACGAAGGTGCAACACGCTCCATCGATGGCCACCGCGCGATTGCACCTGGTGATTTGGATGGATCGGAAGTGTGGCGTCGAATTCATAGTGATGATCCCGAGGTGGTTATGCCACCACCAAAATCTCAGCGAATGAAGCTCACTGCCGATAAACGCGAGATGATTAAGCGTTGGATCGAGGAAGGATCGCGGTATGAAGCCCATTGGGCTTTCACCGCTCCTGTTCGGCCCCAGATCGAAGCGACCGGTAGCGATGCGATTGATCACTTTGTCAGCGACGGGCTGGATCGAGCAGACTTGCTGATGTCACCCCAAGCACCGCTCGAAAAACTCATCCGCCGCGTTTCGCTCGATCTGACTGGCTTACCTCCAACTACGCCGGAGATCGATTGTTTCTTGGCCGATTCAGCGCACGACCCGGAAGCTGCCTATGGCGCCGTGGTTGAGCGATTATTGCAAAGCCCGCACTACGGAGAACGCTGGGGACGTTGGTGGCTCGACCAAGCACGTTACGCCGATAGCAACGGATATTCGATCGATGCTCCACGCGCGATTTGGAAATTTCGCGATTGGGTCGTCAACGCACTCAACTCCGATATGCCTTTCGATCAGTTTACTGTAGAGCAGTTGGCTGGTGATTTACTTCCTAGTGCCACGGAAAGTCAAAGGATTGCGACTGGCTTCCACCGCAACACGACCATCAACCAGGAAGGGGGCATTGACCAGGAGCAGTTTCGTGTCGAAAGCGTCTTCGATCGTGTAGCCACCACAGGAACTGTGTGGCTGGGGCTAACGATCGGTTGCGCTCAGTGCCACGATCATAAGTTCGATCCGATCGAGCAACGTGAGTTCTACCAGTTGTTTGCATTCTTGAACAACCAAGATGAACCAACGTTACAGGTGAATGACGCGAGTTACAACGAAGTCCGTTTGACGGAGGAGGTAAGAGCGTGCGAAGAACCATTAGCGGGGTTTTTGAAATCGCATCGAGAATTGCAGAGCGAATGGGAGTCAACGCTCGCTGAACCAGCGCTTACTAAAGTTCACTTTGCCATAAAACCGTTGCTTTCCAAACCTATCGAAGAGCGAACGATTGTTGAGAATTCGACGGTCTATGCAAGTGGCCCCGGCGCAGCCGACCAAGTTTTCCGTGCACTCAACGAGAAATTCAAAGCAGCTTTAGAGTTACGCGATGGTGGGATTACTACCATGGTGTTGGTTGAACGACCTGAACTGCGGCGAACGACAGTTTTCACTAAGGGTGACTTTACTCGGCCAACAATCGAAGTGGGTGCTGGAACACCCGCCGCGCTGCATCGGTACAATAATGCCACTGGCAGCAATAACCGGCTCGATCTCGCGCGATGGATCGTTAGCGCCGAGAATCCACTTACCGCGCGTGTGATTGCGAATCGTGTCTGGCAACAGTTCTTTGGGCGCGGCATCGTCGAGACGGAGAATGATTTCGGTTCTCAGGGTGCTTCACCGACGCATCCTGAATTGCTCGATTGGTTAGCTACGGAGTTCATTCGAGGAGGATGGAGTCTTAAGGAGTTGCAGCGCACAATTGTGTGCTCGAAAACGTATCGTCAGAACTCCGTCGAGCGACCGGAACTGAAACAAAAGGACCCGAATAACTATCTGCTCGCTCGCCAACAACGTTTGCGACTCGATGCAGAACTTGTACGTGACACCGCGCTCGCGGCTAGTGGCTTGCTCTCAAAGAACCAAGGAGGAGCGCCAGTGTTCCCGCCGATTCCAACAAGCGTTATGGCATTGGGGCAAGTCAAGCGAGCGTGGAACGTGAGCACGGGTGAAGATCGTTATCGCCGTGGTCTCTATACTTTTGTCTATCGTGCAACCCCAGCGCCTTCGCTGAGCGTCTTCGATGCACCTGATGGTCAAAACTGCACGACACGACGCGTTCGCAGCAATACGCCGCTGCAAGCACTTACCTTGCTTAACGACACTGCCTTTTTCGAGTTTGCAAAGGCGCTGCAATCAATCATTGACAAGGATGGAATTGAAACTGCCTTCCGTCGATGCACTTCGCGACATCCCACGGCGAATGAACTCAAACAGTTTGCCGGAGCCGACTCGCTGAGCGTGGCGCGGGTGCTCCTCAACTTGGATGAAACTATAACACGTGATTAAGCAGCAGGCTCCGATGAATGAATTGCTTCTACAAACCCGACGACATTTTTTTAGTCGATGTTCTATGGGCATCGGCAGCATGGCGCTCGCGTCAATGATCGCCAGCGACGAACGTTCACGAGCCAGCGATGCGGCTTGGAATCCATTGGCGCCCAAGCCGCCTCATTTTACGCCACGAGCCAAGAACGTTATCTATCTTTTCATGGCGGGGGGGCCGTCGCAGCTGGAGTTGTTCGACTACAAACCAAAATTGCAGGAATTCAGTGGACAGCCGATTCCGGAAAGCTACGTTGCCGGCAAACGTTTTGCTTTCATGAATACAAGCAACGGCATGAACCTACTTGGTACTCGCAAGGCATTTCGAAAGCACGGGGCGAGCGGAGCGTGGATGAGCGACGCTCTACCCTTCTTGGGAACCGTTGCAGACGATCTTTGCTTTGTCAAAACTTGCAAGACCGATCTCTTCAATCACGCTCCGGCCAAGCTGTTCATGAACACAGGTAGTGGCCAGTGGGGACGACCAAGTCTCGGTTCGTGGATGACCTACGGCCTCGGTAGTGAATGCAGTGATCTGCCAGGATTTGTCGTGCTGCAAAGTGGCCCGCGCGGCCCGCGCGGCGGCGCTCCGCTGTGGGGAAGTGGCATGTTGCCTAGCAAGTTTCAAGGAGTTCCACTTCGCAACCAAGAAGAACCCATCGTTAACCTGACCACGCCAGACGGGGTGAATCAAGTCGAGCAACGCAGAGTCATCGACATGGTCGTGGAATTAAATCGCACGCGACTTCTCGAAACGGGCGATGATGAAATCGCCACCCGCATTAATGCCTACGAATTGGCCTATCGTATGCAATCCAGTGCACCAGACTTAATGAATACCACAGACGAAGATGCTGCGACGATCGATTTGTATGGCATCGCGGATCCCAAAGAAGCGTCCTTCGCTCGTAACTGCTTGTTGGCCCGTCGACTTGTGCAACGCGGTGTTCGCTTTATTCAGCTTTATCACACCAATTGGGACAGTCATGGCGGCGTTGGTGAGACTCTGGAAGACGATTTTCCGAAAGTCGTCAAACAAGTTGATCAACCTTGTGCTGCGTTGATTAAGGACTTAAAGCGACTCGGCTTGCTCGAAGATACACTGGTGATTTGGGGGGGCGAATTCGGCCGCACACCTATGGGTGAAAATCGCGAGAAATCTGGAAGAAACCATCACATCGATGCCTTTACGATGTGGTTTGCAGGTGGAGGAATGAAAGCCGGGATGACACACGGAGAAACGGATGAATTGGGTTTCGGTGCTGCGTCCCATCCCGTTCATGTTCGCGATATTCATGCGACAATTCTTAACCGGCTCGGATTAAGTCACGAGAAACTTAGCGTTCGTGCCCAAGGTCTGGACTATCGCTTAACGGGCGTCCTCCCTGCCCGAGTTGTGACTGAGATCCTGGCCTAGCTATTCTCGGAAGCTCAACCAATTGCCACCAGCAGGATCGACCCAATCCAACAGTCCGTTACGATGGATTTCGCACCGATGTTGCTGCGGTAACTATCAAGTGCAATATCTTTGGAACAGCTTGCCAATGGATACTATGCCCTACCCCCTCAAACTTGCTGAAATGACATCG
>JANLRK010000294.1:0-2399 GCA_031361585.1 Pirellula sp. | reverse complement strand
AGGTAGAGTTGACCGAACTTGGCGATGTCCTCGGTTCTAACAAAAAGTCCGTAGCCGCCGAGGGAGACGCCTTCAGGACTGCTATCCCACTTTGGTTGCGCAATGCCCAATGGATCGAAGAGTCGAGGCTTCAAATAATCGAGCACCGTTTCGCCCGTTACTTTTTGCACGATCGCTGACAACATGTAAGTTGCCGGCGTGTTGTACTTGAAGTGCGTGCCAGGTTTGTGCGGGACCGGATGATTAAGAAACGCTTTCCTCCAATGAGCTTCCGATTTCAAATTGACTTCATCTTGATGTCCCGCCGACATGGTGAGAAGATCGCGTACTCGCATGGCCTTGAGGTTGGCCGATACCTCGGTCGGTATTTCATCCGGAAAGAATTTGATCACAAGATCTTCGACGCTTAGCTTTCCCTCGGCTACGGCCAAACCTACTGCCGTCGATGTAAAACTTTTGCTCAACGAGAATAGCACATGGGGTTTTTCCGCGGACTCAGGACTCCACCAAGCTTCTGCTACGACCTTACCGTGGCGCATCAACATAAAGCTGTGCATCGAGTTGATGTTGCTATCGGCGTATTCGATGAATTCAATGATGTTCTTAGAGGAGACGCCTTGCGATTCAGGTGAACTGCGAGGCATAGCCGAACTTTGACTGAACAATGGCGAGGTCAAGCAAATCGATAGAAGCGGGAAACAGAAAAAGGACAAAGTAGTTTTCATGAAATTGTATCCGAAGGGAGGGTTAACAGAGTTGGAATCGCTTTATTCTAGTGTGGCACGGCGGTCCCCGCCGTGGTTCGTATCAGAAATCACGGTGGGGACCACCGTGCCACATTTGGGTCAAAATTTCGTGAATCACCTTAGCCCCTTCGACGCCGGTTAACTTTGCATCCAAGCCTTGGAACTTCACGCTCAACGCTTCATGTTGAATACCGAGTTGATGCAGCATGGTCGCATGCAGGTCGTGCATGGAACACACATTCTCAACCGCCGCATATTGGTTATCATCTCGGTCGGCTAGGTAATTGCGAATCGGAAAGTTGAGGTTCTCCCAATTGTCGCTCCGCTCGACCACCGGCTAATGTCTGATATCCTTTCAGGATAACGCACCACGCAGCTCGTTGAGCAATTCCAGCGTTCGGGCGAGTGGGTCGTAGGGCTGTGATCCGCGCTTGAGAGTTTCGATCGGGATGTAACCGCGATAGCCCCCTTTTCGAATGATGTTCACCAGCTTTGGTAAATCGGTCTTCGGCCCCTTGTTGTTTTGAAGAAGCTCTTTGATCTGCCAATTCACGGTAACGGGGATCACACGTGCGATGTCTGCATAGGGATCCTGCGTTAGGAAATTCCCAGTGTCTAGAATCAAGCCGATCCAAGGCGACTTCAGCATGTCGAGTATTTTTTGACAGTCTTCGGCCGTCTTCAGCATGTCGCCGTGATTCTGTAGTCCGACGATCACACCGTATTTTTCGCCATGTTCGACGCATTGATTCAAGGCATCGGCCATCCACTTTGCTCCATCGTCCCACGAAAGCGGCTCGGGCGGCACAGCGCCCGCGAAGACTCTCAATACAGGTGCTCCCAACCGGGCGGCAGCCTCGATCCATTGTTTGGCACGTTCCACATCTGCAGCGCGAGCGGCGGCGTTTGGCGATGCGAAATCGTTCTTGATACCGGTGCCGCTGACGTCGATTCCTAGGCCAAACGCGCGTCGTTTGAATTCGTTAAGAAACGTGTCCCGCGGGACATCGGGATATCCAGGAAAGTAGTAACCGGTAGGGTCGATCGCATCCACATTATGCTCTGCGCAGAAATCGAGTACCTGAAAGAGACTCATGCCGGTCGTCGGATCCTTCAGGTTTTCGCGGAGTAGAGGGTCGAAGCAATATGCGTTGATCGACGTCTTCAAATACGACTTATCGATGCTAGGCTTTGAATCGCTAGGAGCAGTTGCGATTCCCTGGCCGAAGCATGTGCCTGCCATCGGCAATAGCATGGATGATTGCAAGACGGAACGACGCGTGGTTAGTCGGTTCATGTTTTCGCTTTTGTTGTACATTTACTTGTCGAGAACGGCATCGAATCAGGCAGCGTTTTGGCGTTTCGCTTGGTATCATTGTAGAACAATTGTCATCAATTATTCGATCGTCGAAGCTATTCTTGCCACTTTAATGAACCACCATGAATCGTTACCCGACTGAGTTTGCACCCCGATCCTGGGGGCCAAGACTAAGCCCATGGCTTGTTCGGCTTTGTGCACCAATTCGGCGGTACAAGCAATCTCGCGAAACAGGCTTGGTACAAGTCGATGTGCGAGGCGTGGATCGACTTCAATCCGCGTTGAGTTCAAGAAACCGATTGTTGATTGCTCCAAACCACTCGAGCCACGCAGAT
>JANLRK010000289.1:0-10933 GCA_031361585.1 Pirellula sp. | reverse complement strand
GCTGCTTATCAAACGAATCGAAATCTGCACAGACGAGATCCGCATCGTGTACAAGGTACCCCCAAACCCTTTTTTCCCAAGCCCCGATAATCGGGGCTTTTTCCAACATTGGTTGTCACGTGCTGTCGAGCCTCCGGCTCTAAGAAATGTGCAACATCAAAACTTACGCTTCGGGTTGGGATAATTCAAGCTGCCGCTCGCCTACTCACTAAGCCAAGATCGCGCGGATCAACTGGCCTTCGACGTTGGTTAGTCGTCGCTGGATTCCGTTGTGCTCAACGCTTAGTCGCTCGTAGTCCAAACCGAGAAGATGCAAGATCGTTGCGTTGAAATGATATAGGGGGTGCACTTGCTCGATCGCCTTTTGTCCGAAATCGTCCGTCATACCGTGACTGACCCCTGGCTTCACTCCTGCACCTGTCATCCAACAAGTAAACCCGTCCGGATTGTGGTCGCGTCCCTTGGCCCCTTTTTGAAAGAATGGCATGCGCCCAAACTCGGTACACCATACGACCAAAGTGTCCTCGAGAAGGCCCCTCTGCTTGAGGTCTTTGATGAGCGCCGCTGCGGGTTGATCCATAATCTCAGCGTGGATTTCGTACTGTTCCTTGAGCGCGTTGTGACCGTCCCAGTTGAGCCGGCCTGCACTCGCATACGCGCCATTAAATAGCTGAACGAAGCGTACGCCCCGTTCAATCAAGCGGCGTGCCAAAATACAGTTGCGGGCGAAGGCTGCTTTGTCTCCGTTCTTCGTGTCGTCCGCTCCGTACATCCGAAGGATATGCTCTGGCTCAGTGCTCAAGTCGCTCAGGTCAGGTACGCTCAATTGCATTCGAGCCGCTAACTGGTAACTGGCGATCCTCGCTGCTAACCGCGAGTCTCCTGCCTGCTGTTGTTGATGTTGCAAGTTCATCTGCTCCAACAATTGTTTGGCCGCGTCATCCGAATCGTGTGCGACACCCTTAGCAGCCAGGTGACGAATCGGATCCTTGGCACTCAACACAGTTCCCTGGAATGCCGCTGGCAAGAAGCCTGGCCCCCAGTTGTTGGACCCGTTCTGTGGGACACCTCGCGGATCCGGAATCGCGACGTAAGCAGGTAGGTCCTGACTCTC
Organism: Pirellula sp.; assembly: GCA_031361585.1. Lineage (GTDB taxonomy): Bacteria > Planctomycetota > Planctomycetia > Pirellulales > Pirellulaceae > JBKCUI01. The sequence continues at coordinate 9,819 of JANLRK010000289.1, read as the reverse complement.
ACTTCCGAGTGCGTACGTCGCCCACGAGCCGAGGCTTGGAAATCCATCCAACGTAAAGCCGGTCGATAGAAAATTCTCAGCGGGACCATGCGTGTTGGATTTGCTAGTCAGCGAATGAACGAATGCAATGTCATCGGTCAGTTCAGCCAAATGGGGAATCAGGTCGCTAACCCATTTGCCGGTTTGTCCTCGTTGCCGAAATGGGTATTGCGGGCGGGCAAGATTGCCTGCTGGTCCTTGGAAAGTGACGGCGGGACCACCTGGCAATGGCTTGTCATCCCACTTGATTAGCTCGGGCTTGTAGTCCCAGGTTTCTAGTTGGCTGACTGCCCCAGCGCAGAAGATGACGACCACGTTCTTCGCCTTGGCCGGAAAGTGCGAAGCTCGTGGCGCATAGGGTCGAGCTGGATCAATGGCCGGTAGAATGGGTGTGGATGCTTGTAAAGACTGGCTGTCCATCAGACTGGTTAGAGCAATTGCCCCCAATGCGGTCGCACTGTCGCCTAGCCATCGACGGCGACAATAGTCGGTCCATAGTGTCTTCGCAATTGAATCGTGGCTCATGGTACGAAGATGACCTCATTGCAATTGAAAAGCGCGCGGCACAGCGGCTCTAGGCCATGCGTTTGGACTACGCCAAGAGCAGTTGACAGCTCGATCGCAGTTGGCTCGCGTTGAACGGCAATGCGGTAAGCGATTCGAATCTGATCTTGCAAGTCCTCGCCACTCTCAAACTGAATCCGATTGGCAAAGGCCTTTGCACGGTCAAGAGTGAAAGTGCTGTTGAATAGATTGAGTGCTTGGATTGGAGTCGTCGATTCCCTACGTTTGGCAGTACTCTGACCAGCGTCAGGACAGTCAAACACCCCGAAGATTGCATCTCGTTCACGCCGAACTTTGTGGGCATAGATAGTTCTCTTCATTCCCTCTGGCGGAAATGACTCGACTGGATTAAAGCCACTCAAGCCGCCACGCTGATCGAACAAATTGAAGCCACGGCCATGCATTTCGGATCGAAGTTCGCCGGTCATGGCCAGCATTGTATCGCGGATCTCTTCGGCATCCAATCTTCGGCCTGGGAACCGCCACAGCAGTCGTGCATCGACGTCCTTTTGCATTTCTTGCTCGCGTCCGACGTTGGAAGAGGACTGACGGTACGTTTCGCTCAGTACGATCTCTCGGTGCAACCGCTTCAGACTCCAGCCCTTGCGTTGGAAATTGGACGCCAAATAGTCAAGCAGTTCGGGATGTGTCGGTTTCGAACCGCTACGTCCAAAATCGCTTGGTGTATCGACCAGCCCGGTACCGAAGTGTCCTTGCCAGACGCGATTGACAAAAACGCGAGCGGCAAGCACATTCGATTCGTCAGTGATCCAATTGGCCAAGGCCTTGCGTCGTTCCTGATCGCTACTCGTCTCAGGCAGCTGTAGCGAACCCAAAAAAACAGGAACGGCTGGCTTGACTAGATCGCGAGGTTGCTCAGGGTCACCACGATTGAGCCAACGGATTGCGTCCGGCGTTCGGAACTTGCCAGCGAAAATGAACTGATCTCGCTCTAAAGTCCGGATTTGATCATCCAGTTGATTCCGTTCCTTAATCAACTCGTTTGCTCGCATGGCATCTTTGGGCACTAGCGTTGTGGTAATGAACGCTGGCCCAAGATCCATGCCTGAACGCCAGGGTCTTCGGTCCGTGGAATCTGCAACACGATTCCAACCATTGGGTGTTTCGACCTCGATTGTGTACTCGATTGGCAATCGATCGACCAAACCTCCGGACCTGTCTCGGCTCCAAACAATGTTCCCTATCTCCTCGGGTTCAGCGAACTCCAATTCGACCCAACCTCGCCCATTTTCATTACCGAGCCAACTTCGGTCGTTGCCCACTATCCCATCATGGACATAGCTTGGATCGTGAACACCAGGGACCATTGTATTGCCAGAGGTAGTCACCTTAGCCCCTGCAGAACGCAGAGCCACGTTCTTTCCCTTTTGATTGAAGACCTCGATCTCATCGATGCAGGGCTCCAGGCTATTGGTCGCTTCAATCGTCAGTCGCAATCGTTGGGTAAGCGTCGTAGGAATCCGGTCGTGAATTCGCTTACTATTGACGGCAGGCCTTTCTGGAAGCAACTCAGCAACAACTCGCATCGTATCGGTACTCTCCCCTAATTGGATGCGATAGGCAGTCGGCGTACGGTCGTCGAACTTCCCAGTTCGATCGCGGCTCCATGCAACTCGCGCAACGTTGGACGCGTTGGACAATTCGAATTGCAGCCATCCGCAACCTTTGGCGTTCGACATCCAACTGCTATCGTTGCCCACAATTCCATCGTTTACGAAGCGGATTTGATGCGACCCTGACTCTGTACTTCCAGATGCCGTCACTTTGGTACTGATTGACGCGAGAGCGAGATTCTCTTCCGATTCCCTATCAGAATAGATTTCAAACTCATCGATGCAGGGTTCAATCAATCCCAGCGAGGAATGAAGATTGGCATCGAGAATCTCAAAGCGGACAAAGCGTGCGGGCTGCTTTGCGAAATCCACCGTATGTTTGTCCGACCGGATAACCCTAGGGACGCTATTGGGTCGAGCTACGGGCGCGAACTCGTCGATGGATCTCTGCAAGACGGAGACTTTTTCCTGTAGCTTCACAGCTTGTCGTTTTTTTTTCGAAGTCTCTTCGGATAGCCATTCCCGATCGTCGTATTCGACACCCGAGACCATTGCTTGCATTGCATAGTAGTCAATGGAAGTTACTGGATCGAACTTGTGATCGTGACACCGTGCACAGCCGATACTGAGGCCGAGAAATGTTTGACCAATGTTGTTCACGATCTCGTCCAACGCATCCTGCCGAGCAAGCCGAATAGATTCAGCATCCTTACCAATCTGACCAGGGAGTAGCACGGATGCAGTCACAAGAAATCCGGTTGCGGGATCAACACCCAGCGCATCTCCTACCAATTGTTCGCGAATGAATTGGTCGTAGGGAGTATCTTCGTTGAACGCACGAATGACATAGTCACGATAGGGCCAAGCGTTTGGTCGTTCGGTGTTGACTTCGAATCCGTGTGTATCGGCGAAGCGAACTACATCGAGCCAATGCTGTGCCCATCGCTCACCATATCGCGGTGAGGCAAGCAACCGATCAACGACGTCGGCGTAATCGAGCTCGGCGATTGGGGTGTTCTGTAGACTATTTATGAATCTATGGGTTTCGTCGCGCGTTGGCGGTAATCCGGTCAAGCCATAGGTAACGCGACGCAGCCACTGGATCGGAGCTGCAGGTGGTGATCGATTGAGCCCACTTTCTCGAAGCTTGGCTTCGACCAACGTATCGATCGAGCCTTGATTTGAAACTGCGAGCGGCTTGAACGACCAATGGTCCATACGGTTTTCATTCGAGGTCGCATCGACTCCCTCTGGCCAAACGGCTCCTTGCTCAATCCATTGCTTTAGTTTACCGATATGCTTTGGGTCCAAAACATAATCGGGAGGCATGCGTGTTTCGGGATCGGTGGAGTTCAAGAATCCTAAGACTGGGCTTTTGGCGGCATCTCCCGCAACGATGTCGGGCCCATGTTTGTCGCCTCCTCGAAGCGCTGCACTTTTTAGGTCGAGCCGCAGTCCGGACGCTCGTTCGTTTCCGCTATGGCACGAATAGCAATGCACTACAAAGATCGGCCTGATTTCACGAACGAAGTCGATTTCTTGCGCATTGCAGAAACCGATCGACAACAAAGCTCCAGCAATGCCTGCAAGCCCGGCAGTGCAACTCCATGGAGCATAGTCTGTTAAGCGAATCATGCGTTGCGGTGGATACCAGTGAAATTTTAGTCGGACGATAGTTTCTTCCCGTGTAGCAGTTTAGCTGGACAACGCCAACTTGACGACTTCGATTTGGCGAAACACGGCCACCGCTCGGACGAGCCGGACAGAGGCTATTACCCAAACGGCAGGCAGTCAAGGAGATGCTTTGTCGTATTCACCAGGCACGGCCGAGGCCTTACGCGCTTCGAGTTCCATTGGTTTTGCGTACTTCCTGGGATGTTCGGTCAAGATGCGAATGTTCCTGAACCTAATCGCACTCTCAGTCGCCTTGGGCTTGTCACCCACGGAATGTATTTTGAACGCGATATAGCCTTCTCGATACTTTTCATCAATCAAATTGCATGTCGGAACACCGTTAACCCACACCTTGATCGTTGGCCCGATGCATTCCACCCGAAATCGAGCCCACTCCTTGAATTTGAACGCTTCCCTGCCGTTTGCATTGTCCTTTAGATCGAACAACCATCTCCATCCATTGCCGAAATCATCGAAAACTCCACCGGTCCAGGCTCGTTTGGTATTGTCGATCTTTACCTGATATCCGTTCAGTCGCACGGCCGCTTCGACCGGTGTATCGGAACATCGGAGAAGGATACCGCTGTTGAACTCAGGATCGTCCTTAACGTCCAGTTCCAAAATAAAATCGCCGTACCTCCTTTCGGTCGCGACAAACGTATGTTCCAGGGTGTTAGTGCGCTGTCGCAATACCATCGCACCGTCCTCGACAACGGCTGGTGCCGGATCACGAAGCGCGACCACTTTCCAGCCATCGAAATCTGAGCCATTGAACAACGACTGCCACGGTTCCTCGCCCGCAGCGCGGACTGATAAGACAAAAGAGAACCCAATCGCACAACATGCAAGCAACGTAGTAAAGGACTTCATATCAAAACCAAATCTTTCGAGAGTAGGACGTTGAAAAGGATTCGGACGCTTGGCGGGGGCATCGACGGAAATTACACCCTTTAACGCGAGCGGCATTTTTTTTAACCCGTCGCTCGCCTAAATCAGCCTTAACGCACCGCAGGCTTGCTGATAGGAAACGTCAAGATCGAGCGAAATCGCGTGATCGTTATCTAACCAAATTGGCAAAACAGGCAAAGGATGCCCAATCACCATCGGATAGGCCCATGATTCGAATCGCGATCGAGTGGCCAAGGCGTGACTGCGGCATGTTACGGCGTAAGTCGATGGCAGGTCCTTCGCAAAAGCGGGATCGGTCTGACCAAAAACATCGAGGACTTCACAGTAAAGGTTGAAGCGTTTCACGGTCACCAAATCAACGATCGACACGCAGATTTTGTTTTGCAAGAGTGCCGCACACTTAGAAACAAACGCTTGGCGAGTCTCCGGGCGATCCTTGTTGGCTGGGCTGACAATCTCGACGGCGGCCACTAATTCTCGACCGCGTAGTTGGTCAAAGATCAAAACTTCGTATTGATAGATTTCTGTCGGATCGAGCTCCAACGACAAGGTCGGTTCCGGCGGTGCCCAAAGAGCCGTCGCCGGCCCGCCAGCGTTTGCACTCGTTGCGAAATCAGACTTGTTATCGACATCAAAAGTGCAAACATCGACTTCGAAGTTCTTACCTAAATGAACTCGAGGCTCCGCTGTGTATTGCTCAGGCAGCGATTTGCAAAGATCCATAACGATCAAGGCGGGCCACATCCCATGGAAACCTTCCCAGGAACCCCTATTGAAAATCGGCGGTCTAAAATGGTCTAACAGCGGCATATAGCTCGGACTCCGTGGCTTCAATGGTTAGACTTCCATTGTATCCGACAATTGCCGCAATAGGAAAATCGGCGTCGATCTTAAGCTGGGCCGCGAACCCTTTCGCTAGCGTTCCCGAGTAGCGGAATGCGTCAAGCATTTCGTTGGCGTCCAGCATTCACGAAAGCTTTGACAGCTTCCGCTACGATTTAAATCGGCCCGCATTAAGATCGACGCCGGAAAATCCAACAGCATTTCCCCCGTTTGCGAAGTCTAGTTGGGATTCTCATACCAGACTACGTTGTTGCTAGCTCGGCCAGCAATGACTAAATCCAAATCACCATCGTTATCCAAATCGATGACGCGAATATCGTAGGCTTGTTGATTCTCGCCAATGATATGGGGCTTGAAATTACCATGCCCATCGTTTTCGTACCACATGGCTCGTTCACTACCGAACGCAACTGTTGCCACGTCGATGTCGCCATCGCGATCTAAGTCGATTGCCGCCAAGCAATGAGGCTCACGCAATGCGCCGTCGATGGTGTGTTCTGCCCAAGTGGCTGAATCCGATTGTCGCTCGAACCAAACGACGCCAACTCCGTGGCCACGCGACGCGATGAGATCCATTTTGCCATCACCATTGACATCCACTGGATGGATATTGGTCGCGCCAGGTTGTTGGGCTGAGACCATTTCTTTCTTCCAGGGCTGAGTTGGATCCTTGCCTGCTTGCCACCAAGCAAACCATTGTCCGTCAGCGCCCGCCTTAGTACCATCTCCTTTTGCGCCCGAAGCTGCATCTGGCAAGCCGTCCCCGTTAATGTCACCGATGCCCAAGTAATGAGACAAGCCGGGAGCGTCGCCTGCCGCAAATACGAATCGCTCCCAACGTTCTGCAGTTAGCGGATGGGTCGGAATCCGATACCAGACGAGTGAATAGGGAAACGGCTCCTTGGGTTGAGCACTGGTTGCCAACAAGTCAAAACGACCGACATTGTCGACGTTGCCGACGAGCAGGCCGTGTACCCCGTTGACTTGATCGTCGATGAGCCGTTCATTCCATCGATCGGTAAGCGGATTGGCCGGGCACTCCAACCAGACGATGCGACCCGGATTGTAGGGTGTACCAATGACATCGAGATCACCGTCGCCATCAACATCCATCGATTCGCTATGAATCCAATCCATATTTCCTGAGCTCAAGAGGATAGGCTTCCAGTCAGGAGCGACGAGCAATTGGGTCTTCTTACCGGCGTTGTAGACAATGTCGTGCAAACCATCACCAGTAAAATCGCCCGCGACTGCCGTCATGCATGGCGCGCCCTCGAATACGACGTGCTTTGTCCAAGTGTTAATTAATGGAGTTCTATCTGCGGGATTTTTCGCCGATATACGGTCATTTTCCATTGACAGGAGTGCCGACGCATATCGCTTTCCAACCTCGATGGTCCCTTCGCTATTGAAGTGACCTGGGTTGGCCAACCTCGCTCCACTAGTATCGACATAGCGGCAATCGTTAAGCTCCTGCCCGACTCGCTTTTGCGCCGCGATGATATCCGGCATGAACCTATTCTTTCCTTCCTGAAAATGAACGTTGACGGAAATAAGGATCGGTAGTCTTTCGGCTTTGAGATCGCGCCGTAGCGTTACCAACATCGCCTTGAGCCGCTCGGCGTATTTGGGTGCATCGATTGCATTTGCGTCTGATTCTCCTTGTACCCAAGCGAGCCCTCGGTAGTTCACCGTCATTCCTTCGGCTTCGGCGAGCGATTGGGCGGCACGTACTTCATCGAGCAATGCTCGATAGCACGCGCCGCGTTTATCCTCACCGTTTGGGTCCCAATCGTCGGCAACACTGGTACCGCTAAAGGCCACCTTCACAACAGCGAGTTCGCTGTCCCTAATAACTTGTTGATCGCGATGTTTGAGTTTCCTCGCGAACGAAATCTCGGGACCAAACCCACCCGATGGATGGACAAAATTGCCATATTGGCGAGGTTCCGATTTCGGACCTGGGTTGCCAAGTGGCTGGACGGAGAGTGACGCCCAATTCGTTCGGGATGAAATCGAATCGTGATCGTCTGGCGGTGGGTCACCAACTCGAAAACGAAATCGGATCGAAGCATCCATTTGATCCGCACCAACTTTGGCCGGATCGGTATCGAATCCAGTCGCATTGGATTGTCCAGCAACAATTAGAAAATCGATCCGTTTGTTGACTTCGGTGGCCGACGTCAAGTTGCACGTCGTCAAAAAGCTGATGGCCATATGCAAGGCCAATCGATGGTTGGATAATGAAATAGGCATTGTGATAATCTTTCGAAGCGAACTGTTTAGAGTCCCCATTGTACAGGGAAAGAAGCTTGCTATTCGGATGAGGGAAACGGCAAGCTCGACGACTACGCCTGGCTGATGCATACGCCCATTACTAAGGAACTTCGATTCCATCAGGATTGATAAAGAAAATTCTGCCATTGAGAACCACTTTCGCTTTGCCTCGATCGAAAATTTCTGCGTACTCATACTCTACTGGTACAACGACCTTTGCGTGTTCATCGAGGAATCCATGACGTTCATTCCTGCCAACCGGAATTCGCTTGACCTCTGGGTCGAAGTAACCAACTTCATCGAAGATCAGCTCCGCAATGAGATTCCCGTTCAAGTCTACAAAGCCGCTCAGATACTTTTCTTGCTCGATCCTGGTCACTTGCCAACACCATGGACTTTGCAGGCTAACTTGATCGTAGTTTAAATCGGCGACCGTTTTCCCGTGAGTGTCAATGATTCGATGGCGATTGCTAGCCTTGACATATGCGCGATCGTGATGAAAGGATTCTGCGAATTCGAAATCCGAGTCGAACGCCTTATCGCCATTGGAATCAATGTAAAACCAATCGTCATTGACTTTGACCAAAGCGAGTCCGCAACGGTAGGGTTCGGCGTACTGAAATCCGTTGACACTATCCATATCGTCCTCCGATATGGATCCTTGGTCCAAAGGGACGAACAGGAACTTGCGCTCCAACTGCACTAAGGCCAGTCTACTGCAGATTTCGTTTACCAGCAAATCGGAACGAAGACGGATAATTTCGTTCCCTTGTGCATCAACGATCCCCTCTTGGTAGATGTCACCGTCGCGGTTGCTCATTTTTGAAAAACCGAGTTCGTTTGGTGGATCAACTTTTTTGTCTCTCGGACTCAATGATTGCACATTTGCCTTGATGCCGTTACCTCGCTGTTTACCCTTGTTATTGTCGCAGCCAAAGGTTGCCGTGAGAATAGAGGCGACCAATAGACTACTGATTAGCAAATTCATGATACAGGTTGACCAATCATGCTCTCGGGCTAATTACGGGAATATTTCAGGTCCAAAACGTCTTCATGTGCCCTTCAACGGGCCAGGCAACAACATCCTCCTTAGGCCTGTGATTATCAACGCCAGAAAATTCAACGTATAGCCGACGACATACAGCAAGGTGAATAAAGTGAGGACACCACCCATCAGGCCGCCAAATTTCCAATTGGAGATAGCAAAAATCGTCGTGGAGCTTGCATCGGTCGAGTTCAGGAAGTCATTGGACTTACCCAAAACATTTTTTAGACTGGCTGGTGAAACACTCACTTCTATTAGCTGATCACCAGCGCCGTGGATCTGCAGGAAACCTTCACCGTCGACGTGGACGGTTTTTTTGGTGGTTTTGCCGAATTCGCGTTGTCTCTCGGTACTTCCCGACCGTTCTTGTTGTCCAATTTCTATCACAGGATCTACCTGCTGAATCTTAAACGGGACAACGAAAAACGCGCATGTCCGGGTCTTACAACGCACGCTTTCTCCGCTTCGCTCGAAGGTTATCCAAGTTGCCGGAGCCGCCAAGGTCACGACCCCTGGAAATACGACACAGATCAGAAAAACGATCACGTGTTGCAATAACATTCCACCAAGTGTCGGACGATTTCCGTAAGTTTGCGTTCTTGTCATCCTATTAGGGCCAGGGTCCGTAAATAAAGTGGAAATATTAATGGCCGGCGGCGAGTTCGGCTTGGATCATTTGCTGCACCGGCTGGAAACATGATGTGTTTGTCTATTCAGGTCTCGATGGCAGAAATCGATTATAATAAAAAGGTCCATCACATGTCCGTCCAGGCCATTCCTCCAAAAAACCTGTCGAGATTCATATTGAACTCCTTAGTGCCAACAGAAAGCCATCGATTTCGAGATGCATCCCATAGCAAGCAGCTTTGGCCAATCGGTACTCTTTTGTGCATC
>JANLRK010000603.1:0-13259 GCA_031361585.1 Pirellula sp. | reverse complement strand
TGGTCCAGCCGACGGAGTTCTGGGTAACTCAACCACCTTGGTTTACACCACAGGTTCAGGCACGACTACCTCAGCCGCTTATAATGCGATAACGAACAAGTTGAACATCAGCCTTGGTCAAGGCGCAACCATCGATGATATTGCGAACGCAATCAACACGACGAGTGCATTCGCTGCGGCTGACGTCAAATCGGGTTCTGCTAAGTACACATCGGTGCTGGCTGCACCAACATTGACCGGCGGTGCAGATGTCACTTCTGCAAGCTCGTTCAAGTTGAAGGCAGTTGATGGTGGCCTAGCTGACGGAGTTACGGGCAACACTTCGAAGGTAAAGTTCGAAGCTGCAACCGGTACCGCTTCGACTGCAGCTTACGATGAATCAACCAACCAATTGACAGTTAAAATTGCGACTGGCGCAACCATTCAGAACGTGGTTGACGCGATTACCGCAGGTGCCGGTAGCGTCTTCGAAATCGTCGCAGGATCCATTGCAAATGCGGGTGCTAAGTTCGATGCAACCGACTATGCTACTCTGGCCACCCCACTATCCGGCGGAACAACCAATCCATCTGGCTCCAAGGACGAGCTAGTAATCAAAGCTGTCAACGATGGTGTTACGGCTAACGGTGTTACCGTGACCTTCCAAGAGGACAGCGCGGTCACCTCTGCATCACCAGAGGCATCGCTGGTCTCGGGAAACATCCTGGTCAAGGTCAGTAGCATTGGCGACACGAAACTAGCTGATATTGCCACCGCCATCAACGGACTAAGCGGCGGGCTCTACGCGGCTTCGCTGAGCGTTGCCAGCAACGGTGACGGAGTTTACAAGGGTGCTCTCGAAACACCTCCAGCATTGAAGACATTGGCTGGTGGTATCCTCGGCGGTGGCTTAACTGCTGACGTTACCTTCCAATTGACCGGTGGAAACGGCTCGGAAGTCTTCAAGTTCCAAAAGGGTGCCTCGACTACCAATATCCTTCAATCCATCAATTTGCTTAAGGATTCAACTGGGATCGAAGCAGCCTTCAACTCCACATCCAACAAACTTGAATTGACAAGCACCCTTTACGGTTCGGCCGGAGTGGTTGGAGTGGAGATCATCAATGAAGGCACTGGCGGAACCTTTGGCACCTCGATCAATGCCGGTGGCGGACCAAGAGCTGTTGGTACCGACGTCCAAGCGACGGTCAATGGAGCGGTTGCAACTGGCAAGGGAAATCAAATTTCTCTCAACACTTCAACCTTGAGCTTGAACTTCACGGTTACCGATGGTTCGAGCACCACAGTCAACTTCAACATCAACGGTGGTGGTGCACAGTTCCAATTGGGGCCAGACGTAGTAAGCAACCAGCAAGCACGACTCGGTATCAGCAGCTTGAACACAGCCAAGATCGGTGGTGTTTCTGGCAAACTGTTCGAATTGGCAAGCGGTGGAAAAAGCTCGTTGACCAAGGACGTTACGAACGCCTCCTCGATCGTTGACCAAGTCATCAGCAAGGTGACCACCCTTCGAGGTCGGTTGGGTGCGTTCCAGAGAACGGCTCTCGATAGCAATACGGCATCGCTGAACGATACGCTAGCGAACTTGAACGAAGCACAAAGCTCAATCCGCGATGCTGACTTCGCTAAAGAATCCGCTAACCTGACACGTGCTCAAATCCTGGTTCAATCCGGTACGAGCGTGTTAGGGATTGCGAACCAAAGCTCGCAATCGGTTCTATCGCTGTTGCGATAGTTTCGAGCCGAGTTCTTTAATCAAAAAAGAAAAAAAGGCGTGTCAGAAAAATATTTCTGTCACGCCTTTTTGTTTGCGAATTCCGTTTAGGAAAAGATAACGTGGCGAATCGGCCGATAGCTATTGAAAGTCTGCTGACCGCGGTCTGGCTACCGTAGCTACGCTGGCCCGAGCGTAGAAGATATCTTTCTGAACGCCGGTTGCCAAAAACCCTCAGCGACACAAAAATCAAGTGTCATAATTGGTTACTATGGGCAGAATACAATCGAATGTTGGCCTCACCACTGGCCTGAATATCCAATCCACGGTCGATCAATTGCTGGCGATTTCCGCGCAACCTCGCGATCGCTTGCAGGTTCGTATCAAAGCGTTCCAGTCTCAACAGGTTGCGATCAACGAATTGACCGCGCTGACTATCGGTATCCAACTGCAGTCCGACAGGCTTGGTAAAGCTGCCAATCTAAGCAGCACATCGGCCACATCCAACAAGTCCGACGTCCTCGCGGTTAGTACAAGCGGCACTCCCGTAGCCGGAAACTACTCGGTGCAAACACTCCAAACGGCTCAATCATCGACCGCTTCGAGCAATCCGTTTACCAGCGCCTCCGATACGCTTCAGGCCGGCGAGCTAGTCGTTCGTACCGGTGGATTCGTTGACTCGACTCCTTCCGTCGATAATTTGCGCGGGGGTGCTGGTATCGCACGTGGAAAGATTCGAATCACCGATCGGTCTGGTACTAGCCGAGAAATCGACTTGCGATTTGCCGCCAACACCGACGACATCCTCAAAGCCATCAACAACGCTTCTGGACTACGTGTTTCTGCAAAAACGAGCGGCGATCGCATCGTGTTGAGCGATCTGACCGGGCAGTCTTCCTCCAACTTGATCGTGGAGGACATTGGAGACGGTCGGACAGCTATTGATCTTGGACTGAGCGGTGTCAATGTCGCAGCCAACTCAGCCACGGGTGATGACATCAACTTCATCGGCAGTAGCACCCGACTCAGCACGCTGCGCGACAACCGCGGACTAGCTTTTACAACAGGCAGCGAACTCTCGGTTACGCTCAAGGATGGAACCTTGCTCAGTACCGATACCAACTTAGCCAAGACGCCGACTTCGGTTGGTCAATTGTTGTCAACCATTAACGCCGTCGACCCATCGAAACTCGAGGCTCGAATCAAGGCAGATGGCACCGGATTTGAATTGGTCGACAAAACAACTGGCTCGAGCACTTTCACTGCAATCGGTAGCCTCGCGGATCAACTGGGGTTCACTGGCGTGAGTGGCACCACGGGCACGATCGAAGGTTCACGTGTTCAAAGTACTTTGCAAGGGCCTTTGCTGGCGGCACTCAAGGGAGGCAAAGGGATTGGCACGCCTGCATCGATCTCAATCACCAATAGGTCAGGTACCAACACCAACATCAACCTGACTGGCTCCATCAGTCTCAAAGATATCATTGACAAGATCAATGGCAGCGGTGCAGGAGTAACCGCTTCGCTCAATAAATCGAGGACGGGCATTGTACTTCAGGACGTTACTGGCTCGACGTCCAGCAACCTCATCGTAGCCAACAACGACACGAACAATTCGGCAACCAAATTAAACCTGGTAGTTGATGCTGCTCAAAACACAATCGATAGCAAATCACTGGGTGTTCAGTACATTAGCGAGGCTACAGAATTAAAAAGTCTCAATCAAGGACGAGGAGTGCGCTTGGGCGCGTTTACGATCACCAACTCCGCCGGCCTACAAAAGACCGTAAACCTTTCAACGGCCAACGCAAAAAATGTAGGCGATGTGATTAAAGAGATCAACAATTCTGCGATCGGTGTTCAGGCTCGCCTGAATGACGATGGGGACGGAATCGTTTTGGTCGACTCTTCCCTTGGAACCGGTACACTTGTCGTCGCTGACACCAACAATGGCAACGCCGCGCTGGACCTAGGTATTCGCGGAAACGGAAAGTCATTTACCGGACCATCGCGGAAAGAGATCAACGGATCGCAAACTTTTCGACTGACCTTAACTGGATCGGAATCCCTTTCCGAAGTTGCGGCCAAACTAAACGCCTCGAACGGCCCATTGACGGCGTCATTGCTTACGTCTGGACCGTCAACCGTTCGATTGCTGTTCACGTCGCGTTCCAGCGGCGAAATCGGTCGCGTGGTCGCCGAGGGAGATGCCGTGGGCCTCAACATCAATTCATCGGGAATAGCGCGAGATGCTATTATTTCGGTTGGTTCAGCCGGGGATGCTGGCGGAACTTTGGTGCGTTCCGCAACCAATTCCTTCAGTGAGGCCATCACTGGCTTGACGCTGACTGCTAAAGCGGTATCGACCGAACCAGTGGATGTTGCCGTGTCTACGAACAACAATAACCTTGAAAAGAATTTGCAACTGTTTGTCGACCAGTACAACAAGGTCCGCGACAAAATCGACAAGGAAACTTCTTTCGACGCGGACACCAAGACCACAGGACAACTCTTTGGCGCAAATGAAGTCTTGCGAGTCGAACAATCTCTTTCGCGTTTTGTGCAGCAGAGAAGTTTTGCATCCGGCAAAATCCAGTCGCTGGAGCAATTGGGCGTTAGCCTAGATGACAAGGGCAAATTGAAACTCGACAAAACGAAGTTAGCAAAAGCGATCGACACGAATTTGGGTGACGTACAAGACTTCTTGACCAAAGAAAAGACAGGTTTTGCGGCGAGAGCGAAAATTGGTTTGGAGGCATTGGTCGGCGAGAAAAACAGTGTGTTGGTGAGTCGCAGTCAGGCACTTCAAAAAACCATCGAATCGTCGACGAATCGGTCGAGCGGGCTATCCACTCGGTTAGATAAAGAACGAGAAAGGCTAACAAAGCAATTCTACGATTTGGAAACGAACCTGGCCAAGATCAGGAACAACGGCAGCGCGTTGAACCAACTCGGCATAACGACATCGACGAAATAAGGCGAAAGGCAAATGGAAGCGCACCTCGTTGCAGCGTCTCTCCGAGACGTTGGTATTCGATATTTGCAGCTTATCGCTGTATGGATTCGATATATTCGACCAACGTTTTTCAGCCAGCAGGGGCGACCGTCCCAGCTTTGCTGGAACAACTTTTGAATTTTGTTTGCTTCATTGCACCCATCTACGCTCCGACTGCACTCGACTGATTGTCTGCTCTTATCAGCCACCTAGAGTCTCCTTGACCTTGTTGTCGCGAGGCGGAGACTCGACGAAGAATCCCGACTGAATGAGCTCTTGGAGGACCAACGTCGATGCCCCACCGCTTTTGAGAGACGCTGATTCCAACAGCTCCGTCCTTGTCATGCCTTTGCCACTTTTGGCCAAGGCCCGGACGGTCGACTCGTGATGCGTTGCATTCTCGAACAACGCCGCATATAGCTGCTGGAATTCGTCGACCAGCAGGCCATCTTTTGCAAAACATAAGCGATCAATGTTTTGTGCTGCGGAATAGTTCTAGTCTCCCGGAGCCACATTTGGCTACCATCGCGAGGGTTACCAACCAACCTTACGTAGACACTACGTCGCTTCGTTCGGGCCACCGAGCCCTCGATTTTGAGTCATCGCAGCGTTGAATTGGTCCAGTAGCTGCTGATGCGATACGGGAATCGCGGGAACCGCTCGTTCAAGTCGTTGCACTTGTGGGGCATTTCGATTGTTGTGAAGCACCCGATCCACTTCTTCTTCCAACATCAGTAGCCAAGCCGGAATATCGAGCCCCACTCCCGTCGGTTCTCGCATCATCAAGTGTGATTCTTGGACTAGCAATTCAAATGCGCGACTATCCTCTTTCTCGCTGGCTCGCAATTGACGCATGGCAGGGCGAATGAGAGCTCGCATACGATCAATCGTCATCGGCTTTACAAACCGTTCATTCAAGCGGTCCGCGACCGTCGGCATTTTCATTGCATACAATTGCTGCAGCTTTGCAAGTTTTTCTAGGTATTGGTCAGACTCCCGCGCCACACGCTCGGCAAGCGCTCTCCGCCACTGCTGCGCGGAGTTTTGGCACCCCGAATGCACGAGCACCTCATGCGCCCAAAAAACAGGTTTCAAGTTCCAGCAAACCCGATCGTATCGAACCCGCAACCTCAAAAAGTCCAATAACATGAACAGCATTTCACCGCGATCCGATTGTGTCGTCGTACTGTTGTAGTCTTTGTACTCCGCATAGTGGTCAATGATGGCTTCAAAAACGACTCCAAGCCAACGTTGTGCCTCTTCCATCGGGATTTCGCCACTCTGAATGGCATCGAGCAACGGACGAACCTCTTCGCTATCCTGATTTTGAATGGCTTGTTCTAGGTAATTTCCAACTCCTTGGTGCAAGATCGCTCGAACATTGGAAAGCTTTAAAAAGCCTTGAGTGAAGATCCCCTTGCCATACCTTTGGATAAATTGGGATAGCTGTTTCCAAGTACCTGATCCGTCGATAGTCTCAAGCACACTAAGACGTAGTGTTCGAGAGTGCGAAAGCCAGCTACCCAACAAAATCTCAGTAAGTTGTTCGAGCAATGGAACCAATTGATCGTTGTTGGGCTCCGGCGGATTCTGATCGACGAGACTGTCCAATTCCAGACAGGACCATTCGGGTCGTATTTCCGACTTTTTGTTTCGTCCTTTTTTGGTACTGGGCTTGCTTGGTTTTTCGGCTTGCCATTGATACGCGTTGCGAACCAAACATCGAACCATCGACTTGAACGCAATTTGAAACAAATCGTCAAACTCGGTTACGGCACCATGGCCTACAGGATTCTGGTGCTCCATGTGCCGAGCCGTATCAACCAACCTGCAAGCCTGATAAAAGAAACCTTGTCTTGGCAGCCAGGTTAACAAATGTGTCAATGCGCGCCGACGTACGCGGGCATTCAAAATATCGCGCGGTTGTCCGCCTCGAGTCAATGATACGTATAGCAGTTTCTGTTCTCGCAACACAGCCACGAAGCTGGGAAATGTCTCCTCTATTCGGTCGCGCCGACCGGCCATCAAGTCACCAAACAGCTCGACCGTCAACACTTCGTCCTTAGGTAAGCCAACTAGCAACGACTGACAACTTGCCAGATCGTCCGTGTGTGCCAAACTGGATCCAATCAACATCCGCCCAGCATCTGCCGTTTCCACTGCAGCTGCCAAGATTCGCTCCATGAGAGACTCTTTGATAACCCTCTGGCGATCGTATCGAGCCATGGAATCGGTATCGGTGCCGCCGCGAGCAACTTTGAACGATTGGATCTGATCAAGCAGGTGTACGAGGGCGTTGCGATTGGTTAAGCATTGTTCACTCCATCGCCTTAACGCAGCGACAACCCGGGTTTTCCTGGCGCTATCTAAGGAGATCGATTCGGAACGATGAAATGCATTCGATTCAAGCGTTTGCGTGGACTGGGAGACCAATTTCCACATCTGAGCCAGGGCCGCCAAGAACGTCAAGTGTTCGCCTAAACGCTTAGACTCGGCCACGAGTTCTTCCGATGTTCCTTCGTCTTGTTCGTAGATCGGGCCCTCAACACCGTCATCGGTACTGTCCGAGTAGGTAACCCCCTCGTAGGCAGCATCGAACAGGGAGGCTTTGTCAGCATTCCCATCGCCATCGTCCGCTGATTCATCCTCGCTTGAATCGTCATCACTTCGTTCGCCGGCGGCCAGCAGTTCCGAATTGCCTTCGGGCCGCTTTTTCGGTCTGCCCGCTTTGGCAAGACGAAATTCCGGAACTGCCCAAAACGTCTCACCATTGGCTTCGAGGTAGTCAAAGAATTTTTCGACCATGGACCAAACAAATTCAACGGACTTCGGTGCATCAATTTGTTCCGAGTGAGGTCCGTTCGAATATTCAAACAATTGCTCCAGCCAGATGCGGGCTAGATCCGAATAAGAAGTATTTCCGCTTTGCAAACCAACTCGCTCGGCTTGACTCAACCAATGAACGAGCAATGCCATACCACCGACGAAGTCTCGACGGTCTAGGAGCGCTTCGATAACGAGCGCGTAGGCTTTTGGGGAATCGAACAAGTCTGCATGCGGAGCCCAGAACTTGAGATCACCCGCGGCTGCTCCACCTTGGTGCCACAACCGCAAGGCTCGCGCCACCAATTGCGACGATTCAAGTGCATCTTGTGAATCCGTGGCCGCAACGTCGCTCACCTGATGGGCTGCAAACTTGCGCCACCAGTCCGAGATCGCTTGGAATCGCTCTTCGGTTCGACGGGAAAGAGCCTCTTGGTCTGTCGCAGCCGCTTCACGCCAAAGTCTCGAGAGAAAACCAAATGTTTGTTCCATGATTTGAACGAGCTCTTCTACCCGTTCATCGATCACGGTCGAATCCGAGCCGATAAACCGAGGGAAATTGCCGGCAAAGCCGAGGATGTTCCACGGATCGACTAAGGCCCCGCATTCGACGCCGCGTTGAATCAAATCAAAAATTTGGTCCGGAACCTCGCCAGCTTTCGCTAGCTCGCCCCGACGCAGCAATTGATTGCCTACGGTCAACAAACAATCGATCCGACACAGGATGCGAGCCGAGGGCACTTGCACGTCATCCGCCTCCTCTTTGGCAGCCGTAGCGCTCCCCATTCTCGCAAAGATGCGAGCCAGTTGCACATGTTCCACTTGAGATGCGCGCAGACGTGCCAAGGTCGTATTCAGTTGTTGACGCGCACCGCCAAGTGGTTGACGACGGATCGATGCTTCGTTTCGCAAACGCTCTGCATGCGGCCCAGAAATTTTTTCCAAAAACTCAGTGTAGAACGCATCTCGGTACAAGGCAATCTGCGCAAGCAAGTTAACGAGAGTCGTCGTTGATGAAAATGAGTTGGCGCTCCCGCCCGATATTCCAGAAGCCATTAGCATGGTTCCCGCGAGTACGACCGCCGCCTCGGTAAGACTCTCTTGGTGGGCCAAATCTTTTTCCTTAGCGACTCTGTCTAACAGCGCATCTACGGTGACCTGTTGCAACACGAAGCGTCGGTAAGACCCGCTCTGGTCCATCAAGTGCGGATCCCACTGCCCGAAGTAGTAATTAGGTCGCTTGTTGACCGGATGATCGAAGTCATAAGCCCGAGCGTCGAGAGCCAATTCGTCTAAGTTGTTTGGATCGAACTGCGCATCGCGCAAGATATGCTGAGAAGTGCTTCTGAGAATCTCGAGAGCTCTTGTGACAATCTCACAGTAAGGTCCGAACGCAACGCCAACATCGCGAACATAAAGGGGTATTGGACGTAACCACTCATGACCATAGGGTTCCAATCGACGGCCCTCAAGAACGGCAACTGGACGAAAGCCAACATAATCATTTAACTGGTCGATCGCCTTGGCCACGATCCGATCGATTTCATTCCAAGGAGCTCCTTGCTGTAGCACGCATTCGATCGCACGACCGAGGAATAGCCCGTTGAAGAGTCCCTCAGGTTCCTGATGAAACAATAGATCGCTATGGTAATCCAAGTAGTCTGGCAACAGATACAGCCAAACTATTTGAAGAACTTGGCTGGCCTGATCGCTTTCGCGAAAAATCTCTTTTTCATCTCGAAGCTTGCCAAGTCGGTCCTGCAGCCATTGCTGAATCGTCAACCAAGGGGGCAAACCGGCATAAGGGCTATATTGACCCGGCGTTCCAGCCAATGCCAAACCATACAGTCTATTCAAAGCAGCAAGGGATTTCGGGTCGGACTTTCCCGACGAAAAATTAAGATAGCCCAAAACATGGGCCAAGTCCTCGTCTCGTCCGTCCGTACTATTTTCGTTGGCCACCAGTTACCCCAGGCAATCCGTACCGCGAATTCGCTCACGCACTCACTTAAGTGCGTTTTGCCCGCTAGAACGGCTAATGGTAAATCGACTTGAAGAATCACGGAAGAGCCTGACCAACCAACAAAGGACGCATATCCAAGATTGTTGCATCTGTTTCAGTTGGATTTTACAGTGACAATTCCGCTCATTCCCATTTCATGGCCTAGATTTACTTGCCGTTTTGGGGTTTTGGGTTGGCAACGCGGAAGGCATGAAGAAAGACATGGAAAGTTGCGACATTACCAAAGTTGCTGATATGCATCCAAGGCAAAGGGCTAGTCATTCGGTCAGGGAAAGCCTACATGTTTCACATTTCTCGGTCGAAAACCCAGTTGATACGACTTTCGACAACGCGGAACGAGCTCTTGCCGAAGCGATTTCGCCCGATTTGGCGATTGAGCTTTCCGTGGTAATGCCGTGTCTTAATGAAGCTGACACTGTGGCCAGCTGTGTTCGAGAGGCAGTAGCGACCCTCGACGCAATGGGAATCCCATACGAAGTAATAGTCGCAGACAATGGCAGTTCGGATGGTTCGCAGGAGTTAGCTACCTCCGCCGGGGCTCGCGTGGTCCATGTACCCGAACGAGGTTACGGTGCTGCTTTGATGGGTGGAATTCGTCAGGCCCGCGGGCGATTTGTTGTGATGGGCGATGCCGACGAAAGCTACGACTTCGCAACTCTTCCACAATTCTATGAAAAATTGAAGTCTGGCATGGATATCGTTCAGGGTTGCAGGCTGCCCCGAGGGGGCGGCACAGTCTTGCCTGGTGCAATGCCGTTTCTGCACCGATGGCTCGGAAACCCACTCCTGTCGAGCCTCGTGCGAACGATGTTTCGAACGTCGGTCCATGATGTGTACTGCGGTATGCGAGGCTTTCGGCGAGATTGGCAAGCGTCCCTTGACCAACGCTGTACCGGCATGGAGTTCGCAACCGAAATGATCATCAAGTCGACCTTGTTCGGCGGAGCAATGGACCAAGTGCCGATCACTCTGCATCCAGATGGTCGAATAAACCAAAGATCCCATTTACGCACGTTTCGCGACGGATGGCGGACGCTACGATTTTTTATGTTGCTGAGTCCGCGATGGACATTTTTGGTGCCTGGCCTTTCTCTCGGATTGATTGGGGTCATGCTGTGCGCATTGGCGTTGCCCGGTTTCAAAATCGCTGGCGTGACGTTGGATGTTCATACACTACTCGTGGGAACTCTTGCAATTTTGATTGCGTCTCAATTGGTCTGGTGCGCGATACTGGCCAAGACTTTTGCAGTCACCGAAGGGGTCCTGCCGAAAAACGATCGCCTGGAAACATTTGCCCGAGTGATGACACTTGAGAGACTTCTGTGTGTTTCTTTTGCGATGGCGGCAATGGGGGCAACGGTCATCGCAGGCATGTCCATCCAATGGATTCTGTCTGGCTTTGGAGCATTGCCCTACGCGACTAGCATGCGATGGATTATCCCTGCAGTCGGCCTCGTCGCGTTGGCCGTTCAATGTGCGGCGTCTAGCTTCTTGCTCAGCGTGCTTCGCATGGCCAGACTGTAGCGATCATGAGCCGCAGGCTCTAACCGTTCCTGAAACGAATGGGTATGACTACCTTTGGGTATGACTCACTCTCTTTTCAGCGTGAATACTCCAAAAGCACGGTTTTGACACTGTGCCCCCGGATGGATTAGAATCGGAGAAGGAGAAAATTAAATGACAACCCATCCAATACAGTCCGAACTACAAGAGTTCGTTCGTTTCGCGTCACGTCGTGTAGAACAGGGTGCGGACTTTTCGTCCATCGAAGAACTGGTAAAGCATTGGCGTCAAAATTCCGAGTACACCGAAGCGGTTGCCGATGTGCGACAAGGAATCGCGGACGAGGTCGCATGCAAATCCCAGCCTCTTTCGGATGCGTTTGTTGAGGTACGGCGCAAGTTAGGAATCGCCGATTGAGCCGCGTTGTCCGAATACTCCCCAGAGCCTCGGTTCAACTCTATGAATCAGCGTCATGGTGGGCGACCAATCGAAGTGTCGCCCAGGCCGCTCTATGGTTAGCCAAAATCGAAACTGCAATCCAAGGCTTAGCGGATACCGGCCCGCGTCATCCGCTCGCGAGGGAAGCCGATGCGTTCGACTTTCCGGTTCATCAATTAAATTTCGGCGTTTCAAACATTCCAACGCATCGCATTCTTTATTCATGCGATGACTCGCAAATCCTCATCTACGCCATTCGCCATCTTTCACAATCGGACCTGATGCCGGATGAAATTGACGATTGATGTCCTTTTTTATCTTTGCGGATTCGTTCTTGCCGGAGTACTTAATGAACAAACACACTTGTGCAGCGTTCGCGATAGTTGTCATGGCGATCTTAGCGCTGGGATGTACCGACAGAATAGCACTAGTCCTGCGCTAGTCCTACAGTGTCGACGATTCCAGCCCCCGAAAAAATTCGACATGTACGATTCAATTTGCATTTGCGTATCCAATTCATTGAGGCTGAAGCGATAGGAGATCTTCCCAGTTTGTAGCGAAATGCTTCGACCCTTGCGCCCCACGACGCCGCCTCGCTCTTCAAACTATCCCCAGTTCCTCCTCGCACGTTCGGTATTCAACGTTAAACGCTGTACAATGGACAGCTACATGTCCAATTCCTCTCTTGCTCCAGCCTAAGTCAACTCGCTACATTGGGTTAACCAAATTGCAAAAAGCAAATTTGGCAACCCAAATAACACAACAATTCCAACAGGGAGGGAGTTGCGATGAACAGGCCGCCAGCCGAGGCGTTGACCGAGCGTGAACTGGAAGTGATGCATGTCTTTTGGGCTCGAGGACAGCAGTCCGCGCAAGATGCTCGCGATGAATTGGAAAGTCGCGGTCGCAATCTGACTTACACGACCGTCGCCACTCTCTGCAAAATACTATGGGAAAAGGAGTTTCTCGAACGGGTCGGCGAGGCTCGCCCGTTTCAATTCAAACCCGCGAAATCGTTCCAAGAAGTCTCGAAACATCTTGTTTCCGACTTGATTCATCGCGTTTTTCAAGGCTCACGAGAACAGCTTCTGCTCAATGTTATCGGCAACAGAAAACTGTCGAAGCAGAAACGCAAGATGCTTGAGGACTTGCTCCGCGAAGACGAAGGAGCCCAGTCATGAACCTAACTGCTATTTCGATCGCTTGGGCATTCCTGCAGATTGCACTTCTTTGCTCGCTATCGCTCATCGTCGCGTTGTTGCTAAGAGGTCGTCGACCGCAATTGGTAACAGCCATGCTTGCGGGAACATGTATCGCATCGCTACTCCTAGCAATGATCTCGGTAGTTCCGCGGTTTCAATGGACGCTCGCGGTCGACGAAGCTCCACAAAGACCAGTGGTACCTGGCAGGCCATTGGGCAACCACTTGGACAAGCCAAATTCAGTTATTCATGGGGATAATGAGGGAATTAAACCCCAGGGTAATACCGACCAATCCGAATCGGCCAACTCGAAAACTGCGATCGGTCCCAACAGGTTCGATGCAATTCGCAACTTCCTTTCGCTGTATCTTCAGCGAGTAGATCGCGAGGTTCGGGAGGCCGAGGTCTGGCAGCAGCCGGTAGCCAAAGCTCGAAATTTCAGCCTGTTGCTGATCGTGTTGAGCGGACTAGGTGCCATGTCGCTATTGTGGTGTTCGAGTTGGCTGTTTATGCGCCGAGTACTTCGGTGCAGCCAATTGGTTAACGACCAGCACATACTAA
>JANLRK010000245.1:0-4209 GCA_031361585.1 Pirellula sp. | reverse complement strand
CTTAGGCCATGCCGTTGCTTCAACGCCTCGATAAGCTGGTTGCGCCGACTCATCGATTTGTTCCAGATCATACAGATGTTTTCAGGATTAACTCCGGAAGTCGTCAACGCCTGATCCCATGATCCAAAGTGAACTAGAGCCGCATCGTAGAGACGTGGATCGCGACTCATTGTTCTCTCGGCACTCAAACTATATCCATTATCGCAAAGTCGACAGATCATGTTGATCACCGCATTGGGAGATAGGTCCGCACCGATCCGATACGAACTCAATTGGATTACGATTGGTTTCATAGTGAATTCTTCAGAGGCGTTTTTGGTGGCCCGACGTCCCGATATTCCAGAATACTGAAGTGCAGTCAGCCAGGTTCCAAAGAATTCACATGCATCGGTATGCAGTTGCGGTGACTCACGCCGAACGACGTCCTCCGAAAGACCCTGTTGTTGAATATCACGTTCAACGATCTTTCGAATAACATCCTCACGCGACATGGTTGCTACCTCTGGGAGATTACCTTGGTCTGTGTTGGTTGTATTGGCGCAATTCCCGCTGCGACCAAGGCTGCTTGCTTACTGCCGAAGAGTCTTCTTGCCGCATCCGCAAGACGAGAATCTTCTCTAAAGAGATCGCTCGATGGTTGCGGGTTCTGACGATTGCGTACTTGCAGGGTGTGAATGATTAGGTCCTGCGACCAGCGGGTATGAGCCGGTTCAAATCCCGCAGCAATTACGGCATTTCGCCAGGAACCAAAATACTTCTTGGCCGCCGCGTAAAGGCGCTTATCTTTCTTCCATGTGGTGGATATTTCATCCATTTCTGCAAGCAAACGAATCGATTTCAAAACTAACTCCGGGGACCAGGATCGCGTTTGAATTGGCACTGGCATTCTCGACGCGAGGCCGGAAGCCTTAACTGCCTCAAGCCATGTTCCAAAGTGTCGCTTGGCAGCGAGGCCAAGTAGGAGATCACCGCAACCAAGAACACCGATCCGAAGTCCTTCGATATAGTATTCTTGGATCTGAGCTGTGATTCTTCTCGCGGACCATCTTCCACCCGGGGTCTCTAGTCCTGCGGCCTCGACTGCCGAAAAAAGGTTGCCAAAGTAACGAATGGCTGCGGCAGTTAAGGCTGGATCAATCAATTGGAAATTTGGTTGGCCTCGGTAGGTTAGTCGCAATCCTACTAGCACACGATCCTTTGTCCATCTTTGGCGTTTTTTGAAACTTATGCCTGCCGCGCCAAGTGCCGATTGCCAATTTCCAAAGTGGTTTGCCGCAGAGCTAAAAAGCGCCTTATCATCTTTGTACACGTGTGATAATCTCTGTCCATTCTCATGACGTCGCTTAATCGCTTCGACAATTGCTCGCTTGGACCAACTCCGTTTGCAGTGCGACGGTAGTCCGGACGCAGTTAGGGCCGCATTCAAACTGCCAAACTGCCTTACGACAATCCGGCAAAGCCTAACATCGGTTTTCCATAGCTTGGACAAGGATTCTCCTTGAGCGTGCAGTGATTGAAGTTTATGGATGACATCCTGACGGGTATGTGGCCGCGATCGAGGCCTTTTAGCAACCCCCGCTTCCTCCAACGCTCGCTGCCAACGCCCAAAGTGTTTTCTTGCACGCGCGTAGAGTGCCGGGTCCTCTTTCCAGACTGTCGTTAACGACAAGCGATTTGTTTGGCGTGATACAATTGCCGCTAATATCTGCGATGGACCCATGCCATTTCGAACAAAATCATCGTAGGTCATGTTGATTGCCTTTGGCTATTGTCACCGGACCGGGAGAGTTTTGATTCTGTAATTCCAGCGGCGTCTAGTGCACCACGCCAGTTGCCAAAAAACCTTGTTGCCGCGCCAGCGAGTGGGGGATCTTGCGTGAATACTATGCTCGTAAGCGGTAGGTTTTTACGATATCTTTCCTGTATCTCTTGAATGACCAATTCCTTTGACCAGCGGCGCCGCGCCGGTTTGCAACCCGCAGCACGGACAGCCTCACGCCAAGTTCCGAAATGCTTCTTGGCGACGGAATAGAGTCCAGTATCTTTCCACGCCTTGGCGAGATTCCCTTCCGATTCTGCAATAGAACGAATGGCTTTTAAAACTTCGCCCGGTGACCACGTTCGCGATTTAATTGGCTCAGGTAAACGCGACTCAAGACCGGCAGCCTTAACCGCCTCCCGCCACGTTCCAAAGTATCGCTTGGCATTTTGTGCAAATTGCTTATCCCCGAAACCATTGATCCCGATTCTGAGTCCGTTGATATAGTATTCTTGAATCCTATCGATGATGCTGCGTTTGGACCATTTGCCATGTGGAAGGTCTAGTCCTGCTGCTTCAACCGCCTTGTAGAATCCGCCAAAATGTTTGTTGGCGATGGATATAAGAATTGGATCCACGTCATTGAATGACTGGCCATGATACGATTGTCGTATAATATCGAGGATTCGTTCCTTTGACCACTTTTGGTAGGTTTTGAATTTTAAGCCTGCCGCGCGTAACGCCGCATTCCAATTTCCAAAGTGATTGACGGCCGCACGAAATAGTGGTTTATTGTCTTTCCACACGTGTGAAAGGGGAGGACCTTTTTCGGAGCGAATCCTCAAGGCCTGGATCACTGATCGCTTTGTCCATCGCTTTCGGACCGGCGTTGGAAGTCCAGCAGCAATCAATGCTGAGTGCAAACTGCCGAATCTAACTTTGATTGAAGCATAAAAATCAGACTCATCACGCGAAATGCAATTGAACGATTCGCCCTGTTGATGTCGCGATTGTAGGAATTGAATAATCTCATCGCGAGATAGCCATTTCTGTCGATCGCGAGCTACGCCAGCTGCCACTTTTGCCTTATGCCATCCCCCGAATACATTAACCGAAGCATAGAAAAGATCTTTATCGAATCTGTGCATGTTTACTAGCGGCAAGTTTTTTTCGCGACGTGCGATGATTGCGTCGATTACTGTGGACTCTGTCCAAATTCTCTTTGGCAACGGTGGCCGGTTCTTAATGATTCCAGCAGCAATGAGTGCCTCACGTCGACTTCCGAAATAGCGAACTGAGGCCGACACCAGACTTGAGTCTAGTTTTTGGCGGCGGCGACTGGATACGTCCGTTTGATGTTTTTCCGTCAGTTTCATAAGTACGCGCTCCGGTGTCCAAACCTGGCGCACCGATTTCAAACCGGCGGCTTCAAGCGCATCTCGCCAGCTATCAAACAAAGAGTAACTTACCATGCACAGCCTCTTATCTTCGGAAGAAATCTTTCCGACGGGAATACCTTGCTGATAGAGGTACTGGATACGTTCGATCACGATCTGTTGTGTCCATTTGCGTGGTGACATATCAACTCTGTTTGCTGCCAATTGTTTGTTCGAGCGTGTCTAGCCTCGCGGCAATTTGAACTTGTCGTGCAGATGACTTCAGTCTGGGTACTTGCTTTTGCCTTATTCCAGCTGCAACTAAGGCGGCGCGCCAGCTACCGAAATAGCTGTTTGCTGTGGCTGCGAGAGAGGGGTCCTGCTTATAAATCAAACTGTTAACCGGTAGATCTCGCCGATGACGTTCTTGAACTGCTTTGATTACCAGTTCTTTTGTCCAGCTACGTTGAGGAGGTTCACACCCCGCTGCAAGGGTTGCTTTTCGCCATGAACCAAAGTGCTTTACGGCATTGGAGAATAGTCCCCAGTCTTTTCTGGCCGGAGAAAGTTTTTCACCCGACTCAGCAGTTGATCGAATTGCTTCAAGCACATCCTCCGCCGTCCACGAGCGCTGTGGGAGTGAAGGTGGCATTCTCGATTCGAGTCCAGCTGCCTTGACTGCTTCACGCCAGGATCCAAATTATCGCTTTGCATTTGCCGTAAATAGTCGATCCCCGAAGCCACTACTTCCAAGCCCATGTCCCTGGACATAATGTTCTTGTATCAGCCGAATGATTCGTTGCTTGGACCATTTCCAAGTTGGGATTTCTAGACCAGCAGCTTCCACCGCAATGTAGAACCCACCGAAGCAGCGATTTGCTGCAGCAACTAGGCTCCGATCTACATCATTGAAAGATTGGCCGTGATAAGATTTTCGTAATGCTTCTAGCACACGCTCCTTTGTCCATTTCTCGTGCCTTTCCAATCTTATACCGGCAGCTTTTACAGCCGCTTTCCAGCCACCAAAGTGATTGCTGGCAGTGTTAAAAAGCTGTTTATCATCATTCCACGCGG
>JANLRK010000237.1:0-5995 GCA_031361585.1 Pirellula sp. | reverse complement strand
AATTCAAACGACACAACCCATTCGACGCATTGGTCAGCCCGATGACATAAGCTACGCTGCACTCTATCTCGCTTCCGAGGAGGCGTCCTTTGTGACCGGACAAGTGATGGTGCTCGATGGTGGAGCGACGGCTTGAGGGTGGACAGGCTGCTAACTTGCCAGAGCATTGCGAACATTTCAAAGGTTTGCGTTGACAGGCTGGAAGGCTGGAAGCTCATCCCACGTAAGACTCAAGGAAAAACCATGAAGAGAGGAACTGGCAAAAGCACTGGGGCAGATCCTCCAGTAGTAGCTTTCGAAAATAAACTACGCTTGGCAGAAAAACACCTGATCTCAGTTTGCCCGAAAATGAGTGGTTGGGTCTCCGAAGTGGGCCGTTGTGAATTGAATCCGATTTGGGACCGAGAACCCATGGAATCGTTGGTGCGAGCGGTCGCTCACCAACAACTTCATGGGAAAGCTGCCGAATCCATCCTCGGTCGCCTGATAGATAGGTTCCCCAATCAGCCTTTTCCATCGGCATTGCAGTTGTCGCGAATGCGTGTTCTGTCCTATCGCAAATGCGGCTTTTCACTGGCTAAAGCGGAAGCCATTCGCGGTATCGCAAAAGGGGCTAGCGAAGGAGTTGTTCCCAGTCGCCTTGTTGCAAACGACATGACGGATCAGGCACTCATTCAAAGGCTCATCGCGCTGCGAGGCATTGGCCAGTGGTCGGTCGAGATGTTTTTGATCTTCACCATGGGAAGATTGGACATCATGCCAGTGGATGATTTTGGAGTTCGGGCGGGACTCATGCATCTCTATGAATTGCCTGAAATGCCCAAAAAGGTAGAGTTTGCGCATTGGACAATGTCATGGCAACCCTATCGAACCGTTGGGGCATGGTACCTTTGGCGACTCGCAGACGCACGGAAGATTAAGGCTAAAGGCTAGAAGAATAAGGCTAAAGGCTAAAGGTTTTAGATTTTAGGGTTTAAGTAATAAGCAGTTATGGGAATTAGCAGTAGGTTATGATTTATGATAGGACGTGGAGTAAGAGGTATATGATCGATTGTGGTTGCTGAAGTCCCGCGATTTTAGCTGGACTTGATTTTGTTGAAACATTGAGGATTGAGACTTGGATACTGGGATTGTGATGAGGCGACTGACAGGTGGTAAAATACGAACACCGGACGGCTGGCGCCGTACCGCTTCAAAAAAAATTCACCGTGTCGGTAAACTAAGTTGGGTTGTGCTCACACTTGGACTGATGAACAGTACTTTACAGGGCGCAGATTGGCCGATGTGGCGCGGCGATTCCATGCGAAGCTCCTCGTCGACAGAGTCGCTACCGAACAAGCTCCGCCTGGAACATGTTTTAAGAGGGACGGCCAGAAAACAAGGTTGGGAGGACCCTTTGAATGCAGACGTCATGGCGTACGATCGCATTTTGGAACCGATCCTATTGGGGGACCAACTACTTTTTGGATGCAATGATTCAGATAAAATAGTCTCCTACAATCTCAAGTCGGGCCAGCTAATGTGGAGCTACTTCGCCGATGGGCCGGTGCGATTGCCTTTAGCCTCAGCCGATGGCGTAGTCTATTTTTCAAGCGATGATGGCTACCTCTATTCGCTCGATGCAGTGACGGGAACATTGAAATGGCGATTTCGTGGAGCACCGCTCGGTCATCTTGCGATCGGCAATCGTCGCTTGATTTCCGCTTGGCCCGCTCGAGGTGGGCCGGTTATATATGGTGACCAAGTCTATTTTGCGTCAAGCATCTGGCCGTTTATGGGAACATTCATTTATGCGCTGGATAAGCGGACTGGAGACGTCATTTGGCTCAATGACGAGACGGGATCACAATACATCAAACAGCCGCACAGCGCACCTTCGTTCGCGGGTGTTGGACCTCAGGGCGCGTTGCTTGCAACCAAGGATACTTTGATCGTTCCGGGAGGAAGATCCGTCCCCGCCGTTTTCGATAGGCATACGGGTAAGCAACGATACTTCGAACTTAGTGCAGGCGGAAAAGGGACAGGCGGTTCCTTCATTACAGCGAACGATGACTATTTCTACGTGCATACACGGCTCAAAGGCACTCGCCAATTTTCCTTAGGGGATGGCGTGAAAACCGCGTTCATGCCCAACGAACCTGTTCTGGCGGGAGATGTTCTTTATTCTGCCGAAATGGAAAATGGCGTTGCCAAAATTTGCGCCTGGAAACCAGACGGCACCAAGCTTTGGGACGTTCCGGGCGATGGTCGCGGTGACTTGATTCTAGCGGGAGGAGTTCTCTATGCAGCTGGTCCACTTTCCGACTCTACGCAATCGATGAGTCAACTGATTGCCATCCGCCTACCAAGCCAAGATACCCAAGCAAAGCAAGGTGCCCAAGCACAGATGCTTTGGTCGATGCCCATCGAAGGGCAAATCCAACGTCTAATCGCTGGCAATGGCAAGCTCGTGGCGGTATCTCTGGCAGGAGACATATTTGTTTTGGGGGACGCGACTCTCCAACCAAGCAAACCCCCTCACGAAATTACCACGATGTCAGCTCCGTCCACCGATCTTTTTTCTGACGATTTTGCACGGACCAGGGCCAAGGAACTGCTTTTACAGGCTGATGCGTCAGGCTATGCAATTTGGTTCGGGGCGAGCGACACGCGTGTCCTCAATGCTATCGTCGGTTCGCATTCCTTTGATCAATTGATTGTCGTGGATTCCGACCCCAATCAAATTGACAAACTTCGCCGAGATTGGGATGCCAAAGGTTGGTATGGAGTGCGCGGTGCCGCGATTGCCGCAGAACCACTCGCGTTTCGAGCTCCACCGTACGTCGCCAACATGATCTTTGTGAACGAGGAACTGAGTCAAACAATCTCTGAAAATCCCAAAAGCCTCCGTCGATTCTTTGACTCCGTGCGGCCATACGGAGGCGTACTGCAACTCCTGTCAACACCGGACAAACTGGATAAAATATGGGATAACGTTAGCGCTATCCAAATGGAGCAAACAGAAATCAGTCGAACAGCCTTCAGCGTCACTCTTAAACGAGTTGGGCCATTGCCGGGCTCATCGGATTGGACGCATCAATACGGCAACATTGCCAACACCATCAAGTCGGATGATCGCTTAGTAAAACTACCGTTAGGGGTTTTGTGGTTCGGCGGAAACAGCAATGTAGATGTCCTTCCGCGACACGGTCACGGACCGCCCGAACAAGTTGTCGGCGGGCGACTCATTCTTCAAGGCATGAACTCGCTAACGGCTCGCGATGTCTATACGGGCCGAGTCCTGTGGCACCGAACATTTGAAAACCTTGGTACGTTCGACGTCTACTACGACTCGACCTACGCAGAAACTCCGTTGGATCCCGCGTACAATCAAGTGCATATTCCAGGCGCCAACGGTCGGGGAACGAACTTTGTGGTAACCGAGGACCAAACCTATGTTATCGACGGAAATGGTTGCAAAGTTCTCAACACCGCAACAGGCGAATCCATTCGCGACATAGCATTGCCTCAACAGAACCAAGATGAGCCGCAAGAATGGGGCTATATTGGTGTTTACGAAAACGTTTTGATCGGAGGTGTTGGCTTCGCCAAATACCGATCGCGACTAGACCTCAAAGCGGAAGAGGTTGACAACCAGTTGATCAAGAGCAAGGCGGGGTTTGGAACCAAGAGTCTGGATCGAGCCGCGAGTATGTCGATCGTTGGATTCAATCGACACACTGGGAAACAACTCTGGCAGGTTGATGCACTGCACAGTTTTTGGCATAACGGTATCGTGGCTGGCAATGGCCAGATCTATGCCCTCGACCGGAATCCCAAGACGGTTGAAGATCTACTGAAGCGGCGAGGACGAGAATTGCCGAAGACCTATCGGATACTCGCCATCGACGCATTGACTGGCAACAAGAAATGGGAAGTGAACGAAGGCATTTTCGGAACTTGGTTAGGCTACTCCGCAGTTCACGATATGTTGTTGCAAGCCAGCGCGGCTGCGAGCGACCGCCTCGCTACGGAGGTCGGACAAGGTATGACCGTGCATCATGCGAACGATGGTTCCGTTGTTTGGTCCAAACCAACGCTTGCCTATTCTGGCCCATGCGTTTTGCACAACGATCTAATCATTACGAATGCAAATGCGTACAGCGAATCCGCTGGAGCGTTTTTTCTAAAAGACGGCCAGCAGAAGATGATCAAGAATCCAGTCTCCGGTCGAATGCAGCCTTGGAAGATTACACGTACATATGGTTGCAATACGATTTCAGCCTGCGAGAATTTTTTGACCTTTCGATCTGGAGCAGCCGGCTACTACGATTTGAATACCGAGAGTGGGACGGGCAACCTGGGTGGTTTTAGATCGGGTTGCACGTCAAACCTCGTCGCGGCAAATGGGATCTTGAACGCTCCCGATATGACGCGAACTTGCAGTTGCTCCTATCAAAACCAAAGTTCCGTCGGATTGGTGCACATGCCGGAACTTGAAACTTGGACCATCGATAACGCGGCGATAGTGCAGGACAAATCTGATCGCGTTGTCCAATTGGGGATCAACTTGGGCGCACCAGGCGACCGACGCGATGAGAATGGCCGTTCATGGATCGAATTTCCGGTTGTTGCGGGGGAGTCCCCAAGCCTTGGAATCGAGGTCGATGGCCCCTTCACGACGTTTCAAGACTTTCCCGCGTCTATGAGTGGTGCAACGAAGCCCTGGATTTCCGCTTCCGGTGTACTGGGCCTCACAGGATTGCAAGTTTGGTTGAAGCCGGTGAGTCCGTATAAACTGATTACTGGCATTCCCATTCTCGAAGCGTGCGATGATGCAGAGGAAGGAATTGATGGTGTTACCGATATATCCAGCAGCGATCTTGAATTGGTCGTAGATACGACAACACAACTTGTAGGGCTTCGTTTCGATAAGATCAACCTCGCATCGACAAGTGACGTCCGATCGGCTTATGTTCAATTCACTGCGCACGCGGCTAGCGAGGAAGAAACCGAACTTGAGATTCAAGCCGAGATGATTGGATCCGCATTGCCATTTGAGAAAACCAATAGAAACATTTCATCGCGTGCGAGGTCAAAACAAAGTGTTATTTGGAAACCGAGTCCCTGGACGAAAGCGAGCGAAAGTGCTGAATTGCAACGGACCCCCAACATTTCTCCATTGATCCAAGAAATACTCCAGCATCCCGATTGGAAACCTGGCAATGCCATCGCGCTGATGATTCGTGGCAGTGGAAAGAGAGTAGCGACTGCATTCGCCGCAGGAAAGACGGGAGCTGCACGATTGCTGGTGGATGCAGAGGAAATCAAGATGCAACCCGATCCCAACGCCGAGCAAAGACCGTATCAGATTCAATTGTTCTTCGGATTGCCAAAGAGTGTTGGCAAGTCTGTTAGGCAGTTTTCAGTGTCGGTCCAAGGCGACAATCAACGGCTTGAGGTTGAACTCGATCCATCCAAGAGTCAAGAAGTCGTTAAGACGCTAGAGCGCGTCATGCTCGGCGACCTGCTAGAACTTGGCTTTGCATCAAAATTGGGAATCCCTCTTCTTTCCGGAGTCGAGATAACGAAGCTCGATGAATAACAAGCAAGTCGTCCGAATTAGTATCTCAGTCGCAATCCTGGCGAGTTTCGCTTCGTTCGCATGGTGCTGTTCCATCCCTGTGTTTCGATATGCTCTTGAGCACTGGAGCCCCGAAACCTACGTAGTTCGCGTTTCGTCCGATTCCAAATGGAGCGAAAGCCAATTGGCCTTGGTCAGGGAACTTAGCGAATTGGAAAAAACAGCCAACATTCGGCTGATCGTGAGTGAGGGGAAAAAATCAACAGGAGAAATTCACGACTCCGCTAGGTTGGAGGTCCACATGCCGCGGGCTTTGGACGGGGCTTCGCCGATTGTTTGGGATGGCCCATTTACTAAAGAATCAATCCAACGGTTGCTTAGTAGCCCCGTTCGACAAAGGATCTGCCAAGGGCTTGCCAATCAAGATTCTGT
>JANLRK010000148.1:0-9880 GCA_031361585.1 Pirellula sp. | reverse complement strand
TGCCTGGATGTTGACGTTTTTGGATATTTGTATTTCCCGATCATTGTTTAACACTCAGTTTGCAAGACGACTTCTGACCGTATGCCAACCATCAATCAACTGGTTCGAAAAAATCGCGTTGTTCAACGCAAGGCTACAAAGAGCCCTGTGCTCGAGCAGTGCCCGCAAAAGCAGGGCGTATGCTTGTTAGTTCGAACCATGACACCAAAGAAGCCGAATTCTGCCCTCCGAAAGATTACTCGAGTTCGCTTGAGCAATGGCAAGGAAGTTACAGTCTACATTCCGGGCGAAGGTCATAATTTGCAGGAGCACTCCATTGTGTTAGTGCGTGGTGGTCGTGTTCGCGATTTGCCGGGAGTGCGTTATCAAGTCGTTCGAGGAAGCCGAGATACACTCGGAGTTGTCGGTCGCAAGCAATCTCGCAGCCGTTATGGCGCGAAGAAGGCTTAATTTCTAACTCGTATCTCATGCTTTTTTGTAGATTAGTTTCGAATTCCTATGGGCAAAATCACAGCTTCTCGCACCAGTCTGCGACCTGATCCTCGGTTCAATTCCTTGTTGGCTTCCAAGTTCATCAACTGCTTGATGCACGATGGAAAGAAGACAACGGCGCAAGGTGTTTTTTATAGCGCTCTTGATGAGATCGCTGAAAAAATTAAAGACAGGCCATCTATTGAAGTCTTCGAGCAAGCCATCGAAAACGTCAAGCCATACATTGAAGTGCGGTCCAAGCGAGTTGGCGGCGCTTCGTATCAAGTTCCTATGCAAGTCAACAAGAACCGACAGCAGAGCTTAGCGTTCCGCTGGGTTCTGACGGCTGTTCGAGACAAGAAGGGCCGTGCCACTCATCAGAAGCTGGCGGACGAGTTGATGGCTGCTTACCGTAAAGAAGGTACAGCCATTACCAAACGAGAGAACACGCACCGAATGGCGGATGCCAACAAGGCATTTGCTCACTTCGCTTGGTAGTAAATTGTCTATGACAGATTCAACCAAAAGCCCGCTTAATACTTTAGCGGGCTTTTTTCGTTTAGATTATCTGTCCTTATTCATGGAGTGGTTACCCATTCGAGATTAAAGCGAGCGCAGTCAATCGACGTATCCGCTTCGTAGAGGCACAGAATGGTTCCATCGGGTAACACGCCGAGATCGGAATAAGCGGCTTTGCCTGGATCGAGGACCTTATTGATCGTCCAGGATTTGCCGTCGTCGTGACTGAGCTTGATGCAAAGGTTTTCTCGATTCCCTTTGCTTGCAGGGATCTCGCGGCCTTCTTTATCGAGTCCTAGAGTATGAGGATTGGAGAACAGCATCGTTCCGGGTTTCGTTGGATGTGAGATGATGCTGGCCATGCAGATTGGTTCCCAAAGCTCATTGTGGAACAAGGGCTTGCTCCAATTGGATGCACCGTCAGCACTCGTCGTGATGAGTTTTCGATTTGCTCTCGATACATTGCGAGACACAAGCATCACACGGCCGTCGGACATTTCGGTAATCATCGTTTCATTCGGGTCCCCGTATTCGCCTTCGTTGGGAACGGCAATGTCTCCAGCCTGCCAGGACTCGCCATGATCATCGCTATAAATGGTTGCAGACGCAGAGGGTTTGTGAGCACCTACATTTCCATATGCAAGCCAGATGGGAACAACAAGTCGGCCACTTTTGATTTGTACGCCATGGCCGGGACCAGTCGCAATTACCCTCCAATCGTATTTAGCCCGAAACGGTTCGAAAGAACTGGTGATTTCGATGGGCTTGCTCCAGGTAAGCCCATCGTCAGCACTGCGCATCGAATAGCATTGGGCATAGTTGACACAATACATGAACTCGATGGATCCTGTCACTTGATCAATTATAGAAACGGGGTTATTAACCGTCTGTTCATGCGACGCGGCCTTGTGCGGGTTGATTTCGAGGCGATTGCCGAGGTGTGCGATATGGTTAGTGTCGCCCCAGGACCTTCCTCCATCGATCGAACGTCGTAGATGGATTTCGATCTCTCCCCAATCGGAGCTGCTGTTTTTTCGTGCTTCGCAATAGGCGATGACTGTGCCTCTGGAGGTGACCACCACACCTGGAATACGGTAACGCGAAACCCCATGCATGCCGGGTGGGAATACTTTGAACCTCTCGAACAAAACATCTGCAGCATTGGCCAAGGAACAGAAAGCGATAAAGACGAAAGTGAATAATGTTTTCATATTTGGATTGTTGAGGACTTTGTGGGTAGTGATCGGCAGACCGAATTCTACCAGTAGCATGGCCCCCTGGGCCGTGCGAAGGATTTGAAGCCGTACTATCAGTGAAAGGTCATTCTCGGCAAACTCGGCAAAAGTGACCTGCGATGGATTTCACTGGCGAAAACACATCCCAGTGTTGCCAACCGGGCCGTTGTGACGCTCGGGTCAGCGGCCCAAGCTACTGTAACACGCTCCTGCAATTCGCCCAACGAATAGGATATGGTACTATCTATCCTAGCGCAACAAGAATGCCTCGAAATGTAGGGTTGGTTTGATCGCTATCTTGCGGGTCGCGATATTTAATTTCCATCAACAAGCAGGAGACTCACCATGGGCGACAAGATAACGCTTCGAAGCTTGTTTTTCGTTACTGCCTTGACTGCGATCTTGCTGTTGGTGATTCGATTGGCAGTGCTCAACAGCGGCCAAAACGTTTATGTCGGAATCTCAGTCATGGTCCTGATTCCGGTAGTGACATTTGGTTTGTTCGGTCTCGCTTTCGTGATGCTGCTCCCGTTCGGTATCATCGCAGCCATGTCACGCGAATCCGTTGCACCAGGTACCAGCCCTTTTGCTGAA
This sequence comes from Pirellula sp., assembly GCA_031361585.1. Classification (GTDB taxonomy): domain Bacteria; phylum Planctomycetota; class Planctomycetia; order Pirellulales; family Pirellulaceae; genus JBKCUI01. Next base: position 7,061 of record JANLRK010000148.1, on the reverse strand, counting down.
GATAGATTGCCGGATAAGCAAATAGACGTACTCGACCGCGAACGAGCTCATTAATAAAAGGTGATTTTGATGGTTGATCGAAATGTTCATTCCGATACCGAACCGATGATCGAACTGCGTCGGATCCATCGGTTTTTTGGGAGTACCAAAGCGGTCAACGACATCTCGTTTGAAGTTTATCGAGGGCAGGTTTTCGGTTTCATCGGACCCAATGGCGCTGGCAAAACAACCAGCATGCGCATTCTTTCAACGTTGGAATTGCCTAGCTATGGCGATGCATTGGTGGATGGCTTTTCGGTGATCAATGACCCGGACTTAGTGCGTCGCAGACTCGGTTTCATGCCCGACGGTTTTTCCATGTACCAGAACATGAACTGTGTTGAGTACTTGGATTTTTTCGCTAGGTCATACGGTCTTATTGGCAAGGATCGCATCGCCGCGTTGCGTCGAACGCTCAGCTTTACCGGACTCGACAAAATCGCATCCAAGCCTATCACTGGATTGTCAAAGGGGATGCGACAACGTCTTTGTTTAGGACGTTCCATGATCCATTCGCCAGCCGTGTTGATTTTGGATGAGCCCGCCAACGGTTTGGATCCGAGAGCTCGCATCGAGCTGCGCCAAATGATCCAGCAGTTGGCCGTCGAGGGCACCACCATTTTGGTATCGTCTCACATCCTAACCGAACTGGCCGAAATGTGCGATCAAGTTGGAATCATCGAGCGAGGTCGATTATTGGCCGTTGGGAGTGTGGCCGAAATCCGCCGCACGATACAAGGTGCATTGCGTGTTGAAATAACCGCAATCGACCGCGGAGAACAACTACACGATTGGCTTAGCCAGCAACCAGGAGTTTCGAACATGAAGCGAACCGACAATGCCCTTTCCTTGGAACTCCAGGGGGGCTCGGCTGAGCAAGTCGCCTTGCTAAAAGCAATCGTCAATGCAGACTTTGCCATTTTGGAGTTTGCTGCTCACCGCGAAACGCTTGAAGATGTGTTCATGAAAGTTACCACAGGAGCCATCCAGTGACCTCGATCTCGACCGAAACCATAGCCGCAATTCTATCAGAACCTCCTGTTTTGGCTCCTGACCAGCTGGAACATGCGGCCGCCATTGAGCGATTGGTTGAGGGGGAAACCAATTGGGACAAGAGGCTCATTGCATGCAGCGATTGGATCAACCCGATTCTGGTCAAGGAGACACGTCAAGCCCTCAAGAGCAAGCAGTTTTCTTGGACTCTGTTGCTCCTCACTATTGTGGTACTTGCATGGTCGATTTTGGCAATCGTAGGAATGATCCCGAGTATCTATTACAATTCGAATGGGGCCGGGATGCTGATCGGGTACGTCATCATTTTGATTGTGCCAGCCTTGATCGTCATTCCTCAGTCAGCGTTTCGCTCCATGGCATCAGAGCTCGAGGATGGTACCTTTGAAACGCTTTCATTGTCGACACTTTCGCCAAGACATATCCTTGTTGGCAAACTGAGCGTAGCAGCACTTCAACTAGTCGTCTACCTGTCGGTCATAGCGCCCTGTATTGCGCTAACTTATCTTCTTCGAGGCGTTACGCTTGAAGTCATAGCGATGACAATCCTGGTCATCACGTCGTGCAGTTTGGCATTGTCCGTCATCGCGATCTCGGTTGCTGCATTCTCGCAAACGCGAATGCAGCAGGTCTTTTTTTCTATCGTTCTTTTAGCAGGACAGGTCTTGAGTGCGTTCTGGACCGGTGGCGTTCTCATTGGCATCGTGAATTCTGGTGTATACGGTTTAGTTGGCTGGATCATTTTCGGCGTCTTTTTGTTGGCCTTAGTTTTGTATGGCTGGTTGCTCCTACGGTGCGGTGCTTGTGCCATAGGAGTCAGCAGCGAAAACCGTTCCACTCCGATTAGAATTCCGCTATTAGTGATCGGGCTTGTCATGAGCACGATGTCAGGCTTCATGATTGCATCCTATGGCGCCTCAACTTTTATGCAGCAAATAATCGCTGTCGCAGTGAACTTCCTCTTTATTCATTGGGGGATTGCTGGCAGCATCATGATGGGAGAACGCGGAACGATTCCTGCCCGCGCACGTCGGTCATTGCCTAGTTCGCTGTTGGGACGCGTTTTCTTGACTTGGCTCAACCCCGGAGCGGGCCCTGGGTATATTTTTATTCTGCTAAGTTTCGTCGGCTCTGCCTCTACGTTAGCGATCGCGCCATGGGTTTTGCTACAACCCAACCTACGCAATATTCAATTCTCGCTGTTGATTTACATCGTGGCAATGACATGCTATTTGGCTCTTTATCTAGGCCTTGTTCGGTTGGCCTGCATGTTATTATTGAGGCATGTTTTAGTTGGTCGATTGGTGATGGCATTTGCCTTGACGTTGGTCTTAATTGTTTTGTCGGTTGTTTTTACTTGTTCTCTCAATTTAGCAGCCAACGATTATCAAGTTTTGAGTTTTGATTGGTATTGTTTCCCTAATCCATTTTGGACTCTGCTTAAGCTTTTTCCGGACAATGGTTCTAACTGGGGTACACCCGAAGAAATGTTTGCGGTGGTAGGTCTTGTCTTAACTACCTTGCCGGTTGTTTTCATTAACATTCTGTTGACAGCCAAGGATGTTGTATTGCTTCGAATCGAGACACCTGAACGCGTTAGAGTGGAACGCGAGAGTCGTCGAATCAAAGAGGACAAAGAGAAGTCCGAGGAAGAAGTAGATCCTGTCTTTGGATGATGTCGAGCATTTGCTCGTCCCCAAACTCCGGCTCTTCTCTTTCTCAAGCCTCAGCTTGGGAATGAGACCAATGGCTTGCGACACTACGCTACATGATGGAGACGGACTTGGAATCAGCAAGCAAGCTGTCCAAAACGCGTTGTGTCGCCAAAGAAATGTCGCCCCAAAAAGGGTTCAATTCTCGAGTGAGGACAATGTTGTTGAACGTCTCGAACATGTTGATCTCTTGAGCTGGTGCATGACCGCTGGCATATTCGTCGACAATCACCTTTTTGGTGTGTTGTTGCATATGGAAATCACATCCATTGACCGCGAAGTTGGGTTTTTCGATATCGAACGAGACCTCACATCCATAGTGAGGCAATACAAAATCCGGAATGACGATATTGCCTTTAGTGCCGCTGATGTGCGCCCACTGTTGGTTTCCTGTAATAAAGGAACAGTAGAAACTGCCAGATGATCCACCTGGGAAAAGGAGCTCGGCTGAGAATTCAGCTGGCACAGCGGCCCCACTTCTCTCCCCTTGCATACCGGAAAGGCACCTACCCGTTACTTGAGTTGGAACCTGCCAATGATTGGCCCACAGCAAAAAGCGAATGCAGTACCAACCTAGGTCCCCTAAACACCCGAACGGCTCTAACTGGCTGTCGACTCGAATGTTCTTTTGCGAAAAGTCCTCGTCACCAAGAAAGGAAAAGTGGCAAGCTATTCGGCGAATGGCGCCAATTGATTCGCCATCGTCTAGACAGCGGCGCAACATCGGCAGGCGCGCGCTGTGCATGAACATGACCCCATCCATGAATTGGACCTTGTTGCGTTGACAAACTGTCAAAATCTCCTCCAAGTCTGTGGCGGATAAGGCCGAAGGTTTCTCTGCGAGCACATGCTTGCCTCTCTCAGCGGCGGCAATGATCCACTCCTTTCTCAAGCCGGTGGGCAGTGGAATATAGACGGCATCAATATCGTCGCGTCCAAGCAATGCATCGTAACCGTCGATCGCATCCGGAGCTTTGCGTTGGGCGGTGTGAGCTTGGCATTCGCGGACAAAGGACTTAGCAGCTTCGATGCGACGACTTGCTACGGCAACCACCGTTCCAGATTTTGTTTGAGCGATTGCACGCCAATTTTTCCTGGCAATCGCCGCCGTCGATAAAATGCCCCAACGGCATAACCCAGATTCCGACATGACCTTTTCCTTGCTGTTCTTGGTGAATTGAGTACCTAATCCCAGTTTGCCCGCCTAGGCTTAATCCGTGTGCGACGCCCTAATTGCGCAGTTTACTTGTTCGATGTGAACTACTTGTATTGAAATCCATCTTGACCCCGCTTACGCCACTTCGATATCCTCCGCTTCAACCACGGCAGGTTCGGTAAAGTCGGCAGACGTGGTTACTGTCACAGGATAGACCGAGCGTGCGAGTTTGGCGACCCGTCGTCAACATTGCAACGAACATTCAGGAAGGATGATTCCCCCAATGTCGAGCACAAAAACTGTTTTTACGACTGGCGAGGCCGCCAAAATTTGTAAGGTGAGCCAACAAACGATTATTCGTTGTTTCGATAATGGATCGCTGAAAGGATTTCGCGTTCCAGGTAGTCGATTCCGTCGGATTCCCCGCGATCTACTGTTTGTCTTCATGAAAGATAACGGTATCCCAACGGATGCCTTGGAAAGCGGTAAGAAGAAATTGCTAATCGTCGATGACGACCAAGATTTGGTTGATCTCATGTACGATACGTTTGAACGCGACGGACGATTTGACATCCGTACGGCCAACAATGGTTTCGACGCGGGAATGCAGGTCAAAGAGTTTCGCCCAGATATTGTCATTCTGGACGTGATGCTCCCCGATATCAACGGAAAAGAAGTTTGCCAACGAGTACGTGGTGACCGAACCATGGATTCCGTTAAGATACTTTGCATTTCCGGGATGGTCGAGCAAGACAAAGTAACCGACTTGCGAGCCGCAGGTGCCAACGATTTCATGCAAAAACCGTTCACAACAGATCGACTCCTGGATCGCGCCTGCGATTTGTTGGAAATTGATCGGCCTGTTGCCATCTAGGGCAGTGTCCCAATTCTGAAATGGAGTAGCTACGCTCGCCCGAGCGTAGTGAGCTCCAAGCAGCATACTGTCGATTCGCTTTACGAGCGACTAAACTGTTCTCGACCGGAAAAGACTGCATAGACCGATCGGACTTTCGCGTAGAGATAAACCGCCGTGAAGAAATCCCCTCAAAACATGGATACCGATACTTTTGGTGCGGCGGTGAAACGGTCCACGCGAGCGCCCAAGAAGACCGTGCTTTCGATCGCGCCAATGGAATCGAACCTTGAGCACTTTGAATCGCTTCGCGAAGTGACTGTGGAGGTAGAATCCAACGGAGCTTTTCCAGTCGCAAACCGTCCCCCACTTTCGATTTCAACTGATTTAGCAACGAACTTTTCCTGCAAACTGATGGCAGTCGCGTTGCAGCTCAAGTCGTGGTCTTCCGCTGGCGATGAACAAGCCTCTATTCAGAACATCATCGAGGAGCTGCTAGACAGTTTTGAAGTCGCTGGAAATTTGACTTCCAGCATAGGTAGTTACGTGGCACGACTTCAGTCACTGTTGCATCAATTGCACCGAGGCGAGCTTTGCGTTCGAGAACGCGGAGTTACCGAGCCCGACGACGAAACAATGCGAGTCTTGACTAATGCAATGCACGCAGTGATTCTTTCAAACAGTCAAAGAATTCAGTTTGATCATGCGGTTGAAAGTGCTTGCCAACGAGCCATATACCAATTCGCGTATGGTCTAACTCACGAAATCAATAATCCCCTTGCAAATATAGCCGCGCGAGCTCAGCAAATGATTGTGGCAGCTCAATCGGAATCGGATAGGCGTTCTTTGGCGACGATTGTGGACCAATCCATGCGGGCGCACGAAATGCTAGCTGAAATGATGCGGGTGGTTCAACCAAGTTCCATTCATCCTCGCATTGAAGACATTGTGGAAATCGTTAGGCAAGCAGCTATCATTCAAGAGTCGGAATGGGCGCGATCGCAAATTCAATGCAGTCTTCGTATGTCAGACAAGCCGCTATACTGCTCGGTAGAAAGAGCCGCAATCGTCGAAGCGATTTGCAGCGTCGTACAGAATGCCATGCAAGTCTGTCGGCCAAACGATCGCATAGAAATTATTTGTCAGCAAGTGAATTCCAGGGACCCTGAATATGGCCCAAAAGATCCGTCGGCCAGGACCGATGGCGAAGCTATGCCTCGCATCCGAATCGCGATTCGAGATACAGGCCCGGGGATGTCCTACGAGACGTCTCAGCGAGCTTGGGATCTTTATTTTAGTGGACGCGAGCACGGACGCGGCCTTGGAATCTCTCTTGCAATGGTGCGCCGAACCATCAATGCTCATGGCGGTTTGGTTTGGATTCAAAGCAGTCCGAACGAAGGCTGCACGGTGGAGATCCGATTGCCCAAATCGGCTGAACCACCCAATCCACGAAAAGCATTTCTGATTTAATCCTAAAAACAAGCTCAATGAAGTCACTCTTGCAATCGAGGTTCGTGCTCATTTGGGTAGCCGCCTGTCTATTGCTTCAGTCCGGCTGCATTCAAAAGAATTATCGCTACGGCATTGCGAACCAGGATCTTTTAGCGACTTTGCCCCGGACTCCAAACCTCATCACGGTCGGCGGCAACCACCCACGCATTGACTCCATCGAACGTACCGTTCAGTATCCGAAAAAGATGTTTCAAAATTGGTTTCCACCATCGAAACCTGAGGAAGATCCAGGGGCCTTACGGTTGCAGGCCGTTCAGACGGCAACCGACTACCTCGACGACAATGGGCTCAAAGGTGTGTATATCGATGTGAGAGAATACAATCCTCGAGAGCAATGGAACCGACTGCAAAACAATCAACGGATATCTTCTTTTTGGAAATACACAGGCGGATCGCTGTATCACCTTGGTTATTGCGTTCTTCCTGGGCGAGCTTTTGGAATGGATTCGTATAACGGGTTCACCAACACACTTTCCATTAACTCGACTTCTTCCGCCAATTCGATTCTCCACGCGGGATATGTGAAAAAGCTATATGACCAGCGTTATCCGGGAACCTATATCGCAGCAAACTGGTTGCCGATCTTGCCTCTCTTTCGGGATACTGCGGTAGCCAGCGACGTTCTTACGTATGCTCGACTCAAGCAAAATTGGCCGCTTGAAAGAGATCTAATTCCCCAAGTCTATGCCCAACTGGGTGGTGAAACGGTCGCACAGGCCACGTCGTTTATCCCTGGCGTTGCATATTTTCCATTCTATTTTAGACCAGCCCTAAC
>JANLRK010000106.1:0-1807 GCA_031361585.1 Pirellula sp. | reverse complement strand
ACTGCCACGCTCATCTTCAACTTGTGGCGCAGCGAGGATGAATTGAGAATTGCGGCCAAGCTAGAGGATACGGCACCCGCATTGTTCGACGGGTTGGAGGCGGACAGCTACACGCTCGATCCACAAGGCGCGGGAGTATGGCTTGCACACGTAAATTACAAAATACGGAGTCAAGCATCCTCGGAATCCTTCGATACAACTGGCGCAACGGTCCATGTAACGCAGAGTTTTGGTACGAATCGCTTTGGAACTCTCGCTCCTGATTTCCAGGGCGCCATTGGCGTAAGCGACGACAAGGTCGACGGCGTCGATATTACGATCCCAGCCTATAAGTTTTCGGAGACGCATTACATTCCCAGGATCTTCGTCAGTACTGCTTACAAAAACACTCTCTTTCAGCTAACGGGCAAGGTCAACAACGCATCCTTTAAAAGCTTTGCCGCTGGTGAAGTGCTTTTCCTTGGCTCCACTGGCCAGCGTCGTGGGCGCGAAGACTTTGAAATTACCTATAACTTCGCTGCCAGTCCAAACATCGCCTCCATCGTATTCACGCCAGATATCACGGTGCTCGACAAAGAAGGCTGGGACTACATGTGGCTGTACTACGCCGACGAGGTAGATGGCGATGCGCATCGGATAGTACGAAGACCGAAGGCCGCCTATGTGGAGCGGGTCTACGAGCGGGGTGACTTTGGTCTCTTAGGGTTGAGTGCATAATGCCACAGCGCGGTGATCCACTTGCTATCAGTGCACGCGACTGGACGGAAATGCAGCGTGTTGTGGAAAAGTTTCGCAACGGGGGAGTTTCATTTCAGGCGCCTGCACAGCAAAGTTCACTCCGCAGTCCAACGATCGTCAAGGTCCTAAATGAAACGGGAGATCCGCTTGATCAATGTGCGATTGTTGGATTGGGACAACCGGTCATTCTCCCCGCTGATAATGAAATGGAGTTCATTCGTAACATCGCCTTTGAAATAGTGCCTCCGACGCCAGGTCGCTGGGGAGTTTTGCAATCGCCTGTTGCTGCTGGAGAAATAACTACCGCGATCGTTGCCGGTGTTGTTGCCTGCAAAATCAATGTCATCTCTGCGCTCAAACCCAACCTATTCGCAGATGCAGTTGCCCCAGATTTCGCTGAGTTACAAGTGAGCGATGTTGGCGGAAATGCTCAAATCCTCTGGCGGGCTGGCGGCACTGGCACCCAGTGGGCAATCGTCCGGATCGGTAACACAACATGCTCCGAGAGGCTCGAAAAGTTCGTCATGTTAAGCGATTGGTCGGACGATGGTTTTGCAGTGGCTCGCTTCACGCGGATAGAAGAATCGGTAGCGGACGTAGTAGGAATTGTCGAGGATCCGTTGGGAATATTCGCAGACCAGATAGGTTTTGGGAACTCTGGACTTGCAACGAGAACGTGTAGCTCAAACCCATCGTCTTCCAGTTCCAAGCCGTCATCCAGTGTACCGTCGTCGAGCGCTCCCTCATCGAGTGTCCCGTCTTCGAGTGCTCCATCATCCAGCATTCCATCTTCCAGTTCGAGTTCGGTCGCTCCGGGTAATTGTTGCAATGCCGCAACTCCCGTATTTTCACCGGGCACCCCTGTGGGCGTTGGAATTTTGGCGATTTGCACCAATCCAGACTTTACCGAATGCGAATGCCAGTACGTTTCCGATGGCGTTCAATGGGTTTTAGTATCGAGTACATGCGCATGAAGTGCAAACATTATCACGATGGAATTTGTAGCATTGCATCAGAGATTGCGGGCGAGTCAGTTCGACCAGATGCGAATGCATGTAAATACTGCACC
>JANLRK010000582.1:0-12116 GCA_031361585.1 Pirellula sp. | reverse complement strand
ATCGATTTCTAGTTACGGAGTCGTTCACTGGCTCATCGGATTGCAATCCGGATCGCTTACCGAGACCGAGCGGACGATTCTTTTGCAATTGAGACTGCCTCGAGTCATCACCGCATGCCTCGTGGGCGGATCTTTGGGGATCGCTGGCGTTGGTTTTCAGAGTTTGTTTCGTAATCCGCTGGCGGATCCATACATTATCGGCGCGTCGAGCGGTGCCGGGCTCGGCGTAACCTTGGCAGTCGTCCTTGGATTTCAAACGAGACTGATGGGGCTAAGCGGGACGGCCTTTTCGGCCATGTTGGGATGCTTGTTGGCAGTCACTATGGTATTCGCGATAGGTTCGTTAGGCAGAGGTAGTTCGGTTCTGTCGTTGTTGCTAGCAGGTGTTGCGGTTAGCAGCATGATCAATGCGATCGCATCGTTGGTAATGTATTGGAACGACGGTAGCATGGTTGTGATTCTAGCTTGGCTGATGGGTAGTCTAGCTGGAAATGACTGGAGTGTTGTCTTGGCAACTTCGCTTTCGTCGTTCCTCGGTTTTCTCATTTTGTGGAGCATGTCACGTCCCATGGATGTGTTTCTACTTGGCGACGTCACGTCTGAGTCACTAGGTTTGGATTTGTTTCGATTTCGATTATTGTTAGTGACTGGTTCGAGTATCGCCACCGCCGCCGCCGTTGCTTCGGCAGGCATTATTGGTTTTGTCGGTTTGATCGCACCGCACATTGCGCGAAGAATGGTAGGTCCGCGTCATGCTCGTCTGCTGCCGATGAGCGGCTGTGTCGGAGCGGCTATCATGATGGTTGCGGATGTGGCAGCAAGGACCATCGTCGCACCAGCGGAACTGCCTGTCGGAATCTTGACTGCTCTGTTGGGAAGTCCATTCTTCCTCTTCTTGTTGAAGTCGCGAGATGAATCGCGGGACGGGGCTGCATGACTGGGTATGAATTTAAGGATCTTGAAAGTAACGATCTGTCCTTTTCGTATGCGCAACGGTTGATTTTGGATCGTATTTCAATCGAGATCAAGGCTGGCGAGGTGGTCGTTTTGCTTGGCGCGAATGGGGCAGGAAAAACTACATTGCTACAATCGCTATGTCGCCAGCTTCGGCCAGCATTTGGTACCGTTGCTGTGGGCAAGCGAGATATTGCGATGTTCAGTCGACGCGCACTGGCGCGAAGCATTGCCGTTATGCCACAGCATGAAAATAGACAATCGGAGCTGACGGTATACGATGTTGTTTCACTTGGCCGTACGCCCATCTGCGGATGGTGGATGCCGTTGTCAAAACACGATCGCGAGGTGATCGATGACTCGCTCGAGGCAACAGGCCTTTCGGAATACAGAAAGCATCGAGTTACACAACTATCCGGGGGCGAGTGGCGACGCATGATCCTGGCTAGAGCGATTGCGCAAGACGCACCCATATTGCTCCTAGATGAACCGACTGCTGGACTAGACTTGAAGTACCAGTTCGATGTTCTGGACCGAGTGCGTCGAATGGCCCGAGAACGGAACTTGGTCGTTGTTGTAACATTGCATGATCTGAATCACGCTGCAATGTTTGGAGATCGATTGGCGCTGTTGGCCAATCGTTCGTTGATCGCGATAGGAACAGCCCGGGAGGTTTTAACACCGAGCTTGATCCGGCAAGCCTTTGGAGTCGACGTAACGGTCATCGACCATCCCGTGCATGGGACTCCATTCGTTGTGCCATTGTACACCGTGGCGGATGCTGCCAGCATCCGCACCGACGCTAGCAGCGTCGGCCACGACGGCTGCCAGCCCATTAGTCCAATCGCTTAGAACTTCCAGCGGATTTCTGTTCGGGTTCCGTAGATATCCGGTGCGTTGTCGAACCAGCCGTTCATCAAGTCGACTCGCCAGATGAGGCGGTTGTTGAGGGCCGTTTGATAGCGTGTTCCAACAGCATATTCCGGACCTGCTGCCGCACTGAGAGCGGGATTGCCGTAGGTATCCAGCGCTGCAAATTCAAACACCAATTGCTTTCGGAAATCGGCGCTCAAGACGTTTAGTCCAAGGGCCCCGCCATAGGAATTCGAGGCAGTCGCGTTGAGCGTTGGATATCCGGTCAACCCGTCTGTCTCGAAGTTGATTCCGGTGTTGCGAAGGATGCCCCCTGCGTTTGCCGCTCGGGCCACGCTTTGAGGCCGACCGCTCCCCACAAAACAGTTCCAATAGGGTACTAAAGTGCTTGGTTGTGCCGAGATGAGGCTGTTTTCAAACAGAAGCAGGGCTCCGTCAGCTGTTCGATTGATGGCTGGACCCGATTGACCGATATTGCCAATCAATCGAACCGAGTTGGAAATCCGACCAAAGTAACGACGCGTGTAGGCGATAGCCGCGTTATGGTACGAACGATCTTGTTTATCGAGATCGTCCAAGTACGCGTAGTCCGTTTCAATGTAGCCGTTGTATGCCTCGATGAACCAGGCAGTTCCGTACACAGCAGCAGCGTTGTTGTCATTATTGAAGGCGGGACTCGTAACTTGATTGAAGCCCGCAAAAAAGGTAGCTTCGTAATTGGACCAGTTGAGGGCCCGATTGTGTTTCCAAGGTGCTCCGACAGCAAAACCTGCGATCGCATCTTCCATCCAAATTCCGTTTTGGTAAAGAAGCGGGACTAGACCGCAGGTGAATGGCAAATCAAAGGGAGCATCATCGCCGAGCCAACTACCGGTGATTGCGCCTAAGTCCCCTTCGAAAAAGGCGGTATCTATTTGTGCGTCGAGCTCTTCAACAAACTCGACTTTGTCGTTGCTGAAGTCGAGACGTGTGAAACGCCCGTTATGATCGAGCGGACCGGTAAAAAGATGGAATCGTTCCGTTCCAGTCAGTCTTAGGTCCATATCAAGGTTCAGCCGAGAAGCCAGACTGCGAACAGGCTGACCATTGTTGCGGTGGACACCGACCCCCGTGCGATAGTCGCCATAAACGATAAAAGCGGGAGTCAATAGGTTTACATCGCTCAGGACCGGAACGCCTGGCTCGTACATCCCAGTTGTGTAGAAAGGACGCCACCATTCGACCCAAGGTCGCTGGGTATCAACGGCGAGCTTTCCGTAGTACGTTTCTTTTTCTCGTTTCGGATCAAGTGGTTGGGCTACATAGGGAACCGGGGCGAAGTCGTCCGGTTGATAGGGAACGAGGGACGTTTGACTTGCCACCACGGGAGTACTGCTATTGGACGTCGGCAACTGCCTGGCATGTTGCAGTTGCCAGCGCTTGCTGTTGAGTCGTTCGCGAAGAGCACGCGATTCGTCTGGCGCAAAGGAATTGCTCATTGCGGGAACACGGGATCTTGCGGTTCCACCTAGCTTCAATGAGCCTGCATACGATCCGAAGTTGACCGGACCGGCTCGCAGCAATGACTCAAACTGAGGCGAGTCGGAATAGTTTCCAGGATGCTCACTTAAGTGCATCGAGTTGTTCGGCTTCTGCTGGCTCGAGTCGAATGGACCAACGGGGCGTGGCGTCTGAGATGGGCTAAGCGATGGAGGTGCGGGAACGTCAACTTTAGGCAAAGGAAAGATTCTTCGGGGTTCGGGGAGATTCCAATCGCCCGGTGACCCTGGTTCGAAACCTCTAAACTCCTCTGGAGCGCGTTGAATAGGCAACGGTACAACAGGTTCAGCCGGAGTCGAAAAATCTGGCCTAGGATACGGAGTCACAGATTTTTGTCGTTGGTCGAGCGAACCGTCATCGAGCAATTCCTCATCCTTGATAACCTCATCTTTGATAGCCTCATCTTTGATAGAAGGCGAGGGCAATAGCTGTGCGTCATCGCGCGATCTTGGATGGATGGGTTGCGGATCGTCGACAGGTCCCGGTACCGGCACAGGGCGTTCCGCGCTAGGAGGTCTTGGTCTTTTAAGTGGCGACGATTTTAAAGCTGGTTCATCGCGAGCCGGAATGTCCTCTAGGAAATCCTGCTGCGGATTTTTGTGAGTGGCTGCATGCAAGACTGGAAGTCTGCGAAAAACACTTGGCTTGGACTCGAAAGCGTCGGACGTTTTTGTGGGAGGTGGGGCGATTGAAATGATGCGCCCGGTGTCTGGCACTTGCCAACCCTCAGCCGGTCCTATCAAGACACACGTTACGAAACAAAATGCAAGGTGCAAGTACCGCGAATTCGTCTTCGGTCGAAAGCTTATTTCTATCAGTGCAGTTGTTGTTTGTATTCGCACCTTAACGCACCATGAATTCGGTGGAATACGGATGGATGTCGATGATGCTCTCGTTGAGCGTCTGATGCATGTCCGGCGTGCCTTTGCAGAACAACAGAAAGTAGGCTGGCTCAACCCGACTTCGAAGGCGTACACTCAATCGGTACTGACCTGGTGAGCAAAGCAATTTCCCTGGAATCGTATAGTGAGCAGTACGCGAGTCCAAGGGTGGTATGCTGTGAGCTTCCATACGAATCAACGGCGGATGATTCAACACGGTGTAAGGGACCGTACCTGGTCGAAAGAATGGCAACGGATCGACGTCGACCGGAATGGGCAAATACATCTCTCGTTCCGTTCCCTTCACATTGGTAATCAAAAACTTCGTTTGGAAATTTGCGAGTTGAGTATCGCGCTGATATCTGCTGGCACGGACATCGAGAGAATGCCAATCGCAGAGGTCGCCATTGGTGTCCAAATGTCCGGATTCCCACAAATGGGATCCATCCGGTCCGATCAGCACGGTGTTTAGCCATAGCTGGGGCTGTGCACCTAGCGAACCGCTCGGCATGTTATGCCCTTCGCTGGTATTACTGACCACGTATCGAAGTTTGAGATCGCTTCCCGCGCGAGGTTCTCGATCGAAGAACGGGCCATCGATGCGGCCGCCGTTTTCCAGAATTTGGGTTGCCGAGTCGCGTTTGACTGCGATCAGTTTTTCATTTTCATCGACTACTTTCCGTGCATCGCGACGCTCCTGGGCGGAGGACCATGCTGGCGGAAAGGCGTTTGTCAGCTGACCTCGATGGATGGCATTCTCGAATGCATCGGTTCCCCAGCCTTGTCGATGATCGAACTCCAGCCATTGCTCAGGAGTCCATCGGAGTGATTTTTCGTTGTGAGGAAAGATGCCCGGGTGCGCCAATGGATAGCTTGGCCCATGGAAAATATGGTTGGCATGTTTGCGGTTCGCGTGGATGGATTTCCCGTTGACCTGCGCAGCTGCACCGAAGCTATAACCGTTTGGTTTGCCGGGTACGGATCCCATATGACAGTCCTGACAGGAAACCCCTTTCTTGCAAGCTGGACCCGAGCGATATTGCTGGTAGACAACTTCAAGTGCGATGCCTGGTTGTACGAGCACTTGGTGGCATGCCGCGCAGAAGGAGCTGTCCGATAGTTGTTCGAACTTGATGGCCCCTTGGTGAATACCTTGGAGTGGACGTTTGTCGTTGGGGTCGGTTTTGACTTTATAGTTTTCCGCGTCCGCGATAACGGCGGCAATGCCATCGCCTCCCCAGCTACCAACCACTGGGTCATACGGACTGCCCGTTTCGATGCGACGTTCGCCATTCACACGACCGTATCGTTCGACGACTCGATGGCAGGCGATGCACGTGATTCCCTCTCGGAAAACGACCGGGCCATTAAAAATGGGTGCCTCGCGTGGATGATTGGTTTGCGTGGCAACCGGAGCATGGCATCGAACGCAAAACGAACCCGAAGTACCGCGAACCAAATCCGCGACAGCTTGTTCAAATCGTTGGAACATAGGGGACACGGCTGCATACGCATGGCCGCTTACTCGCCATTCGTCATAAATCGTTTGATGGCACTTGGCGCATGATAAAGCAGAAGGATATTTTTCGTTTGCGAATACCTCTAAGTGAGGATCTACAGCCGCTTGACCGTTTGCAGGGACAGGGACCTTCCTCTCTGCTCGCTGCTGTTCATTCGCAACGTCCGGCCCCATGCTCGAGAGTGGATCGTTTTTCGCATTCGGTGCAAAAGAGGGAGCAAGTAAATCGTCACTAGTACTTGTAGGTGCGGCGAGGAGATCATCATCGCCGCGGAGCTGAGTCCGATGGCTAATGGCTGAAACGGGATGAACTGGACTCATCGTATGGCTGGAAGGTCGACCTGGAATGGCGTTCTGGACAGAGTGAGGCGAATAGCGATTAATAACGGGCTTCGTTGCGTAAGCCCGGAGATCCGCCCTGTTCAGAAATGTTTTCAAGGCAGTCGTGTCAAGCTGATTCGGAAGACTACGCTGACTGCCTTGCGGTAGACCAATATTGGGCTGATGGTTCATTGTCCACGAAAGACCATCAGGTTGCGTGCATATGCCTGGCACCTGTCCTTGCACGCGACATGTCGCGAACATCAATACGCATGCAAACACGCACTCAATCCCAGCTCGATGCGTGGCATGTTTTCTTGAAGTAGTCATTTTTAGAATCACATGGCTTTGCACAGGGCATCCTCTTTTACGTGCAAATTCGTCATTGCAGGCACAATAGCTTCCCTACGACTACTAGGATCGACCGGGACAAGTCGGAACGTCAAAAAAGAATCGCTAGCACGCATGGGCGGCATGATTGGCATTAGCGGTTTATGCGGTTCAGATAGTCCATGCCTTACTGTTTGCCAAGCCTATGTAACTTTTTATGTAATATTCAAGGCTATTTTATATTTTGCTCAAGATCAACGTCCACACTTCATTTAGGCGGTTGAATCTGCCGGTTGGAGATTTTCTCTGCAGTCCAAACTGTAATGTGACTCACTATGATTGATGCAACACCTTCCTATCGCTGCAAAGTAAGCCTTGGCAACTCGCGTGGATCCCTTCGATTGGGATGGAAACGCTTTAACGTTGACATCTTAGAGATGAGTCGAGATAGCTTTAGCGTCCGTGTCCCATCGTCGCTTGCAAAAAACATTGTCGTTGGGAGCACATCCAAACTACTCTATCAAGAAATGCTTTGGAGCGTTCTATGCACGCACAAGTGGATCGGCCAGTCCAACCAAGTCGACGTTGAATTTCAGCAACTCGCAGAACTAACGCCGCCGAAAATGCGAAGAGCACCGCTCTGCGGTAATGCCCGGCAGGTAGCCGCCATTGGCCAAACCGATCCTACTCTGCCTGTTGCTATGATAGGAGCGTTCATTCTTACCGTATTGATTTTGCCCGCCTGGGGCGGCCAGTGGGGAACATCGGAACGAATGTGTTCCGCCGTTTCATCAACCTGGTCCGCTTTGCATGAATTGGTCACTGGCAAAAGATAGAAAGTGTAGCTCGGCACTCCGGGCCGAGCTACACTGGACTTACATTCCTAGTCCATACCGGGAATCCAAAGCTTGCTACCGCCGCCTGATCCGCTTCCGGCACTGGATTGAGGTTCATCGGATTGGCCTGGAGTCCAAAGTCCTGATGAGGGAGCAGCGCTTGATGTCATCGCGGCTTCAGGTCGACCGCCACGTCCTCTTTGTGCTTGCTGCTGTCGCGCCATGGCCATTTGGATGAACTGAAGTAGAACCGGATCGTTCGGATTGTCTCGAAGCGATTGTTCCAAGAACTGCCGCGACTCACCTGAGCGGCCAAGCATGTTTAATACTTCGACTCTTTCCAGAACTGCGTTTCCGATTGGCACGCCAAGCTCCTTGCCTGCTTCAACGATGCGTCTCAATAACGATTCAGCCTCGGCCGGATCGCTCGTGATTCTGGTTTTTAGATTGAGCTGAGTGTACTCGGCAGAAAGTTTGAACTCGTCAGGCCACTGCATCTGCTCGCTACTCAGAACTAAGTTCTCATAAACCGACGTAACTCCGCGCGTCATAGCCGACTGCATCAATTGGATCAAGCTGTTTGCATTGATGTCGCTCAAGTCGGTCCAGAAATAGCTCGCACCACCTACCAAATCGAAAACGTCCTCGGAGGCAGAGATCTTTGGTACTTTCAAATGAAGTTGCTGATGAAGGTCCTTGAATTGATTGTCAGTTAAAGCCGAGGTACCCGAACCCTGCCAATGCAAGAGCAAGGCTGCGAGCTTGAGCTTTAACGCATCGTTGCCGGCAGCTTCGCGCGGTGATTTTCCGGACAAACATTCTTGTGGATAGTCTAGGAACCCGTCGAGCACCAATTGCCGTGTCGCATCGTTAAGAGCCGCCCTTCGTTCTGGTGCAACCTGCTTGCGAAGCATGATCGAAGCAGTGACTTGCGACAGATAAGACGATGGCAGCTTCTCTAACAGTTCGCGATTGAGCGAGCCGATGCCAAGATCTTTCTTGACGTTTTCAAGAATGGCTCTTCGCGTCCCGATCGGTGGCTCGAGCGAAATCAATCGAGCAGGTTTATCGGTCTGCTTTCCGTAGTAAGCCATCCAGCTTCCGCTCCTGGCAGCATCGAGTTCGCTGAACTGTTCTTGAAGCACCGGCTCGACACATACAAACGCCAGCTTGGGTGGCACCTCTTCGCTCAGAATTGTATCGAGCAATCCCTTGAGTTGATCGACCGCGATCGGCAGGAGGTGCTTGTTTTCAAGGAGCTTTGGTTCAAACTCATTGTCCTCAATCACGTATTGACAGAGTTCTTCGTTGACGGATACACCGTTGGCCTTGGGGGCTAAATCGTATCCAAGGGCTTGGTAGTAAATGCGCTGAGGTTCAGACAACGATTTAATGTCCGCAAGCTTGCGGCAAGTGGTACCAGCCGATTCAACATCGGTCAGCATGAGTTGGCAATACAGCAAGACTTGCAAAATCGGAGCCTGAGCACCAAATTCGCGTTGCATCGATTCGAGTTTGGTTTTCGCCGTCGTAATTCGATAGGAACTAACCAGTGCGTTGGCTTCCGCAAGTCGTTCGGCATACGGCGCATCTTCCACTTCGATCGGCGAGGGGAGTGACTCGCGGGAAAGAGTATTGGCATTGGACTGCGAAACGAGCGAGTCGTAGGCACCAGACGCAACGCGTACCATATCGCCACCCATGTCGAGCAGCATTTCACAATGGAGCAACGCCGGCAAAATCATGCCTCGTTGGCCCATCGACTCCATGAGATTCATAGCTACCGTGGCGGTCATGGGTGGCAACGCTTCGGTTGCATCCGAGATCGCCTGTAGCATGAGTGTTGCCCCCTCTTCGGTGTTGCCCCGGACCACCGCAACTAACGAGCGATACAGTTTGGCAAGCGGGTTATCGGGTTGCAAGCGTATGAACTTCGCGGATGTTTCCTCCAGCGATTCGAGTTCACCCAATTGCAGCAACAATTCTGATTTCATGGCCAGAAGCCATGGTTCTGACGGCAGAGTCTTGAGGTTTGCGTTGATGCGATCCAGGGCAGCGACATTTTGTTCGCCGACGATCATTCGATGGATAATCTGCATCTCCGGGAAATGCTCATTGCACTTGCAGAACTTGATCTTCTTTCCGTTGCCGCAAGGGCAGAAACTGTATTGGTCCAAACTCATGGGCAAACCGATTCAAATTGTTCGAAGGTACAAAAAGCGAGGTGTAACACGGGGGTAAGAACCCGTTCTACATTTCCGGACCGTAAGTTTAGCAAGGTTTCCCCAAAATGCCCATTGGCACCAATGACGGGGTGGTAGCACGGCTAATTATTGGCAATTTTATTTATGAGTCAGGCTTGCGGCCCCGTACTACGACTGTTCAAAGAGCATTCGCCTAGAAACCTCTGCGATTGCTCGCATTTTTGGATGGTCTTTTATCCCTGGGGCAGTCTCAATGCCGGACGCGATGTCGACCCCATCCGGCTTTGCAGTTTGGATTGCTTGCGAAATATTTTCCGGAGTCAAACCACCTGCCAGCAAAATGGTTGTATTTCGCAATTCTTCAGGCCGAGGGAAAAGCAAATCCCAACGGGCTGTTTTGCCAGTACCACCGCGCTGAATGGGATCATAAGCGTCGACTAGAAGTCCGAGCAATCGAGGTTGGCGTTTGCGAGTCCAAGCGATTGCGTTCTCACGGTCTTCTACCGAATCTCGCCAAGCGATGGCCTTGATGAAATATATCGATTGTAAGCGAGGGAACGCTGCAGCTTGGTCGATCCATTCAGGCGTTTCGTCTCCATGGAGCTGAATGCAATCGAGCGGGCAAATAGCCATCACAGCGTCGACTTCAACTGGCGACGCGTTCACGAAAACGCCGACGCGAAATACACGGCTATCGGCAACACGGCTCAAGCCCCTCGCTGCTTCGGGTGAAACATAACGAGGGCTCGGCTTGTAAAAATTCAGTCCGATCGCGTCCGCCCCAAATTCGATGGCCGCAGATACGTCTGCTAACCTGGTCAAGCCACAGAACTTGATTTTGGGCAAATGGATTGCAGTGGCCATCGAGATAGGATTAGTCAAGCGATTGAGCAATAATGTTCAGGAACAGAACGACTAAGTAGATTGCTAGTCGTTAAGACCGTCAATCAGCTACTAAAAATAATCCACCGTCATGATATGGCCGACAATTAGCCATACTCCAAAGAACATACAACCAATCACAGTATTCAAAAACTCGATAGACATAGGTCGCGACCTCCCCCAAATTGAGAAACCGCCATCCGTAGTAGTCGACGTGGACCTCCCAAGTCGTTCGCCTTCGTGCGAGCGAGTCGTATCGACGTACTTTTGACAAAACTTCAAAAGATTTTCGAGTCGCTGCATCTCTTACCCAGCCGGCAAACTCATTGAAGTGGGATAGGCTTCCACGCAACTGCGACTTGTTTAACCCGCGCAGTGGCGTGCTCCGCTCGATCAATGTCTCTGCCTTGGAACCAGCTCCCCTATAGGACCTGGGATCGACCTCGAAATCTTTCGAAAATTTCTTTGACGTTTCAATAGCTGCTCCGTCTAGTAGTGCAAGTCGACCAAATTCCTACCAATGGAAACCGAAAAGCGTGCATGATCAGTTGCCTGATCATCTGCTGAGCGTTTATCGATTTGCGATGCACCTTTGCGGAGATCAACATCTAGCCGAAGACTTGACCCAAGAGGCCATGCTGCGCGCTTTGCGAAACCTGGACTCACTAAAAGACCCGCAGGCATTAAAAACGTGGCTCTTTCGAATTGTCAAGAACCTATGGACAGATGATTTCCGGGCCAAGCAGCATCAAACCACCTGCTCTTTGAACGAGGCCTTCTCTTTGAACAAAGACTTTGAGGGAAAAGAATTCGATCCGCGCGAGATTGCAGAAAAAACGGAACAGGTCTCAAAAACTCTTGTTGCAATGCAAAGTCTCCCCGATCGACAAAAAGAAGTACTTCACTTGATCGCTTGCCAACAGTTTTCGATTAACGAAGTGGCGGGAGTCCTCGGGATAAGTCAAGAGGCCGTTCGGTCCAGTTTGTCACTTGCAAGATCACAAATGCGAAAAGAAGTCTACCGTCAAGCATGCACTTCACAACTACCGAACAAGCCATCCAGTAAGGACTAAAGCTTTCCAATGAAACCAGAGTTATGTCGACATTTAGACGATTACCTTTTGGAGCTTCTAAGCAATGAAGAGCAGGCCGCGTTCAAACAGCATCTGGCTACCTGTTCGAATTGCCAAGAACTCGAATCCCAAACACGAACGATTGAAGAGACTCTTCGGAGCCGCCATGTAAGCGTATCCCCAAGCCCAGCGTGGCAAGAACAAATGCGGGCCACCCTTCGGAAGAGCCCGAACGGCTTGACGCAAGCTAATGAGCCGTTCGTACCGACGCGCAAGTCGCAATGGGACTCGCGAACAAGTACGGCAATTGCGTTTTCCGTTCTTGCGGCCTCACTTCTGTTGATGCTTCGAATTGCCAATCAGCCTGCGAGCAACATTCCTGCCCAAGCAATCACGAGCGAAGCGATTCAAAAGCCGGCTGAACTTTTCACACCATCTACCGTACAAGAACCTCCTAGGATGTCAGTCTATGCAGCTACGGGTTTCCTCTGTGCTCGCGTTGAGTACGACGATCCCGAGGTCGAATTCTACGTCGTGCTTTCGAGCACAAACTGACGCTAGCAGCGTCAGCAACGTGGTGGACGCTGCTAGCGTCCTATAAGAATATTGCAACAAACCAACCTCTGACTTTAACCAGGAAACATTTATGTCCATTCGCATTCTACTAATTGCAGCCATTTACTTCGCAGGCGCATGCTCGCCTT